>NZ_JAQFEN010000019.1:0-30384 GCF_027689445.1 Gemmiger qucibialis | reverse complement strand
CTTGTTAGATAGTATATCATACTGTCTAACAAATGGGGTGCTGTTCAAAAGCAGAGCTGTCAAAAGCTCTGCTTTTTTCGTATACACGCCAAATGGCATGTTATCCCTGTAGGGCGGGATGCCCTCATCCCGCCGCAGAGAAACCTTGCCGATTATGATAAACGCTGCAAATAATTTGTAGGGGACGATGCTTGCATCGTCCCGCTGCCGGGCCTTGCCGCAAACCCTGCACTCAATAAATCGCTTCCTCCCTCCAATGTGCCAGGCGGTGCACCGTTTCGTCATCCTCCACCCAGCCCTCCACGGGGCTGTCGGCGGCGTTGGGGGCGTAACTCTGCATCACGCCGGGGCTGCGCCCGGCCAGGTATTCCCGCGCGTTTTTCTGGCGGGCGGGCACCGGCGGCTGGCCGCAGCAGTCCGGCTTGGCGGGCTCGGCCTGCTTGGGTGTGTGGGCGGGCTGTTTGCGCAGGTCAATAATGCTGTTGGCGGTGTTCTGCTGCGTTTGGCCGCGGGCGGTGCCATCCGCCTGATGGGTGATACGGGTACTCATTCTGCATCCCTTCTTTCTACCCATCATGATTCCCGCCGCTATGGTCCCTTATGCGGGAAGGCAAAAATTGCCCTGTCCAACTTCGGCAAAATATGCTATACTGATAGTCCAATTCAAACCAAAGGAGCTGCCCCCATGGATGTCAAAATCAATCAGGTCATTTTACATATTCTGGATGCCGGCGCATCGGAACCGGTACTTTCGGACCGGCCGATGGAGCTGGATGCTGACCTTTATGAATATTTTTCCGTCTGCATTGAAAAGGCATTTGCCAGCGATGACAGCAAAAACTGCCGCTTTCTGCCGGATTCCCCCTTTTTGCAGGAGATGCAGCACAACGATGACTTTATTGACCTTTCGCGCCGTATTGCAGGTGTGATTTTTGAACAGCTGCTGCAATATCAGGGCATCCCCTCCGGTGACCTGGCCGTGGTGGACTGCGCTGTGGACGGTGTGCCGTTTTATGCGGTGCTTAAACTGAACTACCGCCCCGGCTTTACCCATGTAACCAACGTGATGGGCAACGGCCAGTGCAGCACCATTGCGCCGCAGCGCACCCTGCTGCCTGGCAACAGCAAGGCGGACGAAGCCGCGCTGATTGACCGCGCCAACCTGACCATTCGCCTGATTGAAAAAAAGGTGGCGCTGGACGATAAAAAAGACTTTTACCTTTCCACAAAAGTGTTTGCCTGCACCCAGGCCATGCCGGAAAAGGCCAAGCTGAAAGCCGTATGCGAAACCGCTGTGGCCGCCGTGCAGCAGGCCTACCCGGAGCCGGAACAGCTGGACGATGTGCCGCCCTTTGATGGCGGCACCGAAACCGCCGTGGAGCTGCTGGTACGCAACCAGGCGGTGGATAACACCATCTCGGTGGAGGATGTGCGCACCCGCATGGAGGAGCAGTATCCCCTTGCCGTGCCCGCTTTTGAGCAGGCGCTGGCGGATTCCGGCGTGGAGCGCAACGACCGGGTCACGGTCAGCCCGTCCCGCATCAAAAAGCTGGAAAGCCGCAGCTTTAAGACCGAATCCGGTATTGAGATCAAGATCCCCGCGGAACTGTGCAACAGCGATGATGCAGTGGAGTTCATCCACAGCGCAACGGGCGGGCTTTCGCTGCTGATCAAGGACGTTTTGGTGTAAAACTGGCAAATATATTGCCTTTTTGGGGCTGCCCGGTATAGGGCGGCCCTTTTGGTATAGAACAGTAAAAAACAATTTATTTTAATGGAATTTTCCACAAGGACAGTTCAATTTTGCAAATGGACGGCCCACAGCTAACTGCTTATAATGGTGGGAACGAAGAGAAAGCTTTATAAGGCAATACCGCACAATTCCCGCCTGACGGCTTAAGCACCGCTCCGGCGGCTACGGCACGGCATCTGCGTTGCCAAAATGCTCGATAATGTCGGGTTGCGGTACCCGCATCGTGCTTCGGGGGCAAAAACCCCTCGCACTCTGCGACCGCTGCCCCTGCTTCGGTTCGCTGCATCCGCCACTGGCGGCGCTCACCTTTGCAGCATCCAGTATTATCTGCGCTTTTGGCTTAGCATCTGCCGCACCTCGCTCACCGTATCGGCACTTAGAATTATGCGGTATTGCCATAAAGACATCTGGAAAAGTGAAAGGAACGTGGTTTGCGGCATGGCCAGCCATACAGGCAAAATTGATATGATCCGCGGTTCCATCATCAAATCGGCGGCACTGTTTGCCCTGCCGATCTGTGTGGGCAATATCTTGCAGCAGCTTTACGGCACGGTGGATACCCTTGTGGTGGGCAATTTCTGTGATTCCGCCGCGCTGGCGGCGGTGGGCACCGCCACACAGCCAATGGAAATTCTGCTGTGCGTGTTTTTGGGCATCGGCAACGGGGCGTCCATCCTTGTTTCTCAGGAAATGGGCCGCCGCAATGCGGATGGGCTGCGCATGCTGGTGCGCACGGCGGTATGGTTTTTGTATCTGTGCGCCATCCCGGTCACGATACTGGCAATGTTTGTCGGCCCGGCGCTGCTGCGGCTGATGCAGGTCCCGGCAGATGCCTTTGATTATGCGGTGCTCTACCTGCGGATCACGGCGCTGGGCACCCTGGGCAACCTTGGCTATAACATGAACGCCGGTATTCTGCGCGGGCTGGGGGACAGCCGGTCCACCTTGCTGTTGCTGCTGATCTCCTGCCTGACCAATATTGTGCTGGATGTTGCCTTTGTGGCGGTGCTGGGCATGGGTGTGGCCGGTGCGGCGCTGGCAACCACCATTGCGCTGTATCTTTCCTGGCTGGCCAGCATCCTGTACGCCCGCCGCAATTACGAGGGTTTGCAATTTCCTCTGCTGCCCCATGGCTATGATAAGGCGCAGCTGGCGGCCATCCTGAAAGTGGGTGTGCCGCTGGGGCTGAATAACTCGCTGTACTCGGTGGGGCATGTGGCGGTGCAGGCTGTGTATAATATGCAGGGCTCGGTGTTTGTGGCCGGGTGCTCCATTGCAGGCCGCGTGACTGGCATTGCCGGTATTGCCATCACCTCGTTTTCTTCTGCCGCGGTGGTGTTTGCCGGGCAGAACCTGGGGGCCGGCAACTACCGCCGTTTGCAGCGGGGCGTGGTGCAGATCACCTGCGCTGCCGGTGTAGTTACATTACTGATTGGCCTGGTGGCTACTGTGTTCTGCCGCCCGCTGCTAGGGCTGTTCAGCAGCGACCCGGCGGTTCTGGATGCTGCAGTGCGCTATACCTGGTGGGTGCTGCCTTTTATCTGGACTTATGCGGTGTTCAACTGCATGATGAGCTTTGTCAACGGTACCGGCGCGGTCAAATATACCACGGTGGTCAACCTGCTGATCCTGTGGGCCGTGCGCATCCCGGCGGCGTATATCCTGCATGCGCTGGGGTACGGCACTTCCTCCATGGCCTGCGTTTCCCTCAGCTATGCCGTGGGCCTGGTGGCCATGCTCGGTTATTTTTTGACCCCGGAATGGGGCAAACTGCGCCGCAAAGCAAAGGAACTGGGGGACGCGGTGACGGCGGAAACAGAACCGACACTGTAAAATATAAAATCAATAAAAGTCTGCAGAGAACTCCCAAAATGACAGAACGAATCATCGGCAACCAAATCCGGCTGCCCCCTATTATCGGAATGATGCGGTGTCCCTGCTGTGGTATCGGGACAGGGACGTCTGCAAGCAGGTGGATAACCGGGATGCACCATACGATATGGAACTTTTACGTCGCATGTACGATTATTTGAGCACCTACGGAGACTGCTACTATATCGAATACGAGGGCGAATTGGTCAGGGATGTTTCCCTGCAGGATAATGCGGAAATTGCCATTGTGGGAAGCAAAGTGTTCCAGAACCAGCACATCGGGCGGCGGTGCGTTTTGGAGATGATAAAGCTGGCAGGGGAAAAGGGGATGGAACGGGTAAAAGCCAATATTTACCCCTTCAACACGCAGAGCCAGCGGATGTTTTTGTCCGTTGGGTTCAAGAAAATAGATACGGAATGGTATGAATATCGGCTTTGAAAAGATTGTGGGGAATGGGCGGATGTAAAAATGAAGAGCAATTTATTTGTGAAATTGCTAATTGATATCTAATGCTACTATAGTATAATATACATTGAAGGGAGGTGAGGTGACATGCAGATGTGTCCTTTTTGCGATCATGTCTATGATGAATCAGAGTATAGCCATTGCCCGTACTGCTCTGGTGAATTGAATGAAGATGATGACGATGAAGATTAACTAATATTGGCATGATGTTCAAACTCAAAAATCATTAAAATTCTTACTAATTAAAGGCTTTGTATAGAGGCTTTACTGAGGTTAAATTTGCGTAAGCGAAGAAATTCTCAACAGCGCCTTTTGAACAATAAAGAAATATAAAACCCGCCAGCAGGCGGCAGCACAGATACGCTGCCGCCCGCTGGCGGGTTTGCATGTTTTATAACGTTTTACTTCAAATCAATACCGGTACACAATGCCCTGCTTGACGGCGTTGGATGCTTGCTGCCCGGCCAGGCGGCTGGCGAGGGCCAGCGCAAAGGGGATGGCCGCACCCAGCGCTTCGCCGGTAATGATGTTGCCGTCCAGCGTGATGGGCAGGCCGGTGTACTCGGCCCCGGCGGCGATCAGTTTATCTTCCATGCCGGGGTAAACCGTTGCCTTTTTGCCCTGCAAAATGCCGAACGCCGCCAACACAGACGGTGCGGCGCAGATTGCGGCCACGACCTTGCCTGCGGCGGCAAACTCGGTGCAGACCTTGCGCACCGTGGCATCGGCTTTCAGGTTGTCCACACCCGGAATGCCGCCGGGCAGGATGGCGGCATCAAAAGCGGAATAATCCAGTTCTTCGGCCAGGGCATCCGCCACAACGCTGATGCTGCGGGCAGATTTGACGATCTTTTCGCCGCCCACGGCAGCAATCGTTACTTCCACACCGGAACGGCGCAGCAGATCCACGCACAAAAGGCCCTCGCACTCTTCCAGGCCGGGCGCAAAAAAGATAACAGCTTTGCTCATACAAAACACTCCTTTACGAAATAATACAATTTGAATAATATAAAACAAATATACAAATATGACTAAAACTCTTCTGAATAATACAATCTGGAAAATACAAATAAAATATACGAATTAAAATGGGTGGAACCGCGCGACCAGCAGGCCAATGAACGGCAGGGGTGCGGCCCGGCGGCGCAGCGCCGTGATAAGCCCCACCAGCGAAAGCACATCTACCAGCAGCGTCAGGCTCAACGCAACCTGCTCCAGCACCGGAACAAACCCAAGCGCGGCACAGATGGTTGCCAGCATCAACACTATCAGCCCTTGGTTCAAGTGGAACCGTACAAATTCATCCTGCCGCCATTTGGTGCAGGCGGGAATTAAAATCAAAATGCTCAGGTAGCACAAAGCACCCATCCAGCGGGCCGTGCTGCTGACGGCGGGTTCTTCCGGCTGGGTGTGTTCCGCTTTGGCCGGTTCAGCAGGGGCAGCCGCGGGGGTGCTGCGCTTTTTCTTTTTACTCATACTTGCCACCAAACAAAAAGTCCATGCATGCAGGCACCTGCTTGGCCCAGCAGGCTTCGCAGTGGGTGCCGTCCGGCTGCATATAGGGGTCAACGGCGGCGCCCTTGCCCAGCAGCGCGCGGCATACTTCCAGCGCATTGGCGGTGTACTCGCCCAAAGCACCGGGCTTATCGCTCTCTTTTTCGCCCCAGCTCAGATAAACACGGGTGCCGGGGTGGATCGTGGCGTTGGCAATCTCCTGCCGCAGCTCCGGCATGCACAGCCGCACCGAGGGCGACAGGCACGCTGCTTTGGAAAACACTTTGTTGTAAGCGGTGATGGCGTACAGGCTCATCAGGCCGCCCATGCTGCTGCCGCCAATGGCCGTGTTGGCGCGGCCAGGCAGGGTGGGGTAGCGCTTGTCCATCATCGGCTTGAACTTTTTGGTCAGCCACTCCATGTATTCATGCCCCGTGCCCATAATGCCGCCGAACCAGTCCGACTGGTAGGGACAGTATTCTTCCAGCCGCTTGTTGCCCTCGTGGTTGCACTCCGGTGCGGCAATAATCCAGTTGGGGTGGGCGTCACAGTATTCTTTCAGCCCCCAGCAGGTGCCGTATGTGGCGGTGGAGTCAAAAAACAGGTTGTGGCCGTCAAACATATAGAGTACGGGATATTTTTTGCCGGAAGTCTGCCAGTCATCCGGCAGGTAAACAAAAGTCCGGCGGGTCAGCCCGTACGGGGTAATGCTGACATCAAACGTTTCAACCATACAAAATCTCCCAATTCCAGCAGGGCAAACGCCCGGCCAAAAGATTGGTATTATTGTACCGCAAAAACCGATCTTTGACAACCGCCCGCAATCTGCCCGCTCTTGGTGGAAAACTATTGTCATGATTTGTGTCTTGACACATGACAACTTCGGCGGTACAATGCTGAAAGATATCTGAGAGGAGCAAGAGTATGGGAAAGCTTAAGGAATTTTTGAAGCGCAAGGACGTTGTGTTCTCGGCGCATCGCTATGGCATCGATGCTATGGGCGCTATGGCTCAGGGCCTGTTTGCCAGTTTACTGATCGGCACCATCATTAAAACGCTGGGCGAGCAGATCGGCCTGCAGTTTTTGGTGGATGCCGGTACTTTCGCCCAGAGCGTGGCCGGGCCTGCCATGGCGGCTTCCATCGGTTACGCCCTGCACACCCCGCCGCTGGTGCTGTTCAGCCTGATCGCTGTGGGCAGTGCTGCCAACAGCCTGGGCGGGGCAGGCGGCCCCCTGGCCGTATACTTTATCGCCATTGTTTCGGCAGAGTGCGGCAAGCTTGTCAGCAAAGAGACCAAAGTCGATATCATCGTTACCCCGGCGGTCACCATTCTGGTGGGCACGGGTCTGAGTGTGCTGTTTGCCCCTGCCATCGGTGCGGCGGCTTCTGCGGTGGGCAGCGTGATCATGTGGGCCACTGAGCTACAGCCCCTGCTGATGGGCATTCTGGTTTCGGTGCTGGTTGGCATTGCGCTGACTTTGCCCATTTCCAGCGCAGCCATCTGCGCGGCGCTCAACCTGACCGGTCTGGCGGGCGGCGCTGCCGTTGCGGGCTGCTGCGCCCAGATGGTCGGCTTTGCCGTGATGAGCTTTAAGGAAAACGGCGTGGGCGGTCTGGTCAGTCAGGGCATTGGCACCAGCATGCTGCAAATGCCCAATATCCTGAAAAAGCCCCGCGTGTGGCTGCCGCCGATCATTGCTTCCGCCATTACCGGCCCCATTGCCACCTGCGTGTTCAAATTGCAGATGAACGGCCCGGCGGTTTCTTCCGGCATGGGCACCTGCGGCCTGGTGGGTCAGATCGGCGTGTACACCGGCTGGGTGGCCGATGTGGCATCCGGCGCAAAAGCGGGCATCACCGCCTTTGACTGGGCAGGCTTACTGCTGGTCAGCTTTGTTCTGCCCGCCGTGCTGTGCGCGGTGCTGGGCGCGCTGTTCCGCAAAAAGGGCTGGATCAAGGACGGCGACCTGAAGCTGGACTAAGCCAATGGACGTTCAGGAAGTGTGGGTGCTGCTGCAACAGCACCAGGGCGAGCAATTTTATACAGCAAAATGCCTGCCGTTTTGCTATATCATCCGTGGCGGCGAACTGTTTGTGGACCGCCGCAGCAAATCCATCACCATCTTCACCGTGGCGGCGGCCCTGCAAAAGATTGTGACCCGCCAGGCAGCGGGGGAGGCCATCACCGGCCCTAAAAAGATTGGCTGCTATGGTGCCAGCTGCTTATACCCGATGTTTTAAGGCAACACCGCACAATTCCCGCCTTGCGGCTTAAGCACCGCTCCGGCAGCTGCGGCACGGCATCTACGTTGCCAAAATGCTCGATAAGACATCCAGTATTATCTGCGCTTTTGGCTTGGCATCTGCCGCACCTCGCTCGCCGTATCGGCACTTAGAATTATGCGGTATTGCCTTAAATCTGGGTATCATTCCACAACCTGAAACGGGCAAAGAAATTTAAGACAATCAAAGAACTTTTTCGGCAGTGCCGGGCAGATTTCTGCCCGGCACTGGCTTTTTTACTAAAAATCGACGGATAAAATTTAATATCAAGTCTTAAAATTGTCTTTACAAATCTCAAAACTGTGCTATAATAAGGCTATAGAACAAGGCATAATATACTGATGCAAAAAGACTTTAATTCGGAATAAATCTTAAACTATGAATAAGGAGAATGTTATGAACAAGTATGCTGGTACCCAGAGCGAGAAAAACCTGATGACCGCATTTGCGGGCGAATCCGAAGCACGCAACAAGTACACCTTCTTTGCCTCCGTGGCCAAAAAGCAGGGTTTTGAGCAGATCGCAGCACTGTTTTTGAAAACGGCTGATAACGAAAAAGAACATGCCAAGCTGTGGTTCAAGGAGCTGAACGGCATCGGCGATACCGCCGACAACCTGAAAGCCGCCGCCGCGGGCGAAAATTACGAATGGACCGATATGTATGACAGCTTTGCCAAGACGGCTGAGGAAGAGGGCTTCCCCGAACTGGCTGCCCGGTTCCGCCTGGTGGGAGCCATTGAAAAGCATCACGAAGAGCGCTACCGCGCCCTGCTGCACAACATTGAAATGGCAGAAGTGTTTGCCAAGAGCGAAGTAAAAGTGTGGGAGTGCCGCAACTGCGGCCACATCGTGGTGGGCACCCAGGCCCCCGAAGTCTGCCCCACCTGCAATCACCCCCAGAGCTACTTTGAAGTCCACGCGGAAAATTATTGATGATGGAGAACCGCCCCGGAAAGCATAACTTTTCCGGGGCGGTTTTTGGTGTGGGAAAATGTATTTTATGGGGCTAAGAATGGGAAAAATAGTTGAGTGGGTGGTATCGCCCATAACGGGATTTCCCCCAAAGCCCCGGAACGCTCAAGACCGTTCCGAAACATTATGAATGATGCACGCTCTGCTGTAATGCCATGAACATTGCAAAAATTTGAAATATCTACATACCCAATGTTCCGGCGGGATCGGATGCCCCCATCCTACTGATATGATAAAGACAGATTGCCCAAGATGAAGGCTATTCCTGTCCCGCTGGATGATGCAAGTATCATCCCCTGCAAATTATTTGCAGCACTTATAAATGCGTGAACACTTCGTAGGGGGGCGCACATTGTGCGCCCGCCAACAATCTAAGGGTGATAGCGTTTCCACAAGGTATTGCACAAACCAAACATTCGCAGGCACACAATGCGCGCCTCTATGGGAATTTGCTCACCCGTAAAGAGTACATTTCCCAGGCAATCTACCGCTCATCAAACAAAAAATCTCCGCACCCCTTGCCAAACACAGCAGGTTACGGAGATTTTTTATGCTATATTGTGATTTTGTTAAATCAGTTCGCGCTGGGGGCCTGGCTCAGGTCGGTGCCAAAGTACTTCTCGCTGATCTCGGCAATGGTGCCGTCCTCGCGCAACTCATTGATAGCCTGGTTCAGAGCTTCGCGCAGGGTGGCGGTTTCATCGCCCTTGCGCACAGGGAAAGCAACCTGGGAAGCATCATTGGTCAAAGCCGCAATCTTGATGTTCGCATCGGGATGCTCTTTCAGGTAGTCAAAATAGGTTACTTCGGCGTTCAGGGTGGCATCCACACGGCCGTTCAGCAGCAGCTCAATGGTCTGGTTCAGGTCGTCCACGCCGGTGGTTTTGGCGCCATAGCTTTCGGCCAGTGTTGCATAGGTGCTGGAAATGGTGTTGGCGGTGGTCTTGCCGTTCAGATCCTCAAAGCTGTTGATGCTGTCATCATCGCTTTTTACAATAATGGCAGTGCGGATGTAGCAGTACGGGTCAGAAAAATCGTATTTCTGGGCGCGCTCTTCGGTAATTTCCACGCCGTTGGCCATGCTGTCATAGCGGCCGCCGTCCACGCCAGCCAGCAGGCCGTCCCATTCGCCCTCCACAAAGGTGGCCTTTACGCCAAGCTTTTCGGCAACCTTCTGGGCAACTTCAATGTCGAAGCCAACCAGCTGGTCGTTTTCGTCATGGTAGGTCCAGGGGGACCAGGTGCCCTCGGTGCCAAACACGATCTCGCCGCGCTGCTGAATCTGGGCCAGCAGATCGCCGGAGTTATCGGCGCTGGCAGCGGTTTCGCTGGAAGTATCCGCTACCGGTGCAGCAGAGGACGCTGCGGAGGAACCGCAGGCGGACAGCAGGGCGGCTGCCAGTACGGCAGCGGTCAATGCTTTCAGTTTCATATGTGCTTCTCCTTGGTTATGTAAAAACTTTTATTTATCTTCCACCAGACGCAAAAAAGCGCGGGTGCGCTCCTCGCGTGGGGCGGTAAAAATCTCTTTGGCGGGACCCTGTTCCACCACAACGCCGTGCTCCATGAACACGACCTGGTTAGAAACGTTGCGGGCAAAGCCCATCTCGTGGGTCACGACCAACATTGTCATGCCATCGGCGGCCAGGTCCCGCATCACGGCCAGCACTTCCACGGTCAGCTCCGGGTCCAGCGCGCTGGTGGGCTCGTCAAAATAGATGATCTTGGGGTCGGTGGCAATGGCGCGGGCAATGGCCACGCGCTGCTGCTGCCCGCCGGAAAGCTGATTGGGGTAGCTGGCACCGCGGTTGCCCAGGCCGACCTTTTCCAGCGCTTTTTGGGCGCGGGCTTCGGCCTCATCCCTGGGCATTTTGCGGGCAACAATCAACCCTTCGGTCACGTTCTGCAGCGCGGTCTTATTCAAAAACAGGTTGTAATTCTGGAACACAAACGCTGTGTGGCGGCGGGCTTCGTACATCTCAGCGCGGCGCACATGGCCCAAATGGTAGGTCTGGCCGTCCAGCACCATAGTGCCGTCCTCGGCCTGGTCCAAAAAGTTGGCGCAGCGCAGCAGCGTGGTCTTGCCGGAACCGGAAGGCCCGATCAGCGAAACAACCTCGCCCTTGTGCACCGTCAGGTCCACGCCTTTCAGCACATCCAGCGTGCTGAACGATTTGCGGATTCCGGTGATTTTCAACATCTCCTGCATGGCGGCACCTCCTCAGGAATTCTGGCTGAAGCCCTTGGCGTTCAGCTTTTTTTCGCCCCAGCGCTGGACCTGCGTCAGGATGGTGGAGAACATCAGGTAGATAAAGGCAACTTCCAGATAAAGCGGCAGCGATTCATAGGTGCGCGCCACAATGCGCTGGGTGGCCATAAACATCTCGGTTACCGTAATGTTTGCGGCAAGGGAGGTATCTTTGAGCAGGGAAATCAGCGAGTTGAACAGCGGCGGGAACGCCGTGCGCAGTGCCTGCGGCAGCACAATACGGCGCATCGTCTGCAGATAGGTCATGCCAACGCAGTACCCGGCTTCCATCTGACCAGCGGGAACAGATTCCAGCGCGGCGCGGATGGTCTCGGCGCAGTAGGCACCCTCATTGATGGCAAAGCAGGCCACAGCAGCCGGGAACGGGTCGATCAGTACGCCAAGGCTGGGCAGGCCGTAAAACACCACGAACAGCTGTACCAGCACCGGGGTGCCGCGGATGACCCAGACATAAAACCGGGCAAGTTGCCGCAGAACGGGGATTTTGGCGGTCTGCACAAGGGCAGTAATCAGCGCAATGACCAACGCAAGCGCAAAAGAAATGACCGTAAGCGGCAGGGTGACCGTAAGGCCGTTAATTAAAATCTTAGGAAAAGAGTCAATCAAAATGCCGACCAAACGTGTATTCACAGCGGAGTCCTTTCCGTTTTTGCAAAACAAGATAAAAATAGACAAACTACCCATCATTATACTAGGGTATGGGAGAAAAAGCAAATTAAATCTGCTTCATAAAATAAAGCAGAGTACAAAATGGCAGGCAAAAACACAAAAGCCCGCTTGAAAAGCGGGCTTTTGTGCATAGAGGGGTGGGAAAGTATATAAAGGTCAGAAGATGGTAATGTAATAAATAGGAACTTAAAGGGGTTATACTCTGTTTTTCTCTTTCTTGTTACAAGTACATTATAACCTTGATTATTAAAATGTCAAATGCAATACTTGCAATTTTGTTTTGCTTTTATTATAATGATGCCCAGATAACTTAAAATAATTCAGCATATGCACAGAAAATGAAAGAGTTTTCGGTTTTGTAATGCCATACAAGGTTTATTTGCTTTATTTTATTTTTATTGTGCTCATTGACTAAAACTGACAGGAAGTGACTCGACATGGATGAATTAGACAGCAAAATCATCCAGCTTATGATGCGCAACGCCCGCATGCCAGTCAAGGAAATCGCCAAACAGGTCAACCTGACCAGTCCGGCGGTGTCCAGCCGTATTCACCGCATGGAGCAGGAGGGCATCATCGGCGGCTATACCGTGCGCCTGCACCACCCCGGCGAGAATAACCGAGTCCAGGCGTTGATTTCCATCCAGACGGCGATATCGGAACGGGACCATTTCCTTAAAATGATCCAGGGCGAACCGCAGATCCTGCAGTGCTACCGCGTGACCGGCAGCTATAACTTTATCGTCAAGGTCAGCTGCCCCGGCATTGATGCACTGGAACACCTGCTGACCCACCTGCAAAAGATGGGCAACACCAACACCCAGATCATTCTTGCTACACCGCTGGACCGCAGTCTGAGCCTGGAAGGGGACGTATAAATGGAATTGCATATTTGTAAACAATGCGGTCTGGTGGCTCCCAAGGGAACTACCGTCTGCCCGCGCTGCGGCCGTGCGCTGCCCCCCACCAAAGCAGAAGCCAGCCGCCCGCGCTATACCATCCATGTGGACCCGGATATGGTTCAATACTGGGATGATGAAGACGAGGATGAATTTCCGCTGAAAGATGATCCCTTTTTCATGTGCTATGAGGGCGAGCAACAGGAAGAGATGGGCACTGGGCATTACCTTGCAACGCTGCTGTTGTTTGCCATCCCGGTGGTGGGCCTTATCATGATGATTTACTGGAGCCTTTGCGGCAGCAAATGGGAGGAACGCCAGAAGCTGGCCACTGCCTGCATGATCAAGCGGCTGGTGGGGGACCTGGTCATTCTGGCCCTGCTGATTGCGGCGCACAGTGTGATCGTTGGCCTTTCTTACATGCCCATCCTGCTTGGCGGCATGGGTTATTAAAAGGAGGGAAGCACAGTGAAAGCAAGCGTGATTATCCCCAATCTGAATGGTGCTGGCTGGCTGCGGGATTCCATCGAATCCATCTGGGCGCAGACTGAGCAGGACTTTGAGCTGATCGTGATCGATAACGGCTCCACCGATGAAAGCCTCGAAATTGCCCACAGCTACTGCGGTAACCCCCGCTACCACCTGATCGAAAACAGCGAGAATACCGGTTTTTCCCATGCTGTCAACCAAGGCATCGCCATGGCTAAAGGCGAGTATATGGCCTTGTTCAATAACGATGCCTTTGCCGAACCGAACTGGTTGGAAGAGCTGCTGAAAACCGCTGAGAGCGACCCGAAGATTTTTGCGGTATCCAGCCTGATGCTGCGCTATTACGAGCCGGAACTGGCCGATGACGCCGGAGATTATGTGACGATTCTGGGCTTTGCCTGCAAGCGCGGCGACGGCCTGAAAGCCAGCCGCTACCAGAAGCCCTGCCGTATTTTTTCTGCCTGTGGCGGCGCAGCACTGTACAGAAAATCCATTTTGGATAAAATTGGCGTTTTTGACGAATTGTTTTTTGCTTACTATGAGGATGTTGACCTCAGCTGGCGCGCCAACAATTTTGGTTATAAAAACGTCTATTGCCCCACCGCAAAGTGCCGCCATATCTGCGGTGCCACCACCGGCGCGGTGCGGTATAACCCATTCAAAAGCATTCAGAGCGGCCGCAACAGCATTCTGCTGCCCTACAAAAACCAGCCGGTGGTCATGCTGGTTGTCAATTTTATCCCCATGCTGCTGGGCTATTTGTTGAAAGTTATCATGTTCCGTCACCGCGGCTTCGGCAATGATTATGCCAAGGGCTATGCGGAAGCCAAGATCGCCCTGCCCAACATCAAAAAGCCCAAATTTTACTGGCGTAATCTGCCTAACTATTTATGGTGCGAGGGCAGCATGATCGTTGGGCTGTTCCGCTACCTGGTTTACCGCGTTCAGCGCGCGCTGAAAATTACCTGAAAGATAACGGAAGCAATAGAATAAAATAAAGCATGTGATTTCCCGCCCGACAAAGGTGGAAAAAGCACATGCTTTTTGCATTTGTGGAATCGTGTTATATCTAAGGCAACACCGCACAATTCCCGCCTTGCGGCTTAAGCACCGCTCCGGCAGCTGCGGCACGGCATCTGCGTTGCCAAAATGTTCGATAATGTCGGGTTGCGGTACCCGCATCGTGCTTCGGGGGCAAAAGCCCCTCGCACTCTGCGACCGCTGCCCCTGCTTCGGTTCGCTGTTTCCGCCACTGGCGGCGCTCACCTTTGCAGCATCCAGTATTATCTGCGCTTTTGGCTTGGCATCTGCCGCACCTCGCTCGCCGTATCGGCACTTAGAATTATGCGGTATTGCCCTACAAATGCTTGCTGGGGTTTCGTGGATATTCGTTATTTTCTCCCGCGCTGCAATTCGATCCAGGCCAGGTCTCCGCGCTCCAGGCCGTGGATCAAAACCTCGGCAGTGGCAATGTTGGTGGCAACGGGGATGGCGCGGGTATCGCACAGGCGCAGCAGGGTAACGGCGTTCGGCTCATTGGGCCGGGCGTTGACGGGGTCGCGGAAAAACAGCAGCATATCAATTTCGCCGCAGGCAATCATGGAGGAAATCTGCTCGGCACCGCCGCGTGCACCGGGGTACAGGCAGCGAACCGGCAACCCACAGGCATCGTGTACCACTTTGCCCGTCACGCCGGTGGCAACCAGTTCGTTCTGAGACAGAATACGCACATAGGCTGTGCAGAACTGGGCCAAAAGCTCTTTGCGGGAATCATGGGCAATCAATGCGATCCTCAAGGTGGGTGCCTCCTATAATTAGTTATTTATATAATATCATAGAATAGATTGCTGAAAAATGCAAGACACCTTTGGTTAAACCACCCGCTAACCCCGAAAAAGCGTGCAGTGTTACCAAAAAACATTACACGATTTTGGCAAAACCGCTTTGTGCGAATGTGCTATAATATGTACAATAAATACATAACCTGTAAGGCACCAAAAGCGCCGCACAGGCAAAGGAGGAAAAACGCTATGAAAAAATCCGCACAGACCGTCATTCGGGAAGGCGCCTGCTATACTATCGCTGCCGCCAATGGCCGCGTACTGGAAGTTGCCGATTTCAACACCGAGAACGGCGCATCCATCCGCCTGTGGAGCTATGAGGGTCAGCCCTGGCAGCAATGGATTTTTGAGGAAGCCGCTGAAGGCCAGTACCGCATCAAAAACCGCTTTACCGGCAAGGTGATGGACCTGGCCATGAGCGGTGTTGTGAACGGAACCTGGGTGCACCAGTGGGAGAAAACCACCGGCAAGGGCCAGCGGTGGGAGATTGTTCCCGCCGATGGCGGCAAGGCCAAGATCCGCAATGTGCTGGCTGATAAGGTCATTGACCTGGTAGGCATGCGGGTCGATAACGGTACCCAGGCCCAGATCTGGCAGGATGTGTTTGGCGAAAACCAGCTGTGGAGCATCCAGCCCGTGCCGGATAAGCTGCTGCAAAAGGATATGCCAAAGCCGGAACCCAAGAAAACGGCCCCCAAGTCCACCCGCACCCAGACCGGCACCGGCCACGCCAAAAAGACCGGCGGCAAAGGCGGACGCCGCGCAGCCAAGTAAAGCGGAGAAAACCGAATAAATAAAATTGAAACAGCCCGCTCATCCGGCAACAAACGGATGGACGGGCTGTTGCGGTTACATTTTGAAAGCCAAACTTTACTGGCGGATCATGCGGTAGCCAACGCCGATGTGGGTCTGGATATAGCGGGGGTGGCTGGGATCTTCCTCAATTTTTTTGCGCAGCGTTGCCATAAATACGCGCAGGGACGGCGTATCCGATGCGGCCGGGCTGCCCCAGACTTCGTTCAGCAGATAGTTGTGGGTCAGCACTTTGCCGGTGTTCTTGGCCAGAACGCAGATCAGCTTGTACTCAATGGGGGTCAGGTGAATCTCCGTTCCGCCGCGGTACACACAGCCTGCGGCATAGTCAATGCGCAGTTCTCCGTTCTCATATATGCTGGCCTGGTCACCTGCGCGGGAAGTATCATACCGCACACGGCGCAGCGCCACGCGCAGCCGGGCCAAAAGCTCCTCTACGCTGAACGGCTTGGTCAGGTAATCATCTGCACCGGCATCCAGGGCGGATACTTTGTCGGTATCATCACTGCGGGCCGAAACCACCAGAATGGGCACGTTGCTCCACCCGCGAATCTTGCGGATCACATCAATACCGTCCATATCCGGCAGGCCAAGGTCCAGCAAAATTACATCCGGCCGTGCCGAAGCAGCTTCCAACAGGGCACCGGCTCCGTTCTGTACACGGTGGTACTGATAATTGCGGGTTTCCAGTGTGGTGGAGATCAGCCGTGCAACAGCCGGGTCATCCTCCACCACAAGGATCAGCGGTTTATTCATACAGGGTCACCTCAGTTCGCGGGAGTGTAAAACGGAAGCAGGCACCGTGCGGTGCAGCGTTCTGTACATCGATCACACCGCCATGGGCGGCAACAATGGAACGGCACAAGGCCAGCCCAAGACCCAGCCCGCGGCGGCCATCGCTGCGGGTTTTGCCAAGGGTATAAAACATATCAAACAGCTTGTCCCGGCTTTCTTCCGGGATGCCGGGGCCGTCATCCGTTACGCAGATGCGGACAAATTTACCCTCCGGCGCGGCGAAAAGCTCGATGCGGGAATGTTCGGGGGTATATTTGATGGCGTTGTTGATGAGGTTCACCAGCACCTGCTCGATCAGCTGGGCATCCATATCGGCCATCAGCAGGTCATCCGCCACGTTGGTCACAATGGTGTGGCTGGCGGCGTCATGGTCTAAATGAGTCAGTACATCGTCAAAAATATCTTGAATCAGCTCCGGCTGAATGCGCAGGTTTACCTGGCCGTTCTCCATCCGGGTGATGGAAAGCAGATTTTCCACCAGATGGTTCAGCCAGTTGGCGTCCTCATAAATTGCGGCAGAAAGCTCCCGGCGCTTTTCCTCGGTCAGCAGGGGATTTTTCTCGGTCAAAATTAGCGCGTTGCCGGAAATGCTTGTCAGCGGGGTGCGCAGATCATGGCTGATGCTGCGCAGCAGGTTGGCGCGCAGCTGTTCCTGGCGGGCGGCTTCCTCAATTTCGCGTCGGGCGCGGTTGGAGGCTTCTTTTTCCAGCGCCAGGGAACACACATCCAGGATGGATAATGCCAGATTGTGCTCATAGGTGCTGAACTCATGCAGCGCCGGGCAACTGCGGTAATCCGTCTGGGCGGGAGGGGGCAGAATCAGGGTTCCCGGTGCAATGTGCTCCGGTGCGGGGGCAAAGCAGACCGGGCGCTCCAACAGCTTGCCCAGCTGGGTGGCCGTTATCCGCAGAATGGTGTCAGGGTCCTCGGCCCCCAACAGGCTGCGGCTGGCTTCCAGCAGCACCTGCGAAGCATAGGCTTTGCGCTCGCTTTGGGCGGCCTGTACCTTGATACGCCCTGTCAGCGAGGAGCAGAGCAGCGAAACGCAGAGCATGACCACTGCCGTTACCATGTCGTCTGACCGGATGCGGAACTGCATAAAAGGGTCAATGAACATATAGTTGACCAGCATCACCGAGAACAGCGAAGCCACGACGCCGTACATCAACCCCGATGTAAAGACGTTGATATACATGACGCCCAGGATATAGGTCAGGATATAGTTGGAAGAAACAAAATCCAGCCGGAAAAATACCCAGCTTGTCAGCGTACACAGCGCAAGAACCAATGCGGTCAGGGCGCAGTCCCGCAGCCAAAGCAGGGCAGGTTCGCGTTGCGGCATGGGTGCAGGCTCCTTTCCACTACAGGGCAGGGAATGCGGCAAGGCGGCCCAGCACTGTATTTATCCTATGGCAACACCGCACAATTCCCGCCTTGCGGCTTAAGCACCGCTCCGGCAGCTGCGGCACGGCATCTGCGTTGCCAAAATGCTCGATAATACACAAAGTATTATCTGCGCTTTTGGCTTGGCATCTGCCGCACCTCGCTCGCCGTATCGGCACTTAGAATTATGCGGTATTGCCCTATTATAACATATTGCCGAACTCTTTGATACAAACGGAATAATCTTTATATAAATTTAATGCAGGTCTACCCTATCCGCGGCAGCCCCGGCACTTTTTTGCACGCTGGGCGGGGCATTGGTTGAAATCAGGCCGCAAATCGGTTATACTATTTTGTAATAATTGGATTGTTCTGCCCTGCGGGCGGTATTGCCATATAAAAAGGAGTGTTTTTACAATGTCCCATACCGTTATGGTGACCGGTGCCGATGGCTTTATCGGCAGCCATCTGGCCGAAGAGCTGGTAAAAAGCGGCGAGAAAGTGCGTGCTTTCTGCCTGTATAACTCGTTTGGTTCCCTGGGCTGGATCGATACCCTGCCCCCGGAGATTCGCAATGAAATGGATATCTTTATGGGCGATGTACGTGACCCCAACGGCGTGCGTACTGCCATGCGCGGGCAGGAGCGCGTGTTCCATCTGGCGGCCCTGATTGCCATTCCGTTCAGCTACCACAGCCCGGACAGCTATGTGGATACCAACATCAAGGGCACCCTGAACGTGCTGAACGCCGCCCGTGAGCTGGGCACCCAGCGCGTGATGGTTACTTCCACCAGCGAAGTATACGGCACCGCCCAGTATGTGCCCATTGACGAGCATCACCCGTTCCAGGGCCAGAGCCCCTACTCTGCCACCAAGATCGGCGCGGACCGCCTGGCTGAAAGCTTTTACCGCAGCTTTGACCTGCCGGTTTCCATTGTGCGTCCCTTCAACACCTATGGCCCGCGCCAGAGCGGCCGCGCCATCATCCCCACCATCATCACCCAGCTGCTGGCCGGCCAGCAGGAGATCAAGCTAGGCAGCCTGACCCCCACCCGCGACTTTAACTATGTTAAGGACACCGCCCACGGCTTTATGGCCATTGCGGACTGCGATGCCGCCATTGGCCAGGAAATCAACATTGCCACCGGCGTGGAACATTCCATCGGCGATTTGGCCAATGAGCTGATTGCCCAGATCAACCCCAGCGCCAGGATCGTCTGCGAAGCCGAGCGCCTGCGCCCCGAAAAGAGCGAGGTCAACCGCCTGCTGGGCGATGCCACCAAGCTGCGCACCCTGACCGATTGGAAACCGCAGTATACCTTTGAACAGGGCCTTGCCGAAACCATTGAGTTCCTGCGCGGCAATCTGGACCAGTACAAGGTCGGCCAGTACATTCTGTAAGGCCGGTTGTAAGGAAGTTTTATGCCAATAAAATTACAAAAGCTGCCCGCCGCTGTGCGGTGGGGGCTGGCTGTGCTGTGCGCCGCCGTGTGCGGCGTGCTGTGGGCCTATTACTGGCGGGTGTTCTTTGGGCTGGATAACCGTGTGTCCCCCCTGGTGGTTACACTAGGGTGTGCGGCCTTTCTGGAAGTATGTCTGCTGGCCGGGTATTGTGTGCGGCGGTTTGCAAAAGAATTTGCGGCAAAAGGGGCCGTGTGCATCTTTTTGTGCGGGTTGCTGTTTGCATTTGCCAACCCGCCGCTGCAAACGCCGGACGAAGCCGACCATTACCTGCGCACCTATGCCATCTCCACCGGGCACTTTGATTTTGATGCTTCCCGCACCTACCCGGACGATGTGGCCTACCTGCTGGAAGCGTTCCCCGGTGCATGGGTGAATGCGCATACCTCGGCCGGTGTGGGCACCGACCCCGATACCGGGGCGGAAAAAGCCTATAACACCGCGGGCTATGCCCTGAAGCAATACGGCAAGGAAGGCGCAGTGCAGAGCATGGCGGATAGCTTTGCCCTGTACCTGGCGCACGATGTGCGGGATTCTGTGCCGGACCCGGTCAGCGAGCCGGTCAGCTTTCTGGTCATTCCATTCCTGCCGGGTGCGGTTGGTATGGCGCTGGCACGCCTGCTGGGCTTTGGCGCGTTGGGCTGCCTGTATGGCGGGCGCATCGTCAACCTGCTGGCCTACACGCTGTTGTGCGCGTTGGCGCTGGCCAAAGCGGAGCGTTACCGCCCGGCCTTTGCGGCCATTATGCTGCTGCCGATGTCGCTTTTTATGGGGGCATCACTGAGCTATGATGCAACCCTGCTGGGCTGCTATTACCTGATGCTTGCCCTGCTGACCCGCAAGGAGTGGAACACCCAAACGGCAGGCATTTACACCGCCGCCTGCATCTTTGTCAATATCGCTAAACCGTACCTGAACCTTTTGTGGGTGCTGCCTATCTTTTTGGTGGCAAAGCGGGAATGGCACGCCAAGGGACGCCGCCCGCTGTGGGCGCTGGGCGGCTTTGGCGGTGCTATGGCCGTTACCCTGCTGACGGAATGGTACGGCACGGCGTTCCGCTATAACTATCCCATCATTGAGCGCCAGGGCGGCAGCACGGTAAACGGCGGTGAACAGCTGGCCTTTGTGCTGCGCAACCCTCTGCGGACCATTGCTGCGTTCTGGGGGACCCTGGGAGAGAATGATTTCTTTATTGGGCAGCTCGGCCTGTTCGGCTGGAAGGACCTGCCCATCAGCTTTTTGAACCTGACCGGCCCGCTGGTGCTGCTGTTGGCCGCCCTGCTGGCTGCTGCGCAGCCAAAACGCGCCGATGCGTTCCCCACCCGCCGCCGCGTGGGTGGGGCGGCGCTGCTGGCGCTGGTGTACGCCGCCGGTGCCATGGCAGCCATGTATATCACCTATACCCCGGTGGGCATGGTGCGCATTGTGGGGCTGCAGGCGCGGTATTTCCTCTGCGTCTGGCTGGCATTGCTGCCCGCCCTGGCCGTACTGCTGCGCAAAACCATCCGCCCCGCCATCACGGAAGAAAAGGCCGAAGCGGCCATCACCCCGCTGTGCGCCTGCTATGCCGTTTTTGGCGCTGTGCTGCTCTTCCAGCACTACTTTGTGGGGCCGGTGTACGTCGTATACGCGTGAGCTGGCTTACGCGTATATGAGAGAATAGTTAAGGCAACACCGCACAATTCCCGCCTGATGGCTTAAGCACCGCTCCGGCGGCTGCGGCACGGCATCTGCGTTGCCAAAATGCTCGATAATGTCGGGTTGCGGTACCCGCATCGTGCTTCGTGGGCAAAAGCCCCTCGCACTCTGCGACCGCTGCCCCTGCTTCGGTTCGCTGTTTCCGCCACTGGCGGCGCTCACCTTTGCAGCATCCAGTATTATCTGCGCTTTTGGCTTGGCATCTGCCGCACCTCGCTCGCTGTATCGGCACTTAGAATTATGCGATATTGCCTTAAAAGAATAAAGAATAATGGCGGTGTGCCTGCGGCACGATCAAATCTGCGGTTTTTCGCGGCTTTTGCGTGATAGTCTGCGAATATAGAATCAGCCTTTATATGCTACCTTGCCCCAAATTTCTGAGCCGCCCACCGGGCGGCAATCCACCGCTAATGATTCATTGCTAATTGCTAATTACTAATTTAATTCTAATTCCGGGAGGTGCTGTACCGTGCAGATTGTATTCGGCCTGCTGTTTTTGTTGTTCTTCTCCGCATGCTGTCTGTGCGTGGCGGCATGTACCCGGTTCGATGCCGCCCTGCTGCCGCTGCCCGCCTTGTGCGGGTCGGTCGTGGTGCTGTATCTGCTTTCCCTGCTGGGGCTTTTGCAGTTCGGCCATTTTATCATCATGGCGGTCTGGCTGGCCGGCGGGGTCTACTTTGGGGTGCGTGCCGGGTGGCGGGCTATCCGGCGGGCGCTGTTCAGCCCCGGCTTTTTGCTTTTTGTGGGCGGCAGCTGCTTTTTGTGGGTGCTGTTTGCTTTGCAGCAGCCCATGTTTACCCAGTGGGATGAATTTACCGCCTGGGGCCTGGCCCCCAAGATGGTGGCGGAGCGCGCTGCGCTGTATGTGGCGGATCCCATCAACCTGACGGCGAGCTTTACCTACCCGGCAACCAGCCTGGTTTCCTATCTCTTCCAGCGCGTACCGGGCCAGTTTTATGAATGGCAGTGCCTGGCCGGGCTGGATATTTTGTTCCTGGCCTGCATTGCCCCGGCGGCAGCCATGCCGCGCAAAAACTGGGCGGGTGCTGTGTTGGTGTTTGCTGCGGGCTTTCTTCTGCCGTTCTTTTTCAGCGTGGTTCCGGCGGGCACCCCATCCACCATTTACGCCAACGCCATGGCGGACACCCCCCTGGCGCTGCTGTTTGGCGGAACCCTGTGCCTGTATGCCGCGGCGGGCGGGCGCAAAACCGGCTTTTTTGCCTGTGCCATGCCACTTGCCGTGCTGACCATGACCAAAGATATCGGTTTTGCCTATGCCTTGATCGTTACGTTCCTGATCGGGCTGGATCAGCTGTTCGGTACGCCGCACCCGGATACAAAGCCGGCCCGCATTTTCGGCGTATCGCTGGCAAAATGCAGTATTCTGGCGGCGGTGGTGCTGGCGGTGTTTATCAGCTGGAACCGCTATACCGCCGCCGTGACCCCAACCGAAACCACTGGGGCCAGCGTGGGCAGCGCGGGCCTGAGCTATGGTGCTGTGCTGACCGGCGGCATCAAGCAGCTGCTGGGCATTGGGCGCGAAGAACGCTTTGCCCAGATCATGCAGAGCATGGGCCAGGCATTTTTGTACCGCCGCGTCTGTTTGGTGGGCGCGCCCATCATGGCCGTCAGCTGCATTCTGCTGCTGTTCACGGCGGCCTTTGTGGCAGCGCCTGCCGGTGCCGCACGCCGCCGCACTGTGGTTGGCTTTGTGGGCGGGGCGTTCTGCTTTGCCGCGCTGTATCTCTTCCACCTGATTTTGTACTTCTACAATTTCTCCGAGGCCGAAGGCTCCGCCTTGAAGGACTATGAGCGTTATATCGCGCCCTACCTGCAGGGGTGGATGCTGTACGGCTTCTGTGTGCTGGGCTTTGCGGTGGGGCAGGGCAGCGGCGCGGCGCAGCGGCTGGGCCGTGCGGCGCTGGGGCTGGCCGCTGCGGCAGTGCTGGGTATTTTTGCCTGGCGCGGTGTGCCCGCAGCCGGGTTCTGGACCAACGCCGACAGCCTGTACACCCTGCGCCGCGATGTAAAGAACCGCGCTGAAGCAATGAACACCGTGCTGGACTGGCCGGACCGCGTGCTGGTCATCAGTCAGGGCGATGATGCCACCCGCTGGTACTACTACAAGTATGAGCTGACCGCCAAGGTGGTCAACGGCTATGGCGGTACCTGGTGGGGCAACGATGATTATTCCAGCCGGTGGGACTCCGACTTTATGAACCTGGTGGAAAGCCTGAACTGGACCTTGTATGACTTTGAGGCGGTCTGCACCGCAGACTCTCTGACCGCCTATATGGAAGAAAAGCAGATCGACTACCTGCTGATCGACCGCGCGGACGACTATCTGGAGCGGGAGTTCAGCAGCCGGTTCGAAGGCGGGCTGAAAGCTAATATGCCCGCAACCCTCTACCGGTTTGAAGGCCGCAGCAAGCCGATCGCCTTTACCCCGGTGGCTGTGGCAGAAAGCGGGGTGGTACAATGAAAGATAAACGCCCAACCAAGCGTTTCGCCGCCCCCGCCCGTGCGGGCCGCCCGCTGCGCCCCCAGCAGCTGCTGATATTGGCATATGCCGCCGCTGTTATTGTGTGGCTGGTGTACGTGCTGGTGGGCAGCGCTGTGATGCTGAACCATAAAGCAGACGGCACTATGGTGACCCGCACCCTGACGGCGGATGACCTGGAATTTGAAAGCTTTGTCAATTATGATGACGATGAATGGCATACCGCGCCGGTGGATGAACCCGGCTGGTATCTTTCCACCGACAACGACCCGCACATCATCTGGCGGGGCGAAGCCTGGCTGGAAACGGTGGAGCTGGACGCCGTGCACTATCTGCCGCCCGGCAGCGTGGCATTGTATTACCTGAGCCCCGGCCAGACCGAGTACAGCGAGACCCAGAAAGTTTTTGCCCGCGTGAGCGGCGAAAACCAGTATACCTTTGACCTGGGCGGCCTTACCGTGACCGGGCTGCGCATTGACCCGGACAGTGTGGGCGGCGTGCCTACCCGGCTGGACGGCGTGGTGCTCAACCCGGTGCAGCCGTGGTACCTGCGCTTTGTGCCAAACGGCGGCCAATGGCTGCTGCTGTTGTTTGCCCCGGCTGTGGGGGCTGCGTTTGCCTGCCTTGCCGTTGATGTTTTCCGCAAAAAGTAAAAAAGAGCCCTGTGGGGCGGTGCGCCCATGGCTTGGGGGCACACCCGCAGGGCTTTTATGTTGTATAAAATGGTGATTCTATGGAGCTGCTTTGCATCTTTGCCGCGCTGGCGGTGCTGTTTTTGTTCTGCGCGTTCCTAACGCTCAAATGTAACCTGCATGCTGCGCTGGCCCCGCTGACCGCGCTGGGCATTGCCGTTGCCTGGCTGACGGCTGCAGGCATGGCAAACCTGCTGCTGCCCGGCACTGTGCTGCTGTGGGCGGTGTTTGCGGGCAGCGGCGTGTGGGCGCTGGTGCCCCACAAAGGCCAGCGTCCGGCCTACCGCCGCCTGGTTACACCGGGGGCGGTGCTGTTCTGGGGCATGGCGCTGGCATTTGCGGTGTACTTTTTCATCCGCCAGCCGCTGGCAACCAAGTATGATGAACTCAGCCTGTGGGCTACCGCCGTAAAGGTGACCAAGGCGGATAACCGCCTGTATGCCCTGGCTACCCTTGGAACCCCCTGGCCCCAGACCCAGAACCCCGGCCTGCCGCTGCTCTCCTACTTCTTCCAGTTTTTGGGCCATTATGCAGACTGGAAGATCTATGTGGCGTATGATGTGCTGGCCGCCGCCGTGTTTGCCGCGGTGCTGGGCGGGCTGAACTTCCGCCAGTACCGCATTGCGGTGCCGCTGGCAGCAATCTGCTGGTTTGCCCCCTGGTTTTTGACGGTGTATAACCATACGATCTATCTGGATACCACTTATATGACCGCCTATGGCGATGTGCCCGCGGGCCTTGCACTGGGCGGCGCTGTGGCGCTGTGGCTGGCGCTGCGCAAAACCGGCGGCCCCAAGTGGGCCGTACTGCCGGTACTGGCGCTGGCGGCCAACATCAAGGCCAACACCTTTGTGCTGTCCCTGGTGGCGGCGGGGCTGATGGCTGTGGATGCCTGGCTGTTTGCGGAGCACCCCTTCAAAAAGGGCCTTGCCCGCCGCACCGGCTTTGCCATTGCCTGCTTTGCCGCGCCCATGCTGATCTATTATTTCTGGAACATCCGCTATGTGGGCATTCTGGTTGCCAAAAGTGCCAGCGAGGGCGGCACCGGCGAAACCAGCGCCCCCTTGTCCGCTGTGGTCATCAACGGCATCAAGATTTTGCTGGGCCAGTCGGTGGAGGGCTTTTACGCCGAGCGCCAGAGCCAGTTTACCCAAGCCATGGCCGATATGGGCCACCAGTTCTGGACTTCGGATGGTCGGCTGAGCATGATCGGCCAGGGCCGCAATGTTGTGGTGCTGATTCTGCTGGTGTTCTTGGTGGCGGCCATCTGCGCCAGAGGCCGCCAGCTCAAGTTGCGCATTGGCTGCATCGGGGTGCTGTCCCTTGCATGCTTTGTGGGGTATAACCTCATGCTGGCGCTCAGCTATGGCTTTATTTTCAAGCCAGATCAGGCCGTGGGGCTGGTGGATTATAACCGCTATATCTATACCTACTATATCGGCTGGTTCTTTATGGCGCTGGCCTGCTGGAGCACCGCCCTGCAAACCGCGGATGGCGAACAGAAAGCCTCGGCCCGCCACTGGATTGCCCTGGCGGGCCAGGCCGGTGTTCTGCTGATGGCCGCCGCCATGCTGGTGCGGGTGAACGGCATGATCCTGCCGCAGCTTTCGGTGCTGGGCTTCTCGGATGGCGAATTCGCCGACCGCAAGACCGCCCGCACCGAAGCTGACTGGCTGCGCAGCGATTACCTGAACGAAAACGACCGCGTGTTTTTTGTCAGCCAGGGGGATAACGGCGAACACTGGTTCTCTGCCGTGTTTGATTTTTACCCCGTCCTGGTGGATTACTCCGGCGTGGGGGCCACGCAGGAGGGCGGCGGCGGAACCTTCGGCCTGCCGGAGCTGGAACCGCAGGAGGAGGGCGTGAAGCAGCGCTACTACCACCCCTACACCGCTGAACGCCTGGATGAAACCGTGCGTGCCAACGGCTGTACGGTGCTTTACCTGCAAAAGATCGACGATATCTTTGTGCAGAGCTATCAGAACCTGTTTACCGACCACCTGGCCGCTGCGCAGGCGGGGCAGACCCTGCTCTACCGCGTAACGGATGCCGGGTATGAGCCGGTCACAATGCAGATGAGCAAGGAGGCGGCCCAATGAAAGAGATGACATGGAAAAGCCGCCTGAACCGACTGTTTGCCCATCGCTTTGCCTTGCCGGTGCTGTGCTGGTGCGCGGCGCTGGTGTTCTGGCTGGTGCAGGGTGCGGTGGCCTTTGCGGGGGACAGCTCCGCCAAGGCAAAAGGCACCCTGACTGAAACCTCGATTCCCATTGAAAGCTGGCAGCTGGCCGAGCTGACCTGGGGGGAGCCGGGGGAGAACAGCGCACCCCAGGGCCAGCTGATTACCACAGGCGGCGACCCGCAGATGATTTTGGAGGATGTATCCGGCCGCGTGGTGCGTACCGTGAGCTACAACGTGGAGTTTGACGGCGATTCCCGCGAAATGTGCCTGTATTACACCACAAAAATGGGGGAGCCCTACAGCCAGGACCGCCGCGTCTTCCCCAAAGTGCTGGCAGACGGCACCTATGTGTACACCCTGCCGCGCACCCAGATCGTGGCACTGCGGCTGGATCCCTGCAGCCCCGATGAAAACAAGACCGTGGGCCTGACCTTTACTCCGCAAAGCATTACCCTGAACGCCGCCAGCACCCTGCCCGGCGGGGCAGATTACTTTATCCCCGCCTGGTACCAGCTGTTCGGCCTGATCGTGTACCCCGCCCTTGCCGCCGCCGCATTGGATTGGCTGTGGGCCGTGGGCAGACAGCTTGCCAAAAAGAAACAATAACCCGACAATAGCCTGATACAACAAAGCACCGTGCCGCAAGCAGGAGAACCCCCTGCATGGCGGCACGGTGTTTGTTGTTGGTATGGGTGAAATCAGCAAAAGGCATCCCCCAGCCGAGAGCGAATGTATTCCAGGAACGCGGCAGATGCTGGGGCATATTGCCATCGGGTGGTGCTGTCCTGGGCATTGTTCCCGGCCATGGTGGCCACCGGCACCGACAGGATCTTCGCCAACCTGTTCTGGATGGGGGTGATGATCTGGAGGAAATGAAAAGCGGGCTAAGCAGCCAAAAAGGAATCACAATGTTGAGAATCTTGAATGACACAACAAAAAAGCACCGGACAAAAATTTGTCTGGTGCTTTTTGGTGCGCCCGCGGGAATTCGAATCCCGGACACCCTGATTAAAAGTCAGGTGCTCTACCAACTGAGCTACGGGCACAAATACTCAATTTGCCTGTTACAGCTTAAATATTGTAACAGGTATGGGAGAAAAAGTCAAGCTTTTTGCCGCATTTTCAGCCAGAAAATCTGCCGCAGGGCAGCTGGTGCAGGAACCTGAAGCATAAACGCATTGTAAAACAGAATAAATATATTGAAAAACAATAAAAATGTATTGTAAAACGATGCGATATATGCTATGATAACAGCATCGGATATACCATAAAACATCAGGGGGAATGACCAATGCGTCAATTACCAGAAAACTTTTTTGGCTGGAACGACCACAAAAGCATTATGCTGACCAAGTTCGCCACCCTGGCGGCGGCCATGGGGTGCGTGGTGATGGTGCTGTGCGGGCCGCGCATCGTCAGCTGGGTTTTGGCGGTGCACGCGCTGCAGCTGGTGCATGGGCCAAAGCTGGGGTATTTTTTGCTGGGGCTGGGCTATTGCAGCGCCGCGCTGGCCCTGTGGATGCTGTATAACCTGTACATGTTTTTGGCGCGCATTGAAAAAGAAGAGGTGTTTACCCCTGCCAACGTGTTGGCCCTGCGGCGCATCAGCTGGTGCTGCACCTGGGCTGCAGCGCTCTGCCTGCCGGTGGGTGCTGTGCTGGGGCTGCCGTTCATCTTTGCCATTGGCGTTGCGGCGGCGTTTATGGCGCTGATCGTGCGGGTCATCAAAAATGCGTTTGCCCAGGCCGTTAAGATGAAAGACGAACTGGACTATACCGTGTAAGGGGGCGCAGAAGATGCCAATTATCGTCAACCTGGATGTGATGATGGCAAAGCGCCACATGGGGGCGGGGGAGCTGGCTGAAACCATCGGCATTACCCCGGCCAACCTTTCCATCCTGAAAAACAACAAAGCAAAAGCGGTGCGGTTTTCCACCCTGGAAGCCCTGTGCAAAGCGCTGGACTGCCAGCCCGCTGACCTGTTGGAATACCGCCCGGACGAAACGTAAAGAAACGACCTTGGGCAACACCGCACAATTCCCGCCTAGCGGCTTAAGCACCGCTCCGGCAGCTGCGGCACGGCATCTGCGTTGCCAAAATGCTCGATAATGTCGGGTTGCGGTACCCGCATCGTGCTTCGGGGGCAAAAGCCCCTCGCACTCTGCGACCGCTGCCCCTGCTTCGGTTCGCTGTTTCCGCCACTGGCGGCGCTCACCTTTGCAGCATCCAGTATTATCTGCGCTTTTGGCTTGGCATCTGCCGCACCTCGCTCGCCATATCGGCACTTAGAATTATGCGGTATTGCCCTTGATATAAGGAGACAACCCAATGAAATTTGATAAAAAAGAGGCTGCAGGCCAGCCCCTTCCATTTTCTGCACCCAAAAATCCGCAGTGGGTCATGCTGGCCGCCCTGTTGCTGAGCTATGCGGCGGGCTATGAATATGTTGACCGCTGCCTGGGTTTTGGGGTGGCGAGCGAGTACTCCGCCTGGCGCGCCGGAGTGCTGGTGTTTGTGGCGCTGTATACCATAGTGGTGGAGCTCGCCGCCTGGGCGGGGGACCGCAAACCCAGTCGGACCGCCGCGGCCTGGTGGTGCTGCTGGCTGGTGCAAAGCCTGGCCATGGCGGGGTGGAGCCTGCACACGGACGACCTTGGCTTCTGGCAGGTCGTGGCGTGGCACTGCACGGCTATTTATTATGTGCTGGCCCGCAATGATTTACTGGCGGCTGGCCGCACCAGCTGCCTTGTGCTGCTGGATGGCGTGGCGGGCATGTTTGCCATCCCATTCGGCAACTTTTTGCTGCGTACCCAGCTGCTGTGGCAGGCACTGCACCGCTGGTGGGCCAATCATGCGGGACGCAAAGGCCGCACGCTGGAAACCGCCGTCAGTATAACTGCTGCCCTGCTGCTGGGCGGTGCGGCCTGCGCCACGTTGGCGGGGGCGGATGATAACTTTGCCCGGCTGTGGGGGCATCTTGGCAGCTGGCTGGGGCAGCTGTTCGGGCAGGATGCCCTGCTGGCAAATCTGCTGATCTTTGCGCTCTCCCTGCCTGTTGGTGCCTGGTTGTTTGGTCTGGCGGGCGGCAGCGCCCGGCGCAAGGCGCCGCCTGTTGCGGCGGAACAGTTTTACGGCAAACTGGCAGCCCTGCCGCGCCTGCCTCAGCTGATGGGAGTGTTAGCCATGGCGGTGCTGTGCGGTGTGTATACGTTGTTTTTTGCCGTGCAGGCGGCGGAATTCGCCGCTGCCCTTGGGGCACCGCTGCCCCTGACCGCGCCGGATGCCGCCGCGTTTGCGGTGAACGGTTTTTGGGAGTTTTGCCGCATTCTGGCGCTGGACCTTACTGTGCTGGCGGCACTGCACTTTTTGGGGGCGCAGCCGGTTACCCAAAAGGGCTTATCCCGCGTGTTGGCCGTGGCGCTGTGCGGGTTCGGTGCCGGGTTTGCGATGCTGGCCGCGGCCAAGCTGGCAGTGTATATCAATCTGTACGGCCCAACGGTGCGGCGCATTTGGGCTGCGTGGGTGCTGGGAGCATTGTTACTGGCCAGTGTTCTGGCTGCGGTGCGGTTGTTCCGCTGCATCCCGGCGGTACGCATGGCCTTTGTGGCAGCGGCGTTCAGCTTCAGCCTGCTGTGCTGCCTGCCTCTGGAGCGCTTCTGTGTGGATGCTCAGCTGGCCCGCCCCGATTGCGATTGGCAGCTTTTGCAGCGCTATACCTGGCAGAGCAGCGAGCTGGACGAGTATATCACCCAACAGGCAGGGGAAAACGCGAATTTGTCGGAGTGAAACTCCGCCATCTTGCTATCGCAAGACCGTTCTGTCGCTTGAAAGCCCCACTGGGGCTTTCATTGC
>NZ_JAQFEN010000018.1:0-47925 GCF_027689445.1 Gemmiger qucibialis | reverse complement strand
GGCTTTCATTGCTTCACTTCGTTTCGCAAACGCGAACTTGTCGGGGCCTTGTTGTATATCTCATTATGGCATATACAGCGAAACCCCGGAACGGTCAAGACCGTTCCCTACAGCTTATTTTATATTGCGGTGCAAACATACAAATGATCTGTAGGGCGGGATGCCCTCATCCCGCCGCGGAAAAGCCTTGCTGATTGCGTCAAACCTTGCGAATTTGTTCAAATTTTGTTTACAATTTGTCCAAGAATAGCCGGTCGAAACTGCGTGAAATTTATCCGCATCACCAAAAATGAGTGAAGCACTTTGTACAGTGTTGACAAATGTGTGCCAAAAGGTTATTGTAATAGCAATTCATCAGCCAAATGCAATGAACAGGAAATGACCTATCCGTATCACCGCTTACAGAAAGCCGTTGGTTGTGCAAGACGGCAGCAAGGCGCGGTCTGGCCCTCACCTGCGAGCAGCTTGGGGGAAAGCGGGCAGAACCGCCCGCCGTGTAGTTCAAGCCGGGAACCCTCCGTTAATGGGGTGCGCAGTCCGGCACAGTGCGGTGTGGGGCTGCGGGTGAGCGGTCGGCATTGAGCCGGCAAAGCAAAGTGGTAACGCGGAAGTAAAAGTTGCAATGGTGCAGCGCATGATTGCAGTGTATGCCTTCGTCTTTGCGTTGGTCCAAATGGGCCAACAAAGAAAGACGAAGGCTTTTTTGTTTACCGCATTTGGCTGGATGGAGTGGAAAATTTTTTATTATTAACGGAGAGAAGGATTATCATGAACACACTCGTCATCGTGTTGATCGCTGCTGTGGTTCTTGTCTGTGCTTATGCGTTTTATGGGCGCTGGGTGGCAAAAACCTGGGGCATTAACCCGAACGCACAGACCCCTGCTGTTAAGTATAACGATGGTAAGGATTACGTTCCCACCAACGGCTGGACCGTTTTCAGCCATCAGTTTTCTTCCATTGCCGGTGCAGGCCCTGTTACCGGTGCAATCCAGGCTGCAGCCTTCGGCTGGCTGCCGGTTCTGCTGTGGGTGCTCATCGGCGGCGTTTTCTTTGGCGCTATTACCGACTTCGGCGCTTTGTATGCTTCCGTTAAGAACGACGGCAAGTCCATGGGCATGCTGATCGAAAAGTACATCGGCAAGCTGGGCCGCAAGCTGTTCCTGCTGTTCTGCTGGCTGTTCTGCGGCATCGTTATTGCAGCTTTTGCTGATATGGTTGCCGGTACTTTTAACGCTTACACCACGGTTGACGGCGTTACCAGCCTGGCTGATGCAGCTACCACCAACGGCGCAGCCGGCATGGTTTCCATCATGTTCATGCTGTTCGCTGTTGTGTTTGGCCTGATCCAGAAGAAGTTCAACTTCTCCGGCTGGAAAGAGGCTGTTCTGGGCATCGTGTTCATCGTGCTGTCCTTTGCTGTCGGCATGAAATTCCCCTTGATTTTTGACAAGGCTGCCTGGAGCTACATCACCTTTGTTTACATTTTCTTTGCTGCAGTTCTGCCCATGTGGCTGCTGAAGCAGCCCCGCGACTACATGACCACCTTCATGTTCATCTGCATGATTGCCGGTGCTGTTGTTGGCCTGCTGGTTGCACATCCCACCATGAACCTGCCCGTCTTTACCGGTTTCAATAACGAAAAGCTGGGCACCATGTTCCCCATTCTGTTCGTTACCGTGGCTTGCGGTGCTGTTTCCGGCTTCCACAGTCTGGTTTCCTCCGGTACTTCTTCCAAGACGGTTGAAAGCGAAAAGGATATGCTGAAGGTTGGTTACGGTGCTATGGTGCTGGAAAGCCTGCTGGCTGTTCTGGCCCTCTGCGTTGCCGGTGCAGCCGCTGCTGCTGACGGTACCCCCGCTGCTGGTACCCCGTTCCAGATCTTCAGCCGCGGCGTTGCTGGTTTCTTTGAGATGTTCGGCGTGCCCGTTTATGTTGCTACCGTCTTTATGACCATGTGCGTTTCCGCTCTGGCTCTGACCAGCCTGGATGCTGTTGCCCGTATCGGCCGTATGAGCTTCCAGGAACTGTTCAGCGTGGACGATATGGAGCATGCAGAAGGCTGGCGTAAGCTGTTCTGCAACACCTACTTCTCCACCATCATCACCTTGGCATTTGGCTTCCTGCTGACCCAGGTCGGCTATGCCAACATCTGGCCTCTGTTCGGTTCCGCCAACCAGCTGCTGAGCGCTCTGGTTCTGGTTACCCTGTGCGTCTTCCTGAAGGTCACCGGCCGCAACAACAAGATGCTGTTCCCGCCGCTGATCATCATGCTGTGCGTCACCTTCACTGCTTTGGTTCAGCGCCTGATTGCTATGGTCAAGGCCATCCAGACCGCAGCTTCCACCACCATCCCCGCTGGCGAAACCACTTGGGGTGCTGTGTTCATCGCAAACGGCCTGCAGTTGATCATCGCTATCTTGCTGATCGTTCTGGGCATCACCATCGTGGTCAACTCTTTCAAGAGCTATGCCAAGAGCGAAAAGAACAGCGAAAAGGCTTCTGCCTGATTTATCCCTGACAGTTACTACCTTCCATAAATAACAGCCACCCCCGCAGTGTCATGCCATGCTGTGGGGGTGGCTGCTTTTATATTTGTATGTATCTTATAAAGAGTAAAGGCAACACCGCACAATTCCCGCCTTGCGGCTTAAGCACCGCTCCGGCAGCTGCGGCACGGCATCTGCGTTGCCAAAATGCTCGATAATGTCGGGTTGCGGTACCCGCATCGTGCTTCGGGGGCAAAAGCCCCTCGCACTCTGCGACCGCTTCCCCTGCTTCGGTTCGCTGTTTCCGCCACTGGCGGCGCTCACCTTTGCAGCATCCAGTATTATCTGCGCTTTTGGCTTGGCATCTGCCGCACCTCGCTCGCCGTATCGGCACTTAGAATTATGCGGTATTGCCCTAATTATAAAGTGCTCTGTAGGGAACGGTCTTGACCGTTCCGAAACTTTGTGGTGGATGGTGTAACAAATTTATGAGAAATTTTGACTTCCCCTGAGGATAACTCCCCGCGCAGGGGCCGATGCTTGCATCGGCCCACAGGCAGAACATCTCGTAAAAATGGCAAGCGGGCGCACAATGTGCGCCCCTACGGGGTTGGTAGCGGTACCCCGTTTTTATTTTTTCTTCCCCAGCAACTGCGTGCGGATATACCGGAAACATTCGTCCTCGCCTTCATCCCGCAAAATCAACAGGCAGGTTTCCAGCTGTTTGCGGGTTTCGGGGTGCAGGATGTAGTGGTCACGGCTGTGTTCGTAATACTCCCACGCGGCGGCGTCTGTGTAGCTGGTGCCCTTGTAATTCTTGCTGGCGGCAATGCGGTCACACACCATTTCCGCCACATAGCGGTTGGGCATGCGCATCCCGGCCATGGCGTGGTCGCCGTTGGGGGCATAGTCAATCCAGTATTCCAGGTGGTGCTTGTTGCGCCCCTTGTGGTGCAGCCATGCGGCAGAGTAGCCTTCCGCCTTGCGCTGGGCGTTGTTGGGGCTGCAGGTGCCCTGCCAATATTTGGCACCGGCCCAGAATTCCACGGGGGACAGTTTGCTCAAATCATGGGTCAACCCCTGCCAGTACAGCCCGCAGCGGAAACACCCCTGCATGACCAGCATTTTGTGGTGATGGATGGTTTTATAATGTTTGATGGGATGCCACATGGCAGATTCCCCCTTTGCTACTCAATCAAAAACGCATTGCTGCCTTTGATTGTAATACAAACGCCGCCGGTGCGCAAGCCCGGCGGCGGGATTCCAATTATTCTTTTACCGCAGTGATGGCGGTTTTAACCAGCCACACCAGCAGCGCACAGCTGACCGGCACCAGTGCAAAATGCCACAGCATGGGCACCAGATGGACATGCACATAGGCGTGTGCTTTGGAAAGCACCATCCAGGATACCGGTGCCGCCAAGCTGAGCACCCACACCAGCGCAGGCCCGGCTAACACGACCAGCGGCTTTTTGCGCAGGGCCAGCACCGCAAGGCACAGGGCAAAGCTCAGCAGGGTAACGGCGATCAGCGGCTTTAAGGTGATGGTCAAGGGGCCGAATTGCAGCAGGGGTTCATCCACCTCCACAAAATAGCGGGTCAGAACCTGTGCAACGCTGACATCGCTCACCATATCATCCGTCAGGCTGACACGGCTGGTAACAGCCCCGGTCAGGTTCTGCCAGCTGCCTGCGGCACTGCCAAAATAGATGACCCCCTGAATAAACCAGGCCCCCAGCGCCGCTGCCACGCCGCCCACAGCAGCAAAGCCGGTGCATATCATGCGGCGCAGCCAGGCGCGGCGGTCCCCGCCGGCCCAACAGTAGACAAGCGGGGCTTCGCACAGGATCAAAAAGGTGGAAATAAACTCAAACCCGCACATGCAGCGCACCATGCAGGCGGCGAACACCAGCAGGTAACACCACCAGGGCGTTTTGCCGCGCCGCCGGGTAACGGCACAGAGCAGCAGCCCCGCCAAAGTGGGCAGCAACCAGGTCCACAGGCACCAGTACAGGTCTTTCATGCCGCGCTGCGGCCAGGGGGCAAACACCACGGCGCACAGCCACGCCAGCGCGGAAAGCGGCCCCCACGCCCGCCATACGGCCAGGCAGACCAGCAGAGTAGCCGCATAGAACAACATACTGTTGATGTTGTACAGTATGATTTCCCGCGCTTCGCCGCGGTCCTCAAAAACAGAGAGCACTTTGTTCAGCACGCCGAACGCCCAGCCCTGCAGCCCGGTCTGGTGGGTGTAAGCCTGAAAATCCTGCGGGGAAACGGGGGTGTTGTCCTGGTACCAGTAGCGGTTTTGTTCATCGCTCCAGTCCTGGGTATATACCCCCATAAAGCCGCCGGGGCTGGTCTGGTTCTGCTGCATCTGCAGCATGCGGCCGAACACGAGAGTCTGGGAGCCATTGTCCCAAAAGCCGGTCAGATAGGTGCTGCCGTTGTGCCGCCAAACGGTCAAAACAACCGCCAGCACCACAACCACCACCGCCGTTACAGCCACCTGCACCGCCGCAGGCAAGGATCGAAATTTTTGCTTCAAAATAATAAGTTCCTAACGTATAGAATCAATATCGTCTAAAAAGTTGAAAAAGCAGGAACAAAGAAAGGAAACCAGCGAGTTCTATGAGCCAAACTCCTACCTGCCTACCTGTCCCACTTATCGCACAAGCTGGCGATCTGGCTGGCAAATCGGGCAAGATCCTTGTTGGCACCGCCGCGGTTGTGCTCGATCACAACCAGCAGCCGCTTGCCCATGTTCAGCAGGCGTTCAAACGCCGGGCTGGTGCGCGGCTTGTCGGCAGGCTGGCTGGCCTTGGCCAGCGGCACCATGGTGCCCTGCCGCAGTAGGGCAACGGCCCCGCCGGTCAGCTCATACACGGCACCGTTGTACGGCGCTTCTGCCGGGATGCCCTCCGCCGTCAGGGTGCGGGCAAAGTGATCGGCAACCAAGTCCTCGCCGTGGTTCACAAACACATGTTTGGGCTTGGGATCAAAGTGGCGGATCCAGGTCAACAGGCCGTCCCGGTCCGCATGGCCGGACAAGCCGCTCATCTGGCGGATCTGCGCATTGACCTGCACCGTTTCGCCAAACAGCCGTACTTCATCGGCACCCTCGATCAGTGCGCGCCCCAGCGTGCCGGGGGACTGGAACCCCACAAACAGGATGGTGCATTCCCCGCGCCACAGGTTGTGCTTGAGGTGGTGGCGGATGCGCCCGGCATCACACATGCCGGAAGCGGAGATGATGACCTTGGGGGTGGAGTCCAGGTTGATGGCAACAGAATCCTCTTTGGTTTCACTGATCTGCAAACCGGGGAACGCCAGCGGGTTTTCGCCCTTCGTCACCAGGGCTAGGGCTTCGGCGTCATAACATTCACTGAAGTTTTCCCGGAAAATGGTGGTGGATTTGCTGGCCAGCGGGCTGTCCACAAACACGGGGAAGTTATCGTGCCCGTGGATGCGGTGCTCCTCTTTGATCTGGCGGATAAAATAGAGCATTTCCTGCGTGCGACCCACGGCGAAACTGGGAATGACCACATTGCCGCCGCGGTCGAACGTTTCCTGCAAAATCTGGGTCAGCTCGGCCACATAGTCCGGCTTGGGGCCATGGGTGCGGTCACCATAGGTGGATTCCATCACCACAAAATCCGCTTTGGTCAGGTACTGCGGGTTACGGATCAGCGGCTGGTCCAGGTTGCCGATATCGCCGGAGAACACAATGGTCTGGCTTTCGCCGTTCTCCGTTACCTGCAAGGTGATGGAAGCGCTGCCCAGCAGGTGGCCTACATCGGTAAAGGTGGCCGTAATGCCGGGGAACACTTCCAGCGGCTTGCCGTAGCTTTGCGGTACAAACTGCTTCATCACGGCCATGGCGTCTTCTACTGTGTAGTCCGGCTCTACCAGCTCATTGCCGCTGCGCTGGGCTTTGCGGTTTTTCCACTCGGCTTCCTGCTCCTGAATGTGGGCGGAATCTTCCAGCATGATTTCGCACAGGTCCATGGTGGCATCTGTGCTGTAAATGGGGCCGCGGAATCCGTTCTTGTACAGATAGGGGATGCGTCCCGAATGGTCAATGTGGGCGTGGGTCAAAAGGATGGCTTCAATCTCACCGGGGGCGCAGGGCAGGTCCGCATTGGGGTAAACGTCTTTGCCCTGCTCCATGCCGCAGTCCACCAAAAAGCGGTGGCCGCCTGCTTCAATCAGGGTGCAGCTGCCGGTCACTTCACGGGCAGCGCCCAAAAAGGTCAGCTTCATAACAGCCTCACTTTCTCCCGGCACCGCGCTGCGGTGCTTCGGGCAACGTAAACGGGTTTGCAAAGTTATTGGTTACATCATTGATATTCATGCGGATATCCCAAAAGACATCCCCATAATCACGCAGAATCGTATAACTGCCGCCTGCCTGCTCCAGAGCTTCCAGCGTGGCGGTATCGGTCACCACAAGGGCGTCGCCGTCCGTCGGCTCAAAGGCAGTCAGGCTTTCCTCATAGGTGCGGGTCACGGTACCGGTGTCGATCAGGGCACCGATGGCGGCGGAGGTCGTCCGCGCCAGCACCAGCCGCTGCCCGGCGGGAACGGCATCACACAGCGCCCCGCGGGTAACATCGCCAAAGTCAAGCTCGGTAATGCCGCCTGCCAGCGCGGTTACGGTCAGGTCGGCGGCATCCTGCGGGCAGTTGGCGCGGTCACCGTCGGCATAGGCCAGGTAAAGTGCGGCGGCATAGTTGGCAAAGCTGATGGTTTTATCCGCACTTTCGTTGGCTTCAAAGGTGAACAGCGTCTGGCTGCGCACATCCTCGTCGCCGTCTGCCAGGCTCTGCAGGCTGGTAAAGGCGGAATCATAGGCAGTCTGCTGGGCGGTGGTGTAGCTGCCGCGGGCGGATTTCAGGTCGGCGGCGCTCATGTTGGCGGGTTCGACTGTCATGCTGCCGTCCGCCGCAAAGGTCAGGTTCAGGCAGCCCACGCTGTCCCAGCCGGACCCGGCGGCAACAACGGCAATGCCGTTTGCCTTTGCGGTGCTGTTGGCTGTGGCGCCGGCATCCAAGACGGCGGTCACGCCAAGGTCTGCCAGGTCGGCATAAATGCCGCTGATGTCGGTATCCGGCCCGGCAATGCAAAGGATGGCGTCAGCCCCCTGGGCCTGCAAAGCAGCAACCTGTTCGGAAGCCGCCAGCGCCAGGTCCGCAGCGGTCAGTTCTTTCGTCTGGGCGGAATTGCCGATCGAGGCCAGCGAGAAGAAGCCGATCTTTTTGCCTGCTTCCTCCACAATGGTGTTCATGCCGTTGGAAATGCGGTTGCGGCTCCAGCTGGTGGAACGGGCCAGCAACGCTTCGTTTTCTGTCGTGTACAGGTTGGAAGCAATCGAAGGCCCAGTGGCGGTCATTACATCGCTGAGAAGGCGGTCAGTGCCATACGCCATATCGGAAGCATCAAAGGCCTGCAAATCATACCCGGCTGCGGCAAAGGCGCTGGTCATATCCATGCCGCCGGTCAGGCTGGCGCGGGCGGTGCCCTGCAAACTGCCGCCTGCATCCACCAGAATGGAGTCCTCGCTGCCCGCTTTCAGGGCAGCAATGTCCGCAAGGCCGACCTCTTCGCCATCGGTCAAGCCCTGCAGATTACCGGTAACGTAAACGGGAATGGTGAATGCCCCCACCCGCACCGTCACATCGGCGCTCATGCGGCCATCCGCCAGGGTGGCGGTGATGGTGCAGGTGCCGTCCGCCTTGGCTTTTACCTCGCCGTGCTTATTCACGGTGGCAACGTCTTCATTATCGCTGGACCAGAAGATTTTCTGCCCGCCCTCGCTTTCGCTGGGCTCATCGGTCAGCAGGGTGGCGGTGGCTTTCGCCTTGGGCAGCCACAGCTCGTTTTTGTAGGTGTCGTTGGTCAGCGAGGGCAGGATGTCCTTGCTGGTTGCTTTGATGCCGGTAAAGGTCAGCTCTTCCATCACAAAGTCAACATCCACCGTGTCGCTCTGCACGCCGTACTTTTCGCCCGGCTCCGTATAGGTGGCCTGCCAGATGGAATACGGCCCGGTGTAGCCCAACGCGGAATTGAACCGCGCGATCCAGAAATTATCGCGCCAGCGGTCAAACGCGGGGTCCGTCAGGCGGCCGCGGGTCCAGTTGATGGAGGCGTAAATGCCTTCCTCGCCCTTGTAGCCCAGTTCTTTCAGGCGGTCGAAAAATACTTCGGTCAGGTGGGCCATCTCGTCCGGGTACAGGCCGGTGATGGATTTATCCTCCAGGTCATAATAGACCGGGTAACTGAGCTGGTAGGGGGTGGCGGTGTAATCGTCCAGCCCCTCGTGCGGGGGTGCCACAAGGCCCAGCAGGCGGGCAACGTGTTCGGCTTCCGATTTGGCCTGTTCCTCGGTGGTGGCGTAAGAGTACAGATAGGTGCCAAAGGGGATGCCAAGGCGGGTGCATTCGTCCGCGTTGCGGCGCCACTGTTCATCGTCCTGGGCGTAATCGCCGGTGCCGTTCCACTCGCTGCCAAAGCCGCAGCGGATCATGGCAAAATCAATCCCGGCAGCCTGGGCTTTCTCCCAGTCCACTTCACCCTGATACTTGCTCACGTCAATGCCTTTTTTGGTGGCGGCCAGAATCGGCTCTCCGTCACTGTTAAAGTAGTACCCGGCATCGTTCTTGGCCCACGCTCCGGCACTGGTGCCGGGGTCAATGGTCAGGGGGGCTTTCTGCCCGCTGTTGCAGGCGACCAGCCCGATCACTACCAGCGCCACAACGGCAACCAGCACGCACGCGGCCAGCGCAAGACGCAGGTTGGGCTGCTGCTTCTTTTTGGGCTGTGGGCGGCGGCCCTGCGGGGACTTGGGCTGGGACTGTTTGCGGTAGGTCTGGCGGGGCTGTTGTTCCGGCTTGCGGGGCTGCCCCGACGGCTGTTTGTTTTGTTCCATCGGCGGTTTCCTCTATGATCGCAGCTGCCCGGTGGGCAGCGGAATGTTGGCGTTAAAACTTTTATATTTAACTTTTATATTTATAAGAATATGGTAACATTTTGTCAAACAAAATACAATCCGGTAAAGCAGGCAGATTGTGTAATTTTGGACAGGAAATTTTGGCAGCCGGGCAAAGCAAACTGCCCCCTGCAGTTTTCCACACAGCAGAGGGCAGTTGGTTAAAAATGTTCAGCAGATGCAGGGCAGGCGGTTAAGCTCAGCCGATGGTAATGCTCCAGGCAAAGGTCTTGCTTGCGCCGGGGGCCAGCTCAATGTGGCGGCCGGCTTCGTTCACGCTGTTGGCCCAGCCGTTCCAGGGCTCCATGCAGACGAACGTCTCGGCATCCTGCTGCCACAGCACGCCGTTGGTGAACACGCTTTCATCAAAGGCAACTTCCACCGTGTGGCCGCTGCCGGAATCGGTCAGGCGCATCGGGCTCTTTACGCCGGTCATCAGGCGGATGGAATCTGCGGAGCCTTCCTTGCGGGTCAAGGTGATGGTTTCCGGTGCGGCGGGCTGCTCGCCCTTGGCGTTCTCGGAGCAGGTGGCGGCGTTGATGTCAAAGTGGACGTTCTCCAGCTTGGAAGCTGCGAAATACGGGTGGAAACCGATGCTGAACGGCAGGGCTTTGTCGCTGGTGTTGTGCACGGTCAGTTCCAACCCGGCCTTGGCACCGGACAGGGTATAGCGCATTTCCAGCAGAAAATCAAAGGGGTAAACAAACTTGGTCAGGCCGTTGGGGGTCAGGGTCAGCACGATCTCATCATCCGCAGCGGTCTTGACCTGCCAGGGCAGCAAATCGGCAAAGCCGTGGACCTCAATGGGATAATCGGAGCCGTTAAAGTGGTGCACACCGCCGTCCGGCTTGCCGCAGCTGGGGAACAGGATGGGCACGCCGCAGCGGGGGCGGTCCGAGGATTCATAGTTCTTATCGCGCAGCCAGAGGTATTCCTCACCGCTTTTGGTGAAGGAGGTTGCCATGCCGCCCTTTTCCGGTGTAACGGTCAGGGCGTACTCCCCATCGGTCAGGGTAAGGGTGGAATATTTGGCATTGTACTTTTCGTAAGTACCGGCAGTCAGCTTGGACATTGTTACAGTCCCCTTTCTTCAGTTACAAAAACGGCCCGACCGCACCGGGATTCTTGGAGCAGCGCACAACGCCTTGATCCCAGAGCACCCGGAACGCCCGGAGCCGTTCCACTTTGTGCACCGCAGGCAGACACAGCTCCCGGCGGGCACTTCTTAAGGCAATACCGCATAATTCTAAGTGCCGATACGGCGAGCGAGGTGCGGCAGATGCTAAGCCAAAAGCGCAGATAATACTGGATGTCTTATCGAGCATTTTGGCAACGCAGATGCCGTGCCGCAGCCGCCGGAGCGGTGCTTAAGCCGTCAGGCGGGAATTGTGCGGCATTGCCTTGATTCTATTATACTCTCAAAATGTTCCCGGCTCTACCCTTTTGGGCAAAAAATGCGGCGGGAGCCAGAGCATCAGTGCAAAAATTACAGCACAACGCCATCCTTGAAGATGGAAATTTCGCGGAAGCCCTTCTTCTCGGCGCAGGTCTGCTTGCCGGAAGCAACGTCCAGCACCAGCTGGTACAGGTCAGCACCGGCTTCATCCAGCGTCTTTTCGCCGTCAGCAACAACACCGGCGTTAAAATCGATCCAGGTGGATTTTTTGGCAGCCAGCTGGCTGTTGGTAGCAATTTTCAGGGTGGGAGCGGGGGCACCGAACGGAGTGCCGCGGCCCGTGCTGAACAAGATCATGTGGGCGCCGGCGGCGGTCAGGGCGGTGGCGGAAACAAGATCGTTGCCGGGGCCGTACAGCATGTTCAGGCCCTTGGTGGTCACAGCATCGCCATAGCCGATAACGTCCATGATGGGGGCGCTGCCGCCCTTCTGCACACAGCCGCAGGATTTATCCTCCAGCGTGGTGATGCCGCCCTGCTTGTTGCCGGGGCTGGGGTTGTCGTACACAACTTCGTTGTGGCTGATGAAGTATTCCTTGAAGCCGTTGATCATATGCACGGCCTTCTCAAACACTTTTTCGTTCTGGCAGCGATCCATCAAAAAGCCCTCGGCACCGAACATTTCCGGCACTTCGGTCAGCACGGTGGAACCGCCGCGGGCGCACAGCATATCGCTGAAGCGGCCGATGGTGGGGTTGGCGGTAATGCCGGACAAACCGTCCGAACCGCCGCACTTCATGCCGACCACCAGCTCGCTGGAGGGAATCGGCTCGCGCTGGAACTGGGCAGCATAAGCGGCCAGTTCCTTCAGGATCTCACGCCCCGCAACCAGCTCATCGTCCACATCCTGGCAGGTCAGGAACTTGATGCGGTCATGGTCGTATTCGCCCAATTCGGTCAGAAACTGCTCATGGGTCAGGTTCTCGCAGCCAAGGGAGAGCACCAGCACGGCACCGGCGTTGGGATGGCGGGCCAGCGCAGCCAGCAGTTTGCGGGTCTGGGCGTGGTCATGGCCGGTCTGGGAGCAGCCGAACGGATGGGTGAAGGTGTACAGCCCGTCAATGCTGTCGGTCACAAGATCCTGATTGTCCCGCACAAGGGCTTTGGCGCAGTCGTTCACGCAGCCAACGGTGGGGATGATCCAAATCTCGTTGCGGGTGGCTGCACGGCCATCCTTGCGGCGGTAGCCCATAAAGGTTTCGGGAGCAACGGGGGCCAGCGGGTGCACATTGGGGTGGTAGCTGTACTCGATCTCGCCGGACAGGTTGGTTTTTACATTGTGGGTGTGCATCCAGGTGCCGGGCACGGCATCAGCGGTGGCATGGCCGATGGGGAACCCGTACTTGATGACGTTTTCGCCCGCATGGATGGGGGCAATGGCCATCTTGTGGCCCTGGGGGATATCTTCAACAGCGGTCACAGATGCACCGTCCACCGGCACAGCGGTGCCTTTGGCAATGGGATGCAGGGCAACCACAACATTATCCTTGGGGTTGATCTTGATTGCAAGAGGCATACAGAATCTCCTTACTACGATAAAAACAGGTAGGAGTTAGGAAGTAGAAGTTGGGAATTGTTAGCCCTGCTTTCAGGGCAATACCGCATAATTCTAAGTGCCGCGGCCGCCGGAGCGGTGCTTGAGCCGTTAGGCGGGAATTGTGCGGTATTGCCTTAGGGCTTTTTGCAGATAACCAAAGGCTCTGCGCTGCTCCCTAACTCCTAACTCCTCACTCCTACCTCCTAACTCAAATTACAGGCAGCTCTTATAAGCGGCCATTGCGCCCTGCTCACGGATCAGGGTCAGGTTCTTGACGGTGGCTTCCTCAAAACCGGCAACTTTGGTCAGATCCTGGCCCCACATCTGCTCGTTGGTCATAACAGCATGAACCAGGGTCGGAATGTCGTCATCCTTGTGGGCATTGTAGAATTCCAGCACATAGCGGTCATCGGAAATGGTGTACTCGTTGCCCTTGGCGCGCTTGCAGACCAGGCCCTTATCGTTCAGTTCCTGGATGTTGTTGGAATAGAATGCGATGTAAGCGGCAAAGCTCATGGTCAGGCAGGTGGGCAGCTTGCCGTTTTTCTCGATATATTCCAGGAAGGACGGCATGTTGCGGGCACGCCACTTGGAGGTGGAGTTCAGGGAGATGCTCATCAGCTCATGGTTGACGAACGGGTTGTTGAAGCGGTCTTCCACAGCGGCAGCAAATTTCTTGCAGTCGTCTTGGTCCAGCGGAAGAATGGGAACAACTTCCTGCAGCAGCATCTTGTTCATGTAGCCCAGGATGGTTTCGTCGTGCATGCAGTCACGCACAATGTCGAAGCCTGCCAGGTAAGCACCCAGAACAAAACCGGTGTGTGCGCCGTTCAGGATGCGGACCTTGCGCTTCTTATACGGGCTCATATCGGGGGTAACAAAGACGTGGTCTTCCAGACCAGCCTTGCGGAACGGCAGGATATCGTTCAGCTTGGTGTCGCCCTCAATGACCCACACGCCGAAAACCTCGCCAACGTCCAGCAGGGGGTCAGCGTAACCGTGCTTCTCTTCAAGCTCGGCAACTTCCTTCGGGTCGCGGATGCGACCCGGAACAATGCGGTCAACCAGAGAGCCGCAGAAGGTACAGTCCTCGTTGACATATTTCTTGAAGCCGTCTTCCAGGCCCCACTGGTCAATGTACTGGTTGACGCACTTCAGCAGCTCCTTGCCGTTGTTGTCAATCAGCTCGCAGGCCAGCATGATGATGCCCTTCTTGCCGGCCTTGTAGCGGTGGTACAGCACCTGGGTCAGCTTTGCGGGGAAGCTGGACGGCGGGCAGTCGTTCTGCTGGCAGGCGGGATCATAAACGATACCGGCCTCGGTGGTGTTGGAAACGATGATTTCCAGGTCGTCGCTGGCGGCAACGTCCATCATCTTTTCGTAATCAGCTTTTTCATACGGGTTCAGGCAGCGGGATACACTGGAGATCACGCGCTTGTCATCGACCTTCTGGCCGTTTTCGCTGCCGCGCAGGTACAGGGTGTACAGGCCCTCCTGTTCGTTGATCATCTTGGCCAGGCCGGGGGCGATGGGCTGAACCAGAACGCACTTGCCGTTCCAGTCAGCTTTTTCGTTGGCAAGGTCAAACCAGTAGTCAACAAAGGCACGCAGGAAGTTGCCCTCACCAAACTGCAAAACCTTTTCGGGGGCATTTTTCAGAATGTAGCCATCATAACCGGATTTTTCAAGGACCTGATAATTCAAAGTTTCCATTGGAAATTCTCCTTTGCAATGTGTGCAATTACGGCGGCGGTGTGCAGGGCCAGACAAAAACGCCCTGCGCTGCGTAAGCGCCTTGTTTAGCTTCATTGTATTTTTTTTTGCTTGCAACGTCAAGATTCTTTCGTGAAGAAGCGCACATATTTTGCGCTCCTTCTTTGACTTTTTTCCCTTTCCCTGTTTTGCACAAGCGGGATGCAATATTTTTAGTGCTTTTTACATCAAAAGGGCAAGATTTGCAACTTGTTCAAACCGCTGCAAGTATGTATAATAATATCAGCTTATGTTTTATTCTGCTGTTTGGAGGCAGCATGATTCGTTCTGTTGACCCGCAGCACACAACGAAGGAGCTTGCAATTATGAAAGCATTTATGGACAAGGATTTCCTGCTGGAAACCCCCACCGCGCAGCACCTGTATCATGATTATGCAGAAACGCTGCCTATCGTAGACTATCACTGCCACATTCCCCCGCAGGAGATCTACGAGGACCGCCGCTTTGAAAATATCGCTCAGGTATGGCTGGGCGGCCATCAGGTTCTGGCCGATGGCTCTGACTACTACTTCGGCGACCATTATAAGTGGCGCGTGATGCGTTCCAACGGTGTGCCCGAAGAGTACATCACCGGTGACAAGCCGGACCGCGAGCGCTTCCAGAAGTTTGCAGAAGCACTGGAAATGGCCATCGGCAACCCGATGTACACCTGGTGCCACCTGGAACTGAAAAAGTACTTTGGCTACAACGGCGTTCTGAACGGCGATACCGCTGAGGAAGTCTGGAACCTGTGCAACGATAAGCTGCAGCATGATCCCAAGATGACCGTGCGCGGCCTGATCGAGCAGAGCAACGTTGCCATGGTCGGCACCACCGATGACCCCATCGACAGCCTGGAATGGCACAAGAAGATCAAGGAAGACCCCACCATCAAGGTTGTTGTTGCACCTTCCTTCCGCCCGGACAAGGTCCTGAACATCCGCAAGGACGGCTTTGCGGATTACATCCATAAGCTGGAAGAAGTTGTTGGCCGCAAGTTCGCCTGCGCCAACTGTGTGGTCAACGCTCTGGAAGAGCGCCTGCAGTTCTTTGTTGAGATGGGCTGCCGCGCTTCTGACCACGGGCTGGATTATGTTCCTTACGTGGAGACCAACGCCGAAAAGGCAACCGCAGCTTTCAAAAAGGCTATGGCCGGTGAGCCGCTGACCCAGGAAGAGGGCGACGCATACACCACCTACCTGCTGATCAGCCTGGGCCGCCTGTACAAAAAGTATAACGTTGCCATGCAGATCCATTACAGCTGCCTGCGCAATGTCAACCAGAAGATGTACAAGAAGCTGGGCCCCGATACTGGCTTTGATATGATCGCTGTGACCGATGGCAGCGCCGCCATCAGCAGCCTGCTGAGCAAGCTGACCGAGACCGGCGAATGCCCGAAGGTGATCCTGTACAGCCTGAACCCCGCCGACTTTGACATGCTGGGCACCATCCTGGGTGCATTCCAGGATGACGAAGTTCCCGGCAAGATCCAGCTGGGCTCTGCCTGGTGGTTCTGCGATACCGACGACGGAATGTACCAGCAGATGAAGACCCTGGCTCGCCTGGGGCTGCTGGGCAACTTTATCGGCATGCTGACCGACAGCCGTAGCTTCCTGAGCTATACCCGCCACGAACTGTTCCGCCGCCTGATGTGCAACCTCATCGGCAACTGGGTCGAGAATGGCCAGTACCCCAGCGATGAGAAGACCCTGAAGAAGATCGTGGAAGGCATCAGCTACTACAACGCACAGCGTTACTTCCACCTGTAATTCTGCACAAATCAGGAAATAAAACATTGTAAAAATTGCCCTGCTGCCTGAAAGGCAGTAGGGCTTTTTCCATAGAATGAGAATCGTTTTCTTGTGCAAAAGGGCAAAAGAAGAGGGCAAAATCGGGGCGAAGAGAAAAAGTTGGGAGGTAGGAGGGAGGAACTATTTTAATTAGGAATGAGGAATGAGAAATTAGAAATTAGGAATTGGAGGTAGGGTGCGGCAGGAGGCGAAAACCTTACCTCACCGCCGTATCGGCACTTAGAATTATGCGGTATTGCCCTAAAACTTTACCTTTTTGCTCTATCTAAAAAATTAGAACCGCTTCGTAACAAAGCCAAATGGAGAAAGTCTCCAAATCATAAAAAGTAAAGTTTTAGAATTACCACACTAGTAGAGGCGCACATTGTGCGCCCGCGGACGAGCTGCGAAATATTCCGTAACTCAAATAATCCAACTGCTGGCCTATTAAAAAATGCCCATACATCAACATAAAAAACAAATCCCCCGTTCCGCAGCGGCATTTACGCCTGCTGCAAAACGGGGGAAAGTCTTTTATGATCAGGTCAGACCTTTATGGGAGACAAACCGACACCCAATCAGCCCGGCTGCTTGCCGATGTAGGCCAGGATGCCGCCGTCAACGTACAGAATCAGGCCGTTGACGAAATCGGAAGCTTCAGATGCCAGGAAGACAGCGGGGCCGCCCAGGTCCTCGGCGTTGCCCCAGCGTGCAGCGGGAGTCTTGGCAACGATGAACTGGTCAAACGGATGGCGGCTGCCGTCCGGCTGGATCTCACGCAGGGGCGCGGTCTGCGGGGTGGCGATGTAGCCGGGGCCAATGCCGTTGCACTGAATGTTGTACTGGCCGTACTCGGAAGCAATGTTTTTGGTCAGCATCTTCAGGCCGCCCTTGGCAGCAGCGTAAGCGGAAACAGTCTCACGGCCCAGTTCGCTCATCATGGAGCAGATGTTGATGATCTTGCCGCCGCCCTGCTCGATCATGTCGGGGATGATGGCCTTGGCAACGATAAAGGGAGCGTTCAGGTCAACATCGATGACCTGACGGAACTGTGCAGCGGTCATTTCGCACATGGGGATGCGCTTGATGATACCGGCGTTGTTGACCAGGATGTTGATGTGGCCGACTTCCTCGGTGATTTGCTTGACCATGGCGTTGACGGCGTCCTCGTTGGTAACATCGCAGACATAGCCATGGGCAGTGATGCCAGCCTCTTTGTAAGCGGCCAGACCTTTATCAACCAGTTCCTGCTTGATATCATTGAAAACGATGGTAGCGCCGCAGTTTGCCATAGCGGTGGCAATAGCAAAACCGATGCCGTAAGAAGCGCCGGTGATCAGGGCAACCTTGCCGGTCAGATCAAAAGATTTCGGGGTGCAGACAGACATATTTCTTACCTCCTGAAAGTGATGTTATGTAATTCAAAAGCCGCGCATAGAGCGGCAGGGAAACGGGATTGGAAATGAAGAAAGAATAAATAATAAAGAATAATGAAGGTGTGCCTTCGGCACGGATTAAATATTAGGTTGCAGGCGGTTCAGAAGTGGACTTTGAAGTTTTTAGAATGGCAATTAAAATGCGCTTGAGTTCAAGGCAGTCAGTAAGCAATGATTGGCTTTCGGCAGCTGTTAAGTACTGTGAAAGAGTCAGCAAACGCAGCCAATACTCCGTTTCAGCGGTTTCTTTTAAGGAAATATGGAGCTTAGAAATAAAATCCGCTTTACTTACTGCATAGACAGCTTCGTTAGCATTGGCACCGATTGAAGTTCCACTGCGCAGTAATTGTTGGGAAAGAACGGTTTCGTGCTGCTGCTCACTTAAATAGCGGTAAACTTTTACGATGCGCGCAGCAAAAGCCAGCGACTTTTCCAGTAGTACATTATTTTCCATAAAAACGAACCTGATTTTCTGAGCCGCGCTATGCGCGGCGGTCCACCATCATTTTTAATTATTCTTTATTCTTTTTTCTTTATAAAAAGGTTTTACCGAAGATCAGTCGTAGCAATGTTATCCATGTCATCGAATTCCATGTTTTCACCACCCATGGCCCAGATGAAGGTGTAGTTGGAGGTGCCAACGCCGCTGTGGATGCTCCAGGACGGGCTGATAACAGCATCATAGTTGTGCATCACAACATGGCGGGTTTCGGTCGGCTCGCCGCACATGTGGAATACGGCCTGGCCTTCGGGAATCTCGAAGTAGGTGTAGATCTCCATGCGGCGCTCGTGGGTGTGGCTGGGCATGGTGTTCCAGTTGCTGCCCGGCTCCAGAGCGGTCATGCCCATGGAAAGCTGGCAGGTTTTCAGCACGCTGGGGTGGATAAACTGGTTGATGGTGCGCTTGTTGCAGGTTTCCAGGGTGCCCAGCGGGCGCTTGGCAGCGTCAGCCAGGGTGATCAGCTTGGTTTCGTAACGGCAGTGGGCCGGAGCACTGACCATATAGAACTTGGCGGGCTTGGCGGCATCATCGCTGGCAAAGGTAACTTCCTTGGTGCCCTGGGTGATGTACAGGCAGTCCTTATAGCCCAGGTGATAGGCCACGCCGTCTGCGGTAATGGTACCGGCGCCATCACCAATGTTGAAAATGCCGATTTCGCGGCGCTCCAGGAAATAGTGGGTGCCAAAGTTTGCCCAAATGTCAATGCCCTTATCAATGGAAACGACCTCGTTGACCGGCATGCAGCCCAACGTGACCATGCGGTCAACATGGCTGTAAACGGCAACCATCTCATCTGCTTTGTACAGATCGGTAATCAGGAACTCGTTGCGGACTTCCTCGGTGGTATAGCGCTTGAAGTCACGCTGATTGCAGGAATAACGAATATCCATGGGGCGGAATCCTCCTGTTTTGCTTGCAGCGGCAGCGGACTGGCGGGGTGCCAACCGTTTCGCTGACCTTGTATACATACATTATAGCCGATTCTGCAGGCCGAAAAAAGTGTATACAAGCACAAGAATGCGGTGCATGTTTTGGCAGGTTTGACAGCAGAAAAACGAAAGCAGTTAGGAATTAGGAGTTAGGAGGGACGAGTTGAAGGAATAAATAAAGAATAGAGAACAATAAATAATAAATAAAGAATAGAGAATAATGAATAATGAATAATGAAGGTGGACCGCCGCGCGTGGCGCGGCTCAAAAAATGCGTAGAGAGCATGGCAAGAGTTTCGTGAAATTTGCGAATGGATAATATATATTAAAATATACAATCCGTATATTTCGACCGACCTTGTAACTTAATCTCTGAATGCTTTAATTTTATAATGCTTACTTACAGATGGCCAACGGCCTAATATCTTTTTGTCCGGTGCAGCGTACCGGGCTTCCACCTACTAAAACTCCTAACTCCTAACTCCTAACTCTATTTCTAACTCTCTCTTTACGAAAACTGTCCGTGACAGCCATACACATGAAAATGATTCACTTTACAAATTAAACATGCTCAACTATAATGATGCACAGACTTCAAAGGCGAAGCAGAGAACACGGCGGCTCCGCGGTATATACGGGGACCGCCGCTTGCATTGTCATTTATATGCAGGGCAGCAAAAAGAGAGGGAACATCAATGCTTACACTGGATAAGATCTACCATGCCGCGTTTGTTCTGCGTGACGTTGCACGCCGCACGGATCTGATTGCGGCATCGCGGCTGAACAGCGCGAGTGACCTGTACTTGAAAACCGAGAACCTGCAGGTGACCGGCAGCTTTAAGGTGCGTGGCGCTTATTACAAAATCAGCCAGCTGACCGCAGAGGAGCGCGCCAAAGGCGTGATCGCCTGCTCGGCGGGCAACCATGCACAGGGCGTGGCACTGGCCGCCACCAGCATGGGCATCAAGAGCGTTGTCTGCATGCCGGACGGCGCGCCGCTGATGAAGGTGGAAAGCACCAAACGCCTGGGCGCCCAGGTGGAGCTGGTCAAGGGCACTTACGATGACGCCCATGACCGCGCTGTGGAACTGCAGAAAGAAACAGGCATGACCTTCATCCACCCCTATGATGATGAGCTGGTCATTGCCGGTCAGGGTACCATTGGCCTGGAAATTCTGGATCAGCTGCCCGATGTGGAAGCTGTTGTGGTGCCCGTGGGCGGCGGCGGCCTGCTGGCCGGTGTGGCCTTTGCCATCAAGAGCCTGCGCCCCGATGTCAAGATTTACGGCGTTCAGGCTGCCGGTGCCGCCAGCATGTACAATGCGTACCGCGACCATACGTATGAAACGCTGGACCATGTGGATACCTTTGCGGACGGCATTGCGGTAAAGACCCCCGGCGAAACCACCTTTAAGATGATCGAACAGTATGTGGACGGCATCGTGACGGTCAGCGAGGATGAGATTGCTGCCGCCATCCTGGCCCTGATGGAAAACCAGAAGCTGGTGGCCGAAGGTGCCGGTGCCACGCCGGTTGCCGCCGCGCTGTTCGGCAAGCTGCCCATCGAGGGCAAAAAGACCGTCTGCCTGATCTCCGGCGGCAATATCGATGTAAACATCCTTTCCCGCGTGATCACCCGCGGCATGATCATGAGCGGCCGCAAGACCAATCTGATGATTGCCCTGGAGGATAAGCCCGGCCAACTGACCCGCGTGAGCGAGATCATCTCCGGCATGGGGGCCAACGTGGTCAGCGTGCAGTACGACCTGGCCGACCCCAACATGACCGTGACCAGCTGCTTCCTCAAGCTCGGCCTTGAAACCCGCGACCACACCCAAATCGAACAAATTAAAGCCAAACTGACCGAAGAAGGCTTTAAGCTGGTAAGCGAGAGAGCGTAATTTTGAGTTAGGAGGAAGGAGTTAGGAGTTAAGAAATAGGGGAAGGCACGCAGCTTAAGACTAAAGGCAACACCGCACAATTCCCGCCTTGCGGCTTAAGCACCGCTCCGGCAGCTGCGGCACGGCATCTGCGTTGCCAAAATGCTCGATAAGACATCCAGTATTATCTGCGCTTTTGGCTTAGCATCTGCCGCACCTCGCTTGCCGTATCGGCACTTAGAATTATGCGGTATTGCCTAAAGCATAGCTAAAATTAAAGAATGTATAACAAAATGCCCACGGCCTGATATCAAAATCATGCCGCAGGCATCCCAAAAACTCCTAACTTCTAATTCTTACTTCCTAACTCCCTTACAGTCTCACTCCTGCCGAAAGCAGCTCGATGAACTGGCGGGCAACACGGGGGCTGCGGCCGCCGGCACGGATGGCGAAGGCTTCGCCCTTGATGAACAGCTGATCAGACGGCATCTGCACGCCGTACTGCTTGGCAAGATCCAGCAGAATTTCTTCAAACCGAACTTTATCCGGCCGCTGGAAGGTGACCGTCAGGCCGAACCGGGCCGAAAGGCTCATCAATTCCTGGCGGGTATCTGCCTCGTGGATGTCATCACCGGAACGGTCGCTCAAGGTTTCCTTGATGAGATGGCGGCGGTTGGAGGTGGCGTACACCACAACATTCTGGCTGCGGCCGCCCACGCTACCTTCCAAAATGGCTTTCAGCGCGGCAAAGTTGTCGTCGTTGGCAGAAAAGCTCAGGTCGTCAATGAACAAAATGAACTTGAGTGGGTTCTGGGCCAGGCTATCCAGCAGGGCCGGAATCTGATACAGCTGGTTCTTTTTCACTTCCACAAGGCGCAGACCATCCGCCGCAAATTCATTGGCAATGGCTTTCACGCTGCTGGATTTGCCGGTGCCCGCATCGCCGTACAGCAAAACGTTCACGGCAGGCTTGCCGGACAGCAAAGCCTTGGTGTTGGCAATTACCTTTTCGCGCTCGTGCTCGTAACCGGGCAGCTCGCTTAAGCGCTGCGGATCCGGGAAGCGCACCGGGATCAGGCTGCCATCCTCAATGGTGAACATGTGGTGGCGGGCAAACATGCCGTAGCCCTTTTGACCAACTTCAGCCAGGCGCTCAGCGTAAGCGGCGGCAAAATCCACTTCCTCGGTTTCCCAGCGGGGCAGAAAGGCAAGGGATTCCTCGCCGCCGGTCAAATCAACCAGCGTAACGCGGCTGAGCTGCTGCAAAAATTCCAGCTCGCTGTCCATGCAGCGGGCAGCGGCCTGCCCGGCGCCGCCGCTGGCAGCTTTGCGGATGCAGATGTTCTCATCCTGCAAAACGGCATCCAGCAGCACGCGGGTCCAGCTGCCGCCGCGTTCAAACAGCTGGTTTTCAAAATCAGCTGCAGCGCTTACAAAATCCTCGCTTCCCGCAGCGGCCAGCATGGCGCGGAACGCAGGCACAATGTTGGCCTGCAAAATACCGCGGAAAATCACAAGGCCGTCCAGCCGGGTGCGCATGGTATTCAACTTCATCATTCCCAATTCCTCCAGGAGTGCAAAAATGCTTGCTCTGTTTACTCAGTATAGCTTTTTTGCCGCTGTGGTGCAAGTGACAAAATGACCTTGTATTTACGAAAGAACGCAGGACTTTAGCCTGCTAAATTCTATATTTGTGTAATTTGTTGTTTTTGTGTTGACAAAGGCAAAAAATTGCGGTACAATCAACCACATAGCTAAATCAAATGTGTCGAAGGAAAGTTAGTAACGGCTTTTGCCGCCCCCAGAGAGCTGCCGGTTGGTGCAAGGCAGCGGGCAGGTACGCCGCGAACTGGTTCCCGAGCAGTTCTGCCGAAAGCAAGGCGAATAGGCGGTTCCGGGGGTGCCCGTTACAGCACAGGGCTTTGTTGGAAGCCTGTTGAGTGGGTATAGTACTATACCAATAAGAGTGGTACCGCAGAGAGCTTTACGCCTTTGTCTCTTGTGAAAACGGAAGCCGTTTGGCATTCCGTGCTACAAGCGGCAGGGGCTTTTTTGTTACTCAAACGCGTTGGATAGAGGCTGCCGCATAGGGGTTGTTTTAAGGCAACACCGCACAATTCCCGCCTTGCGGCTTAAGCACCGCTCCGGCAGCTGCGGCACGGCATCTGCGTTGCCAAAATGCTCGATAAGACATCCAGTATTATCTGCGCTTTTGGCTTGGCATCTGCCGCACCTCGCTCGCCGTATCGGCACTTAGAATTATGCGGTATTGCCTTAAGAAACGGAAAGGAGTTTTTTCAATGATTCTGAATGGTTCGCAGATTTTTGTCGAAGTGCTCGCGGAGCAGGGGGTCGATACAATTTTTGGCTATCCCGGCGGCGCAGTTCTGAACCTGTACGACGAACTATATAAAAACTCTGACCGCATCCGCCATATCCTGACCGCCCACGAGCAGGGCGCTTCCCATGCGGCAGACGGTTACGCCCGCGCAACGGGCCGCACCGGTGTGGTGCTGGCCACCAGCGGTCCGGGAGCCACCAACCTGGTCACCGGCATCGCCACCGCTTATATGGACAGCGTGCCGATGGTTGCCTTTACCGGAAACGTTGCCACCAGCCTGCTGGGCCGGGACAGCTTCCAGGAAGCTTACATTGAGGGCATCACGATGCCCATCACCAAGCACAACTTCACCGTGCGCAAGGTCGAAGACCTGGCCGACACCATGCGGGCAGCCTTCCGCATTGCACAGTCCGGCCGTAAGGGCCCCGTGCTGGTGGATATTCCCAAAGATGTCACCGCGAACTCCTGCGAGTTCACCCACAAAGAGCCGGAGCTGATCCGAACCGTGACCCGCTATAATGAGGAAGAGGTCAAGGAAGCCGCACGGCTCATCAATGAATCGGAACGCCCGATCGTCTACTTTGGCGGCGGCGTGCGCAGCGCGGCGGGCTGCCAGCCCCTGCGTGACCTGCTGGAAAAGACCGGTATGCCCGCCACCCACACCCTGATGGCCGCCGGCGTGCTGGGCTATGGCGAGCCGCACAACCTGGGTATGCTGGGAATGCACGGCTGCTATGCCGCCAACAAGGCTATTTCGGAAGCTGATCTGGTCATTGCCGTCGGCGCCCGCTTCTCGGACCGTGTGGCGTTGAACCCGAATAAGTTTGCCAGCAAGGCAAAAATCATCCAGATCGATATTGACCCCAGTGAACTGGGCAAGAATGTGGATGTGGATCTGGCACTGGCAGGCGATGCTTCCTATATCCTGCAAGCCATCCTGCCGTATGTCGAAAAGACCGAACATAAGATCTGGATGGAGCAGATCCGTGAATGGCAGCGCGATGACTACCACCCGAAGGACAGCTTCACCGAGCTGAAACCCCACCAGATCATCAACGAGATCTGTGAGCAGGCCGGCCCCGAGGCCGTGTATGTAACGGATGTCGGCCAGCACCAGATGTGGGCTGCCCAGTACCTGCACCACACCAAGAGCCGCGGCTTTTTGACCAGCGGCGGCCTGGGCACCATGGGTTTTGGCTACGGCGCGGCCATTGGCGCACAGGTTGCCCTGGGCAAAGACCACCGCGTGGTCATGCTGACCGGCGACGGTTCCTTCCACATGAACCTGAACGAAGGCTGCACCGCCGTCAGCTATGAACTGCCCATCATCACCGTTATTTTTGATAACCAGGTGCTTGGCATGGTGCGCCAGTGGCAGACCAGCTTTTACGGCAAGCGCTATTCCAACACCGATCCCCAGCGCCGCACCGACTTTGTAAAGCTGGCTGAAGCGTTTGGCGCAAAGGGGTATCGTGCTACCAATATTGCCGAGTTCAAGGCAGCGTTCGCCGACGCCATGAAGCAGAAAGGTCCTTCCTGGATCGACTGCCGCATCGGCAAGGATGAAAAGGTTCTGCCGATGATCCCCGGCGGCGGCGATATCAACGATATCATCATGGAGTAAGGAGGCAGCACGCAATGCAGCAAAATCAAAATCCGAACAAAGTTGCCGCAACAACGGCACCCCGGCGGGTCATCAGTCTGCTGGTGGATAACCATAACGGTGTTTTGGCGCGCGTGTCCAGCCTGTTCTGCCGCCGCGGCTTCAACATTGACAGCCTGACGGTTTCCGCCACCAACGACCCGGCGGTCAGCCGCATTACCGTTACCCTGCATGGCGACGATGCCGCCATCAGCCAGCTGATTTTACAGACCGAGCGGCTGGAAGTGACTCGCCAGGTATTTGAACTGACCCCGGATAAGAGCCTGCAGCGGGAACTGCTGCTGCTGAAAGTGGCCTGCAACACCGCCGAGCGTGCCGAAATGCGGGAAATCGCTACGATCTATAAATCCAAGATCATTGATCTTTCGCCGGACTCTATGGTGTTTGAACTGACCGGCCGCCCGGAAAAGATCAACGCCTTCCTGAAAATGTTCAGCGGATACGATATCCTGGAACTGTGCCGCACCGGCATTACCGCGCTGGAGCGCGGCGGCAAGCATCCCCACATGCAAAAGCCCCCGCAGGAAGTACGCGCCGCTCAGCTGCCGCTGCCCGGCACCCACTGCCCGCAGGACGAAGAATAAAGCAGCTTTTGCGGTTCAACGAACTTGCATTTGGCCCGCAGCCCTTTCAGGAATCCCCGGCGGCGGGTTGAAGATAGATACGTTTTTATTTTTACAAACCATACAAACAAAACAAAGGAGAAATTATCATGGCAATCAAAAAGTATTATGATTCCGACTGCAACCTCGGCGTGCTTGACGGCAAGACCGTTGCTGTTATCGGCTTTGGCTCCCAGGGCCATGCCCATTCCGAAAACCTGGCTGAAAGCGGCGTGAACGTTGTTGTCGGCCTGCGCAAGGGCTCTGCCCACTGGGAAAAGGCATCCGAGTTTGCTGCAACCCATGAAAACTTTAAGGTGATGGAAGTTGAAGAGGCTGCCAAGGCCGGCGATGTTGTTATGATGCTGGTTCCCGATGAACTGTGCGCTGACATCTACAACAGCCAGGTTGCCCCCTACATGACCGAGGGCAAGGCACTGGCTTTTGCACACGGCTTCAACATCCATTTCAAGACCATTGTTGCCCCGAAAAATGTTGACGTTATCATGATCGCTCCCAAGGGCCCCGGCCACATTGTCCGCCGCCTGTACACTGAAGGCGAAGGCTGCCCGTCCCTGATCTGCGTAGAGCAGGATTACACCGGCAAGGCAAAGGAGATCGCCCTGGCATACGCTTCCGGCATCGGTGCCGGCCGTGCAGGCATCCTGGAGACCACCTTCAAGGAGGAAACCGAGACCGACCTGTTCGGCGAGCAGGCTGTGCTCTGTGGCGGCGTTTGCGAGCTGATCCATGCTGGCTTTGACACCCTGGTGGAAGCTGGCTACGCACCGGAAATGGCTTACTTCGAGACCTGCCACGAGATGAAGCTGATCGTTGACCTGATCAACGAGGGCGGCTTTGACAAGATGCGCTACTCCATCTCCAACACCGCTGAATACGGCGACTACCGCACCGGCAAGCGCCTGATCACCGAGGAAACCCGCAAGGAGATGAAGAAGGTCCTGACCGAGATCCAGGATGGCACCTTCGCTTCCGAGTTCCTGACCGAGATGAGCCCGAAGGGCGGCCGCAAGGTCCACTTCCTGGCACAGCGCCGTATGCAGTCCGAGCACCTGATCGAAAAGGTCGGCAAGGAACTGCGCGGCATGATGAGCTGGATGAAGAAGTAATCGAATTCCGGACATCTGACGTAATATTTAGCCTGCATCTGCGGGCATAAACATGGGGCGGCCAGCCCTCTGGCAGCCGGGAAACCGGATGTTCCGGGGCATGGCCGCCCTGTGTTTGTCTGGTGTGACTGTCATGTTAAGGCCGCGGGCGCACGATGTGCGCCCCCTACGGGGGCAGCTGCATACCATAAGCCCGATTTGCAGGGAACGGTCTTGACCGTTCCGAAACATGAATCTATTGCTAGTTTCAGGCTCTGCGCGGGGAACCACCCCTCAGTCTGCGTTGCAGACAGCTCCCCTCAAAGGGGAGCCAGGCACGACCTAAGGCAGGATATTGGCTCCCCTGGAGGGGAGCTGGACGCAAAGCGGCCTGAGGGGTGGTTCCTCGCGAGATAACTAAAATTTATTTATAGGGCAACACCGCACAATTCCCGCCTTGCGGCTTAAGCACCGCTCCGGCGGCTGCGGCACGGCATCTGCGTTGCCAAAATGCTCGATAAGAAATCCAGTATTATCTGCGCTTTTGGCTTGGCATCTGCCGCACCTCGCTCGCCGTATCGGCACTTAGAATTATGCGGTATTGCCATAGAGAACGGTCTATCTCCAGCCTAAGAGCCGGGGTGCTGCCCTGCGGGCCTCCGAAACGTGCCCGCGGGCGTAGCGACCGTTCCGGGACATGAATTTATTTGCTTGTTTCTGGTATTTGTGCGATACTATAAACAGCAAAGATTGCCCCTAAGGCAACACCGCACAATTCCCGCCTAGCGGCTTAAGCACCGCTTCGGCGGCTGCGGCACGGCATCTGCTTTGCCAAAATGCTCGATAAGACATCCAGTATTATCTGCGCTTTTGGCTTAGCAGCTGCCGCACCTCGCTCGCCGTATCGGCACTTAGAATTATGCGGTATTGCCCTAAAAAGAACCATGCCCTTTTTCCGCTGCAAAGGAGAGAAAAATATGAGAAGTGATAACGTTAAAAAAGGCCCGGAGCGCGCCCCAAACCGCAGCCTGTTCTATGCCCTGGGCTACACCCCGGAAGAGCTGGAACGCCCGCTGATCGGCGTGGTTTCGGCTTACAGTGAGATCGTTCCCGGCCATATGAACCTGGATAAGCTGGCCGATGCCGTCAAGGCAGGCATCCGCATGGCGGGCGGCACCCCGGTGCTGGTTCCGGCCATCGGTGTTTGCGATGGCATTGCCATGGGCCATATCGGCATGAAGTACTCCCTCGCCTCCCGCGAGCTGATCTGCGACAGTGTGGAGACCATGTTTATGGCCCACCAGCTGGACGGCCTGGTTCTGGTGCCCAACTGCGATAAGATCGTTCCCGGCATGGTCATGGCCGCTGTGCGCATGGATGTGCCCGCCATTGTCTGTTCCGGCGGCCCCATGCTGGCTGGCAGTTATGGCGGCGATGAAGTCAGCCTTTCCAAAATGTTTGAAGCTGTCGGCGCTTACAAGGCCGGCATGATCGATGACGCCCAGCTGGAAGATTGCACCTGCAACTGCTGCCCGTCCTGCGGTTCCTGCTCCGGCATGTACACCGCCAACAGCATGAACTGCCTGTGCGAGGCCATCGGCATTGCCCTGCCCGGCAACGGCACCATCCCGGCGGTTTACTCCAAGCGTTTGCAGCTGGGCAAAAAGGCCGGTATGGCCATCATGGATCTGGTCAAGAACAATGTGACCGCCCGCCAGATCATCAACGAACGCTCCATCCGCAACGCCCTGACCTGCGATATGGCCCTGGGCTGCTCCACCAACACGGTGCTGCACCTGCTGGCCATCGCTTACGAAGCCGGTGTGCCCATTGACCTGAAGCTCTTCAACGAGATCAGCGCTAAGACCCCGAACCTCTGCCACCTGGCTCCCGCAGGCCCCACCCACATGCCGGATCTGTACGCTGCTGGCGGCATTCCCGCTGTGCAGGCAGAGCTGGCTAAGGCCGGGCTGCTGGATCTGGATGTTCCCACCGTTACCGGCAAAACGCTGGGCGAGAACATCGCCGGTGCCCACATCATGAACGATAAGGCCATCCGCTCCATCGAGAATCCCTACAGTAAGACCGGCGGCCTGCAGATTTTGTGGGGCAATATTGCCCCGGACGGCTGTGTGGTCAAGCGCAGCGCCGTTGCACCGGAAATGCAGGTCCACTCCGGCCCGGCCCGCGTGTTTAACAGCGAGGAAACCGCCATCCAGGCCATCTATGACGGCAAGATTGTACCCGGCGATGTGGTGGTCATTCGTTACGAAGGCCCCAAGGGCGGCCCCGGTATGCGTGAGATGCTGAATCCCACCAGCGCACTGGCTGGCATGAAGCTGGACACCACCGTGGCCCTGATCACGGACGGCCGCTTCTCCGGCGCTTCCCGCGGAGCTGCTATCGGCCATGTCAGCCCGGAGGCTGCTTCCGGCGGCCCCATCGGCCTGATTGAAGAAGGAGATACCATCGAGATCAACATCCCCGAAGCATCCATCCATCTGGCCGTCAGCGATGAAGAGCTGGCACGCCGCAAGGCTGCTTACGTTCAGCCGGAGCCGAACGTCAAGTCCGGCTGGCTGGCCCGTTACGCCCGCATGGTGGCTTCCGCCAACCTGGGCGCAGTGATGCAGTAAACAACACCCTATAAAGCAATAAAAACCCGCGCCCCTGCCAGCTGTGGTACAACACAGCGGAAGGGGCGCGGGTTTTGTTTTGCTTACTCTTCGTCTTTATAGGCGTCGTCAAACACGCTGAACACGCCGGTTTCACCCAGGTTCGGCTGGGCGTATTCATGTACATGCGGAGTCAGGCCGGGAATATCCGGCGCTGCGCCGGGGTCCGCATAGATGGTCACATCGGCATCGTCCACATCTACCGGCTTGGCTACGTCCAGATCTTCCAACAAGGACTGGGCCGCACCGCAGTCCGCCGGAACATCGGTCAGGCTGGCACCGTAATGGCTGAACAGCACCGTGCCGTCCTTGTCCAGCACCAGGGTCAGCGGCAGCTGCTGCTGACCGTTGGCAGGCGAGTGATAGCCGCGGCGCTTGGCATCCCGCATGATCTGCCATGCTTCCAGGCTGTAGGTGCTCAGCGCTCCGCTGCGGGTGGGAATATCCAGCAGGTCATACAGAACGCCGTCCGCATCGCACAGCAGAGGATAAGGCAGGGTATCCGGCCCCACGCTGCGGGCCAGGCGGTCCGCGCGGGAACGCACCACCAGCGCCAGGCTGCCGCCGGTCAGCTCGTCATAGGTGGCGGCATACCGACCCACAAAGGTGCGGGTGATGGGGTGGCCGAAGTTGCTCATGAACACCAGTACCAGCGGTGCATGCTCCGCCAAAAGCTGGCGGAAACTGTTGGCCGCGCTGTACGGGGTATCGTATTTGAAAAACGGCAGCTTTTCGCCCGCTTTGATCTGCTTACCCAAAACGACAACAACCTTTCGATAAAATTAAGAAAGAATAGAGAATAAAGAATAATGCTGGTATGCGTGCCACGCACGCATATTAAAGATAGGCCCAAGCCGCATTTCTTGAGCCGAGCAACGCGAGGCGGTCCACCAACATTATTCTTTATTCATTATGAATTATTCATTTTCGCGCAGCGTAGCAGCGCGAAAAAAAAGGGGAAAGGCATTCCCTTCCCCTGTAAGGTGTACAAAAAATCCCGCGCGGCCGTCTGCAGCCAATCAAAACCTACCGTTATATGGCAGGTGGGTGCCCTGCACCCGCAATCACGCTCCCTTCTTCCGCTTGCCGTGTATACACGGGGCGGGAGGTCTGCGATCCGGCGGGGGACAAATCCGGGCTCCCAAAGATTGATTAGTAGGATTATATAAAGCTGCAACAAATCGAACCACGCAGGGTTTAGCTAAGTGCTGCGATGCGGTTAAGAGGGCTGGCCTTCCACATCGTCATCGTCGATGTCATACATGGCGCGCAGACGCTCTTCAAACACTTTGCCAACGGTCAAAAGTTCTTCGTCGTCATCCACAATGTCCATATATTCACCGGCCTCATCGGTGCCGATCCGCATCAGAATCAGTTCGGCCTCTTCGTCCAGGCTTTCGGGATCTTCCTGATAGGGGATCACGGCCAGGTAGCGGGTGCCGTTTACTTCGGTCGCGTCGATCACTTCAAAGGTGCATTCCTTGCCGTCTTCGTCCTCAAGGGTCAAAAGATCCGGCTGTGCTTCCTGAAGCATTTCAGGGGTCAGTTCATCTGCCATGGTCAGTTTCTCCTGTCATCAAAAAGGGGCATATTTTGTTGTTTCCCCTCGTTTTGTCTGTATCTAGTTTACCGTGTTTTTCCTCAAACGTCAAGCTATTCATTTCACCAAATCTGTGATATAATATTCTATATATTGAATAAATTCGCTGAGCCGTAAAAAGATTTATTGCAGTATTTTTGTCCAAGGGGGTATGCCCATGAAACGACTCATCCATACCGCGGTGCTGGCTGCGGCGCTGGCTTTTGCCCTGCTGCTGTGCGGCTGTTCCGGCGCGGAAACCAGCCATAAAGCCCCGCAGCGCGCCGCAGTGGAAAGCGGGGAACGCCAGTTTGCCCAGCCGTCTGACGGGGATTTTATCGCCATCTTTTCCACTTCCCTTGGCGAGGTGCGCGCTGTGCTTTACCCGGACGCTGCCCCCATGGCGGTACAGAATTTTGTGGGCCTGGCCCGCAGCGGCTACTATGATAATACGGTGATCTGGCGCGCCCAATACGGCTTTGCCGTGCAGGGCGGTGATGCAGGCGGAACGGGCAGCGGCGGCGCGACCATCTGGTCCAATAACCCCTACCCGCTGGAAGCGGACAGCAGCCTGCGCCACTATGCCGGTGCGCTCTGCGCGGCCTTTGCCCAGGGCGGCGAGGTGACGGGCGGCAACAGCCAGTTCTATTTTGTCACAGCCCTGCCAAACAGCGTGGATGAAACCATGCAGCAGCAACTGCGAGATAACGGCTATTCCGATGAGCAGGTCTCCGCCTATGCCGCGGCGGGCGGGCTGCCCTACCTGGATAACACCGATACCGTGTTTGGCCAGGTGTACGCGGGCATGGATGTGGTGGATCAGATTGCTTGTGTTCCTACGGTGAAGAATGAGGACGAAACCGATACCTACCACCCGCAGGAAGACAGCACCGTTACCATTTACAAGGTAACCATTGATAATTACCCCGGCCCCAGCGCCGATGATACCGCCGACAGTGCGGCTTCGGATTCCAGCGCCCAGTAATAGAATATGCAGCCCAATAAAAAATATCCCACAGGTTTCATGGCATATCAGCCAAAACCTGTGGGATATTTTTGTGTGATTATTTCTTTTTGGTGTTACCGCCCATCCGGCGGTCACGGTGGGCGTATTCGGCCAGGGCTTCATCAAAGCACTGCTTGGTGAAATCCGGGAAGAGCACCGGGGTAAAATAGAACTCCGCATAGGCGCACTGCCACAGCAGGAAGTTGGAGATGCGTTCCTCGCCGCTGGTGCGGATCATAAAGTCCACAGGGGGCAGCTGGCGGTACAGGTGGCTTTCAATCGTCTGCTCGTTGATGTCAGCCGGGGCCAGAGTGCCGTTCTGCACCTCACCGGCAATGGCGCGCATGGCATCGGTCAGCTCGGCGTGGGAACCATAGTTCAGGCAGAAGTTCACAATGCCGGTCTTGTTGTCCTTCGTCAGGTCCATCATGTAGTCCATAGCGTCCAGCACGCGCTGCTGCAGCCCTTCACGGCGGCCGCTGAACAGTACCTGACAGTCGCGCTCGTTCATTTCCTCGGCAATGGTGCGGAAGTTATTGGCAAATAGGTCCATCAGGTAGCCAACTTCCTTGGCATCGCGGGCAAAATTCTCGGTGGAAAAAACATACAGGCTCAGCACCTTGATGCCGCAGTCACCCACAGCATAGCGGGTAATCTCTTTCAGGCGGTCAAAACCGGCCTTGTGGCCAAAGCTGGCGGGCAGGCCGCGGTTCTTGGCCCAGCGGCGGTTGCCGTCCACAATAATGGCGGCATGGGTGGGGATGCGGGTAAGTGCTTCAGGCATGGGAAAACCTCCTTGTTATGCTTGCTCCGGGGCAGTGGGCGCGGCAACCTCCGGCGGTTCTTCGCCGGGGTGGGCTTTGCGCCATGCCAGAAAACTTTCCAAGATCACTGCGGCGGAAACCGAATCCAGCCGAGCTTTGCGGTCTGCGCCAAAGGTGCTGTTGGCCGAAAGAATGCCTGCCGCCGTTACCGTGGTGCGGCGTTCATCCCACAGCACAACGGGCACCCCGCAGGCAGTGGCAAGCCGCGCGGCAAAGCGGCGGCTTTTTACGCAGCGGGAACCCTCGGTGCCGTCCATGTTGCGGGGCAGGCCGCACACAACGCCCTCAGCCCCCTGGGCCAGCCGGGCAGCGGCGGCAGCCTCCGCTACTTTGTTCAGGCTTTTTTCCTCAATCTGCGGGGTAACAGGCGTAACGATCAGCTCCGAAGCATCACATACCGCCAGCCCCGTGCGGCGCTCCCCGTAATCAACAGCGATCCATTTCATTGGCGTACCTCGTGTTTTGTGTAGTGTAACCATTATACCATGTGCAGGAAGTGGGTGCAATAAAGCGCGGCAGGTAGGCAGCAAAAAAAGCGCACCCCCTTATCAGTAAGGGGTGCGCAGAAAACATGGGAGAAGATAAGCTCAGATCTTCGGCATGCGCTTGTCCAGCTGGATGGTCAGCAGGCTGGCCAGGACAATCTTGATCACATCGCCCGGCAGGTAGGGAATCACGCAGTAAGTCAGGCTGGTGGGCAGGTCAAGGCCGGTCAGCACCATAAACCAGATGGTGCCCAGCACATAGCAGGCGGCGCAGCCAACCACGCAGCCCAAGGCCAGCCAGCCGAACTTGCGGGGCAGCTTGGCGGCAAAGGCACCGGCAATCAGCGCGGCCAGCAGGTAGCCGATGGCATAGCCGCCGGTTTTGCCAAGCAGAACAGCGGGGCCGCCCTGCATACCGGCCATAACGGGAACACCCACAGCGGCCAGCAGCAGGTAAACCAGCTGGCTGGCGGCACCCCATACGGGGCCCAGCATGGTGCCCGCCATGTACACGGCAAACAGTGCCAGATTGATCGGCACGCCCCACGGCATAGGGATAGCCAGTTGGCTGCAAACAGCGGTCAGGGCGGCAAACAGGGCACAGCCCACCATCTTGTGCAGGCGGGCGTTGGAAGCAGTTGTATTCATGATAACTTTCCTCACTCTCTTAGGTGTATCTAAAAAGTCGAAAATTTAGCTTATTTCTACAAACACAGCCGGATTTTGCGTTAAAAAACCTTGGAATCCACAAAGGATTCCTGCGGCTCTTTGCCTTAAATCCTGCTTGTGTTTGCGAAATATCCGTCATTTTCTTTGTTTTCAGATACACCTTAATATGCAATGCCGGAACGTCAGGCAAGTGCGCCCAACTCTGGAATCACGCGGATCTCATCACTGCCGAATGCTGTGGGGGCAAGGTCGCCATCACAGCGCACCAGCAGGCGGCAGTCATCGTCAATGCCAAGCACCGTAGCCCCGCGCGGTTCGCTGCCGTTGGGGATCAGGGTCACATGGCGGCCCGTCAGGGCCTGGCGGCGGCGGTAATCATCCAGCCAGCTGCCGCGCAGGCCGGTGTGGTACAGCGCCCAGAACTCGTTCAAAAACGCTGCCGCCAGTGCCGCGCGGGCACCGGGGGCGGGGGCAGAATCAAACAGAGAACCCGCCACCGCGGCAAGCTCCTTGGGCCAGCCGCCGGACGGCTGAACCAGGTTGAAACCAAGCCCCAGCACGGCATAATCCAGCATGCCGGATTCCAGGTCTACGGCGGCTTCGGTCAGAATACCGCAGACCTTTTTGCCGTTCTTCCACAGGTCGTTCACCCATTTGATCTGGATGGGCGTGCCGCACAGCTGCTCCGCTGCACGGGCAGCGGCAACTGCGGCCAATGCGGTGATCTGCGGGGACTGGCGGGTGCTGAATGCCGGCCGCAGCAAAATGCTCAGGTACAGCCCGCCCGGCGGGGAGAAGAAGCTGTGCCCGCGCCGCCCGCGCCCAGCGGACTGGGCCTGGGCAATCAGCACAAGGCCCTCCGGCGCGCCGTTGGTGGCCTGGGTGCGCAGCGCCGCATTGGTGCCGGGCAGGCGGTCCACCACAGTGATCTGTACCGCCTGCGCAACGGCAGGGGCCAGCAGCGCTGTGATGGCGTCCGCGTTCAGCAGGTCTGCCCCGTGGGGCAGAGCATAGCCGCGGTTGGTAATGGCTTCAATGGGGGTGCCGTCCGCACGCAGGGCAGTGACGGCTTTCCAGATGGCGGCCCGGCTGACGCCGAGCTGGTCGGCAAGTTCCTGCCCGGAGATATACCGCCCGCGCGCTGCGTCCAGCGCGCTGAGGACCTGTGCTTTGACTGACATGCCGTAACCGCCTTTCCCCAAAAAGTTTGCGCAAACTGAAGTATAGTATACCGCGGGAAAAAATGAAATGTCAACGGAGAGGGCGGGTTGAGGTTTACAATAAGGCGCGTAGATGAGAGGGGGAAAGAGATTTGCGAGTTTTGGCGGTAGGAGATATGGCAGGACCCGGCGGGTGGGACGATGGCGAGCGTCGTCCCCTGCAGGTAATTTGCAGCGTTTGTTGTAAATGGTAATTCTCCGCGGCGAGATGAGGCATCCCGCCCTACAGATTGATTTATAATGCGCAATGGGCATTGAATACACATCCCACCCATAGGGGCGCACATTGTGCGCCCGCTGCCTGAAAAATTGCTGAAAAAATTGCTGAAATAAAAAACATCAAAACACCCCTCCCCCAAAAACAAAAACCACCCAAACAAAAAAAGAGATCCGCCAAAGCGAACCTCTTTTGTAGGAAGGTAAACCGTAAGATACGGGAAATTGTTGTGCGGAAAATTAGCGCTGGATACGGCCGGAACCGTCGCCGCCAGCCAGCTTCTCGACCTCAGCAACAGTAACCATGTTGTAGTCGCCTTCGATGGAATGCTTCAGAGCGGAAGCAGCAACAGCAAACTCAACAGCTTCCTGGGTGGTCTTGCCGTTCAGCAGGGCGTAGATCAGGCCGCCGCCGAAGGAGTCACCGCCGCCAACGCGGTCGATGATGCGCAGCTCGTACTTCTTGCTGAAGCAGTACTCGTTGGAAGCAACGTCGTACAGCATGGCGCTCCAGCCGTTGTCAGAAGCAGAATGGCTCTCACGCAGGGTGATAGCAACCTTCTCAAAGCCGAACTTGTCAGCCAGCTGCTTGGAAACGCTCTTGTAGCCTTCGCGGTTGATCTCGCCAGCGTAGATATCGGTGGCCTCAGCCTCGATGCCGAACACGTCCTTAGCATCTTCCTCGTTGGAGATGCAGACGTCAACGTACTGGCACAGGTCGGTCATAGCAGCGCGGGCTTCCTCACGGGTCCACAGCTTGCCGCGGTAGTTCAGGTCGCAGCTGATCTTAACGCCATGAGCCTTGGCAGCCTTGCAGGCTTCGCGGCAGATGTCAACAACATTGGGGCCCAGGGCCGGGGTGATGCCGGTGAAGTGGAACCAATCCACGCCCTCAAAGATGGAATCCCAATCGAAGTCAGCGGTGGAAGCTTCCTGGATGGCAGAGTGTGCACGGTCATAGATGCAGACAGAACCACGCTGAGAAGCGCCCTTCTCGTTGAAGTAGATGCCAACACGGTCGCCGCCGCGGACGATCTTGCTGGTGTCAACGCCGTAACGGCGCAGGCTATTGATAGCGGCCTGACCAATGGCGTGTGCGGGCAGCTTGGTCACATAGACAGCGTCCATGCCGTAGTTTGCCAGGGAAACAGCAACGTTAGCTTCGCCGCCGCCGAAAGTGAATTCCAGGTTGTTGGCCTGAACAAAGCGCTCGTAGTTGAACGGCTGCAGACGGATCATCAGTTCGCCAAAAGTAACGACTTTCATATTGAAACTCCTTGTATTTATTGTAAATATACCGCGCCGTCAGGCGCAAACCTGCTGCACAGTGGCAACAGATTATTTCTGAACCAGGTGGATGGCGAAGCCGGCAACTTCGTCAGCAAAGTAGATGGCGATGGTCTTGCCGTCCTTAACATTCTTGCTGTCCATATCGAACTTGACGCCGCGCTGGCTCAGGTGATAGATAGCGCGGTCAACATTGTTGGTCAGGATGGCGATGTGACCATGGGTGCCGCGGCCCGGCTTCTTCATGATCTCAAATTCCTTCTTGCCAACAAAGATGCTGGAGTTGCCCGGCTTAACAGCCATGCTCAGCAGGCTGCCGATGGTCTCGGCGGTCTTGGCAGCTTCGGCTTCGTCAGCGCAGTTGATGCCGATGTGGCCCAGTTCCAGGCCCAGCATTACGTTGACAGCCTCTTTGCTCATGGCGGTGATCTCATCCCATGCGCCGGCCTTGATCTTGTCGGACTTGCACATCCAGGTGCCGCCGACAGCAATAATCTGGTTGTAGCCCAGGTAGTTGTTCACGTTCTTGGCGTTGACGCCGCCGGTGCACATCCACTTGCAGGTCTTCAGGGCAGCGCCGATGTTCTTCAGCTTGTCCACGCCGCCGTTTGCTTCAGCGGGGAAGAACTTAACAACTTCGCAGCCCATGTTCATGGCCTGCTGCATCTCGCCGGAGGTGGCGGTGCCGGGCATCATGATACCGCCCTTGTCGATAACATGCTTGCAGACTTCGGGGTCGAAGCCGGGAGCAACGATGAAGGAAGCACCGGCAGCCATAGCACGGTCAGCCTGGTCAACGGTCAGCACAGTGCCGGCACCCAGCAGCATATTGGGCAGTTCTTCGTGAATCTTCTTGATGCACTCTTCAGCACATGCGGTGCGGAAGGTGACCTCAGCAGCCGGAAGGCCGCCATCCATCAAAGCCTTGCACAGAGGAATAGCCTCGTCCACGCTGTTGAAAGCGATAACGGGGATGATACCAATTTCGTAAACGCGCTCAAGGACAGAATTCATAACGCATTCTCCTTACATTAACAAAGTTTACATCAGTTGTGAAGCGGTTCCTTATGGTGGAACACCGTTCCGCAATTTGCTGAATTTATTATACAAATTTTGCGCCGCGCCGTCAATCGGTCAATTTTACCAGTCAGAGCGGAGCCTTTTTTGGCAATATTGAGGGGGTTCCGCCTTGTGGGATGCTACTTGCGAAAAACGCCGTTTGCTGGTATACTTAATTCCACAATGCGGAACAATTCCGGCCCGATGGGAGCAGAACCGGGCAAAGCTATAAATTATGAATTTTTTGTTAATTTTTGCGGAGGATGCGTTATGGAGGATCAAACCGTAAAAAATCCTGATAAGGGCGGCGTGCAGAGCGTTGCGCGCATTTTTGAGCTGATCGAAGTGCTGGCCGCCCACCCGGCCGGAGCCAGTTTGCAGCGCCTGGCGGAAGACGCTCACCTGGCCAAAAGCACAACCCACCGCCTGTTGGGCAGCCTGGTCAGCCTGGGATATGCCGCACAGGACGGCGAAACCGGCAAGTACCGCCTGACCTTAAAGATGTTTGAAATTTCTTCCGGCATCGTCAACAGCATGGATGTGATGAGCGTTGCCAAGGTACACCTGGAACGCCTGGCCCAGCGCACCGGCGAAGCGGTGCACCTGGTCATCCGCGATGCACAGGATATCGTGTACATATATAAAACGGAAAGCGGCCCCATGCGGATGTCCAGCCGGGTGGGGCTGCGCAGCCCGCTGTACTGTACCGGTGTGGGCAAAGCCATCCTGGCTACCCTGACCGAAGAAGAGGTGGAGGATGTGTGGCGGCACAGCAACCCGCAAAAGCTGACGGGCCGCACTGTGACCGATTTGCCTGCTTTGTGCGCCCAGCTGAACGAGGTGCGCGCCTGCGGCTATGCCATTGACGATGAGGAAAACGAGCTTGGCATCCGCTGCGTGGCGCTGGCCATACCCGGCCCCGGTGGCAAGGCGGACAGCGCGTTCTCTATCAGCGGCCTTGCCCCCTACATGACGCCGGAGCGCATCCGGCGCATTGCTTCCCTTGCGCTGGAAACCCGCGCCGACATCCTGCGCGACCTTGGAGTGCAGGGTGTGTGAAGAAACATGAAGATAAAAGAATACACAGAATTCCAAAAAGACGAAATCTGGCAGCTCTACACACAGGTGGGCTGGACCGCATACACGGAAAATATGACGGTGCTGGAACGGTATGCGGATGTCCGGCAAATCCAACTGGTAACGGATAATACACCCAAAACCGTGGCGTTTTATCAATCGCTGGGATTTGTGGAGCTTGAAAAGTTGGGCTGCTGCGGGTTTATGCGGGCACGATAATTGGGATTCCGAGGTGATAAGTGTATGGAGAAGAAATCAAGACGCTCAGGAACAGACCCCGTAGTTGCCTTGACTTTGATTTTTGTTGTGCTAAAAGCAATGGGTTTGATTTCATGGTCATGGTTATGGGTACTAAGTCCAATCTGGCTTGCGTTCCTGTTTTTCGCCGCTATTTTTTCTGTCATTTTGGTCGGCGGACGAATTGCCAAAGGGAAATGGTAAGTTCGCGTTTGTGAAATGGCGGAGTTTCACTCCGACAACTTCGGATTTGTAAAGGAGATATACAACATGAAGAAAGTCTGCTTAGCGGTTTTGCCAGCTTTAACAATAGTGTTAGAATTATTACCCTTGGGAGCAGTTTGTATTTTTGCAACATCTCCAACAGAAAGAGTAAAAGAAACATTCTCATACTTTAGCCTTACACCGTTTGGCTATGCAAATTTTGCTCCACTTATTACAGCCACACTTACTGTTGCCATCTTCTTACTTTCATTGTTTTCATTGAAGAAGAAAGGTGTTCTCAAAGCATTGTTTGTCCTTTCCATTATTACGGTAGTTATTTCTCTTTTGCCATTGATGTATGGCTTAAACTACTATACCCTTGTAGGAGCCTTTATAACAGTAACACTTGTAATAGAAAGTATTTTGGCTAAGATACAACAAAAGTAAAGCGATAACTTCCAGTTTGTAGACCAATGCTTAACAAATGTACAACAATAATAGACAAGCCTTGCGTACAGGACTATAATAAAATAATAGGAAAAGATGACAACAAGGGAATGCGGTAAGGCGGCCGGAACTTCCCGGAAAAGTGGGGAATGGAATGAACCTGATCTTTACAGCCTTTGCCACACTGGAGGGCTACCGCGAGGGCAGCAATGCCAACCTGGGCAGCGAGGTATTCTACCGCTGCATTGTGGTCAGCCTTGTCAGCGCAAAACAGAAAAACCAGAACTGCGATGCAGCCCTTGTGACCAACACCGCTGTGCCGGAACCCTATGCTGCGCAGCTGTCCCAGGCGGGCATCCGTGTAATCGCCTGTCCGTTTGACAACTACCGCTTTGAAGCGGATTTAGACTGGTCCCTGGCGTATTACAAGCTGTGCGCCATGCAGTATCTGCTCGAAACCGAGCATTACGAAAACTACCTGATGCTGGATTCCGATACCTTTACCCAGCGCGGCTATCAGGATATCTGGCACGAAGCCGCGGAAGCGGTGCTGCTGTATCAGGTGCCCCATGCGGCCAGCCAGCCCATGACGGCCCGCATCTCCCACACCTATGATGAACTTTGGCCGGAGGGCGCTCCCCATGTGCTGACCCACTTTGGCGGCGAGTTCGTGGCGGGCAGCACGGCCCGGCTGCAGGATTTTATGGCCGAATGCCGCAATGTGTTTGACCGGATGCAGCAGACCGGCGTGCGCAGCCAGGACGGCGACGAAGCTATTTTGGATGCTGCGGCCTACCGCAGCCAGCTGGCGGGCAAGCCCGTGCGGGCCGCCAACGCGTATGTGTTCCGGTACTGGCTGGGCGGGCATTTTTATTATGTTTCCACGAACTACTGCTGCGACCCCGTCTGCGTGCTGCACCTGCCCGGCAAGGCGAAAATGCGCCAGCTGACGGTGCTCTACCACAAATACACCCGCAGCGGCCGCATGCCGGAAAACCGAACTGTGTGGCGGCTCTGCTGCCTGCCTGCCGCCCGCCCGCCGCTGCTGCGCAGCCTGTGGGTGCGCCTGCGGGCCAAAATCGGCATTTGAATCCACCCACTGACCCCCAAGGAAAGGAACGCTCTATGCAGGAGAAAAAACGTATTCCCCTGAAACGTCTGCACCGCCTGCGCAACGCCCGCAAACAGGCCGCGGAGACAGATGACCTGACCCCCATGATGAAAGCCATCAAGGCGGTGCACAGCGTGACCAGCACCGGCTCTACCCAGCCGGAGGACCTGGAACGCCAGCGTGCCGCCCAGGAGCTGTTTGGCCGTTTGGTTACCCCCAACCTGTTGATCAACACCACGCCCATCACCGTCAACAATGTTTCGGCGGAGTGGGTGCGGATGAACCAGGGGCATGACCGCCGCCATGTGGTGCTATACTGCCATGGCGGCGGCTACACCTGCGGCCAGCTGGGCTATGCCCGCGTGCTGGCCAGCAAACTGGCGCTTTCCACCGGGTGCGATGTACTCAGCTTTGAATACCGCCTTGCCCCCGAAGCACCGTATCCTTCCGCCATTGACGATGCCCTGCGCGTCTGGGACTACCTGATGTATATGGGCATCGGCGCGCGGGATGTGATCGTGGCCGGGGATTCGGCGGGCGGCAACCTGGCGCTGGAACTGGCCCTTGCCGTAAAGGCCCAGGGCCGCAGCCAGCCGTGTGCCCTGGTGCTGATGAGCCCCTGGACCGATATGACGATGCAGGGGGCATCCTATCAGAAATGTGCCGCGCTGGACCCCATGCTGACACACGACTATATTGATTCCTGCCGCACCGCTTACCGCGGAGCAAACAGCACCCTGGAATGGGAGGACCCCAGCCTTTCGCCGCTGTTTGCGGATTTAAGGGGGCTGCCGCCCACTTTGATCCAGGTGGGAACGAACGAAATATTGAAATCCGATTCTATCAACCTTGCCAAAGCCATGACGGAACAGGAAGTATACGCCGTGCTGGAGGTATACCCCGAATGCTGGCATGTGTTCCAGCAGATGCCGATCCCCCATGCCGCACAGGCCATGGAAAGCGTTGGCCGCTTTGTGCAGAAAATTTTGTAACGGCGGAACCCCGCCGGATAGGAGGGCTGCCATTTGCCCGAAACCTGGTATAAAGTCGATAATGTCGCCAAAGTATTTCTGGCGTCCATCAACCGGCGGGACCCGCGGGTGTTCCGCGTCAGCTGCACCCTGAACGAGGATGTGGACCCCGACCGCCTGAATCAGGCCCTGGAACAGACCGCACGGGAAAACCCGCAGTTCCAGGTCACGCTGCACCGTGGGCTGTTCTGGCATTATTTTGAATCCACCAACCTGAAACCGCAGGCGGTGCCGGAAACGCTGGCCCCCTGTGCCATGCTGTACGGCCCGCAGATCAAAAACGAACTGCTGTACCGCGTCAGCTATTACGGCGCGCGCATCAATGTGGAAATGTTCCACGCCATCAGCGATGGCAACGGCGGGATGGTGTTCCTGAAAACGCTGGTGCACAATTATTTGCAGCTGAAAAATCCCGAACTGGCCAATGTTCCCGGAGAAGAGCGCGCCAGCAAGGGCGAATCGGCCCAGGATGCGTTCCGCAAGTACTATACGGCGTCCAAAGCGGCGGAGGAAGACCCGCTGAACCGCAAAAAGTCTTTCCACCTGCATGGCCGCAAACTGCCGTATGACCAGTCCCAGTTTTTTGAAGCCCACCTTTCTACCGCCCAGGTGCTGGCCAAGACCCGCGCCATGGGGGTAACGATGACCAGCTACCTGGCCGCTGCCCAGATGCTGGCGGCTTATCAGGAAATGCCGGCGCTGGAACGCGGCAAGGTCATCTCGGTCAGCCTGCCGGTCAACCTGCGCAGCTATTACGGAACCGAGACCGCCCGCAACTTTTTCAACTCCATCCGCATCAGCTGGGTATTCCGGGGGGACGAAACGCTGGAAACCCTGGCCAAAGGCTTTGACGCCAAACTGCGGGAAGCCCTGAAGGACGAGCGGGTCAAGGCCCGCATGGACGGTTTTGAAAAGCTGGAACAGATGCCCGGTATCAAACTGGTGCCGCTCTTTATCAAAAACGCGGTGGTCAACCTGTTCAATACGCTGGAAGCCAAAAAAGTTACCCTGACCATCTCCAACATGGGGCGCATCCCACTGCAAAAAGAGCTGCAGCCCTATATCAAAGGATTTACGGCGTTCTGCAGTTCGACTACCGCGTTCACCACGGTCTGTTCCTATGGGGATGATTTGGTTTTGGGCACCACCTGGGCGTTCCGCAGCACCGAGATGCTGAAAAACTTTTACCGCCGCCTTTCTGCCGAAGGGTTGGATATTACACTGTATGCAACGGAGGTGGATGGAGAATGAAAACCTGCCCCCATTGCCATATCCAGGTTGGCGGCAGCGCACAGTACTGCCCGCTGTGCCAGAACCCCCTTGTCGGCACGCCGGAACCGGACCGCTACCCCAAGGTGGTGCCGCCTGCGCGGCAGGCATCGCTGTTTTACCGCATCGCTGCCTTTGTGCTGCTGGGGGCGGCGGTCATCTGCGGCGTGGTGGATTACATCATGATCGAAGGCAGGCATATGCACTGGAGCCTGCTGGTGCTGATCGGCGCGGTGGGGGGGGTGCTGCTGCTGCGCGCACTGCTGCGCCAGGGCCGCAACGCCCCGAAGCTGCTGTTCCAGATTTTGATCGGCACTTCGCTGATCGTGACCTTTGCGGATTATTACGCCGGGTGGAACGGCATTGCCATTGACGCCATTGTGCCGATCTTGTGCAGCGTTACCCTGGTGCTGAACTTCATTTTTGCCTTTGTCAACCGCCGCTTTACCGAGAACGGCCTGGTTTACCTGCTGCTGAACATTGTGGTGGGCGTGGTGCCGTATATCGGCTTAACGCTGCGCCACAGCGTGCGCCCGCCGCTGGCCTGGGTCATCTGCCTGGTCATCAGCATGATCACCTTTTTGGGGCTGGTCATCTTCAAGGGCCGCAGTCTGCTGGCAGAGTTTGAAAAACGCCTGCACCTGTAAATCGGAATTTGAAAGGATGATGATATGATGGATAAATTAAAAAAGAACATGGTTTTCTACCTACTGTTGCTGATAGATTTTTATATCGTTCCTTGGTTTATAAAAAACACAGGAAGTGCAATGATTGTTATGTTAGTAATTATTCCTCTAATATGTTTAATAACCTCTGTTTTTTATGGGATTAGGAATGGTTTTAACTTCTGGTATATTTTGATTGTAGCAATAATGTTTGCGCCATCTATATTTATATTTTATAACTCAAGTGCATGGGTTTATGTAGTTGGATATGCTGTTATTGCATTATTGGGAAATTTAATAGCATTGCCATTAGGAAAAAGATAACTTCGCATTTGCCAAACTGCCCACGCAAACTTGTGTTTGCAAAATGATACCCCGCTTTGCCCCGGCAAAACGGGGCTTTTTGCTGCCGGTTGTGCGCCCAAATTGCCGCAGGCAGGGTCCAAATAGCGCAAACTGCGGTTTTTGCCCATTGACAAGCGGTTTTAACCGGGCGTATACTTACCATATCTTTGGGCCATGCCGTTTTGCGGCAGGTTCCAAGGGGATCGTTTGTAATATTATAAAGGAGTGCGGAATTATGAAAAACAACAATAGCATCAAGGCCGTTGTCGCCGTTGGTATCGGCGCAGCACTGTTCTTTGTGCTGGGGCGTTTTGTGGCAATCCCCAGCCCGGTGCCTAACACCAACATCAGCCTGCAGTATGCAGTGCTGGCCCTGCTGGCCGCTATGTACGGCCCGGTTGCCGGCGGCCTGATCGGCTTCATCGGCCATGCTCTGATCGACCTGTCCTGGGGCGGCATCCCATGGTGGAGCTGGGTCATCACCTCCGCTTTTGTCGGCGTTGTGGTGGGCCTGTTCACCAAAAAGCTGCATGTTGAGGAAGGCGACTTTAACAAAAAGAAGGTTGGCGTGTTTGCGCTGGCCAACGTGATCGCCAACATGATCGGCTGGATCGTGGTTGCTCCCGTGCTGGACATCCTGATTTATGCGGAGCCTGTCAAAAAGGTGTTTGCACAGGGCGTGTTTGCCGGTATCTCCAACAGCGTTACTGCTGTGGTCGTGGGCGGCCTGCTGGTGCTGGCTTACACCAAGACCATTGCCAAGAAAGGCTCTTTGGATAAAGAATAATTGCTATCGCAAAGCCTTCCCGTGGCCTTTGGTTTGCGGAAAGGCTTTTTTGTTTGCTGCTTTGCCGTTGGGAAAGGCGGCACCGGAATATCTTGCTTTGAGGTACCATGCCCATGTCTGAACAGACAAACCCCATTATTTCATTCAAAAACTTCTCCTTCCAGTATCGTGCGCAGAAAAAGCCGACGCTGCATGATATCAACCTTGATATCTACCCCGGTGAGCGTGTGCTGATCGCCGGGCCTTCCGGCAGCGGCAAAAGCACGCTGGCGGCCTGCATCAACGGGCTGAACCCGTTTTCTAACCCCGGCGAATGCACCGGCAGCCTGACGGTAGACGGCGTGGATGCGCCCAACAGCAGCATTTTTGAGCTTTCGGCCCATGTGGGCACTGTGCTGCAGGACCCGGACGGCCAGTTTATCGGCCTGACGGTGGGCGAGGACATTGCCTTTGCGCTGGAAAACAGCTGTGTTCCCCAAAAGGAAATGCACGAGATCACCCGCCATGCCGCAGAGCTGGTGGGTATTGAAAAACGCCTGGACCATGCCCCGCATGAGCTTTCCGGCGGGCAGAAGCAGCGCGTCAGCCTGGCGGGCGTTATGGTGGATCAGGTTAAAATTTTGATGTTTGATGAACCCCTTGCCAGCCTGGACCCTGCCACCGGCAAGCAAGCCATTGAGCTGATCGATGAGATCCAGCACAAGACCGATACCACCGTGCTGATCATTGAGCACCGGCTGGAGGATGTGCTGTGGCGCAATGTGGACCGCATCATCCTGGTCAATGAGGGTACTATTTTGGCTGACCTGCGCCCGGACGAGCTGCTGGCCACCCATATGCTGGCCGAAAACGGCATCCGGGAGCCGTTGTACCTGACGGCCATGCGCTATGCGGGCATTGCCATCACACCGGAAAAGCGCCCTGCCCATGTGGACACCGTGGTGCTGGATGATGCCGATACCGCCCGCCTGCACAAGTGGTTCCACGCCCTGCCGCTGCCGGAACCCGGCCCCGCACCGGAGCGCCTGCTGGAAGTGCGCGGCCTTGGCTTTGGCTATACCAAGGGGCAGAGCACCCTGCATGACATCAGCTTTTCCATCGGCAAAGGTGAGATGGTCAGCATTGTGGGGCGCAACGGCGCGGGCAAATCTACCCTGGCAAAGCTGATCTGCGGGTTCGAGACCCCGGAGCAGGGCCAGGTGCTGCTGAATGGCCGTGACCTGGCGCAGGATAACATCCGCCGCCGCGCCCAGCACATTGGCTATGTGATGCAGAACCCCAACCAGATGATCTCCAAAACCATGATCTTTGAGGAAGTTGCGCTGGCCTTGCAGGGCAGCGATATGACCCAGGAACAGATCCGCCAGCGGGTGGAGGATACTCTGAAGGTTTGCGGGCTGTACCCCTTCCGCAACTGGCCCATTTCCGCACTGAGCTTTGGCCAGAAAAAGCGTGTAACCATTGCCAGCGTGCTGGTGCAGCAGCCGGAACTGATCATTCTGGACGAACCCACCGCGGGGCAGGACTTCCGCCATTATACCGACATTATGGAGTTTCTGCGCGGGCTGAACGAGCAGGGCGTGACCGTGGTGATGATCACCCACGATATGCACCTGATGCTGGAATACACCCCGCGCGCATTGGTGTTCTGTGATGGCCAGCTGATTGCCGACCGCAGCGCTGCTGCCGTGCTGTGTGACCCTGAACTCATCGAGCAGGCTGCGCTGAAAGAAACCAGCCTGTTTACCCTTGCCAACCGCTGCGGCATTGCCCCGGCGGAAGATTTTGTAGAACGCTTTATCCATGAAGACAGGGAGGTGCGCACACATGGCTGCTAATACCGTGCTCAATTACCTGCCGCGCCAAAGCGTTGTTCACAAAATGACCGGCACCACCAAGCTGGCATTCTTTTTGCTGTTTACCTTTGCCAGCATGATCACCTATAACACTTGGGTGCTGCTGGGGCTGATGGCCGTCAGCTTTGCAGCGTTCAAGCTCAGCCACATCAAACTGCGCGAAGTGCGGTTTATGCTGATCTTTATGCTGGTATTCCTGCTGCTGAATAACCTGTTCATCTTTTTGTTTGACCCCAACCAGGGCACCACGCTGTACGGCACGCGGCATGTGCTGTTCCATCTGTTCTGGCGGTATGATGTAACGGCGGAGCAGCTGTTCTACATGGTCAATATCTCGCTCAAATACTTTGTGGCACTGCCGGTGGCTATCTTGTTTATTTCCGCCACTAACCCCAGCGAGTTTGCCGCAAGCCTGAACAGCATCGGCATCTCCTATAAGGTTGGCTACTCGGTTGCCATTGCGCTGCGCTATATCCCGGATATTCAGCGCGACTACCACAGCATCAGCCAGGCCCAGCAGGCCCGCGGCGTGGAGCTGGGCAAAAGCGAACCGTTCTTTGCACGGCTCAAGAATTCGGTCAGTATTCTGCTGCCGCTGATTCTGACCAGCCTGAACCGCATTGATACCATCAGCAACGCCATGGAGCTGCGTGGCTTTGGCAAAAATGGCAAGCGCACCTGGTACACCCAGCGCCCCTTTGCCAAGCGGGATTTTGCCGCCCTGGCTTTTGGCGCAGCGCTGCTGTTGGTCAGCCTGTTTGTTACCATCCGGTACGGCCGGTTCTATAACCCGTTCGTATGATCCATAAATAAAACCATAAAAGCCCCGTCTGCCAATTGAACTGCACCCCATTTGTTAGACAGTATGGTATTACTGTCTAACAAATGGGGTGTTTTGGTATGCCAAGAGGAAGGCATTACGCAGAGCATGTCTCGAAAAGGAACTTGTCTGGATAACGCTGTTGCTGAGAATTTTGAAAAGACGATTGCCGATTGCATCGACCGCCGAATTCAATTAAAACGAAACGGCCTGAACCCTGTGCAATACAGGATTCAGACCGTTCAGGTTACTTAATTCTTGTCTTTGTCTAAGGCAACACCGCACAATTCCCGCCTTACGGCTTAAGCACCGCTCCGGCGGCTGCGGCACGGCATCTGCGTTGCCAAAATGCTCGATAATACACAAAGTATTATCTGCGCTTTTGGCTTAGCAGCTGCCGCACCTCGCTCGCCGTATCGGCACTTAGAATTATGCGGTATTGCCCTAATTTTTTTGGGGCCCTTCAAACCTGCTCAACGGGCAAAAGGGTTATCTGCGCCCGGCACCGCCGCCGCGGGTGGAACCGCCGCCGGCACGGAAGCCGCCGCCCCCACCGCGCGGGGCGCTGAACCCGCCGCTGCGCCC
>NZ_JAQFEN010000017.1:0-51465 GCF_027689445.1 Gemmiger qucibialis | reverse complement strand
CGCCCCAGAAACGCCCCGCCGGGGCGTTTCTGGGGCGCGGCTTGGCGAATCTTCCCGGCCGCACCAAACCATGAAAATCCGAACCTTTTCTCGATAGGAGAAGAGTTCGGATTATTTGTTTTTCGACTGCTACGAAACCACCTATTTCCGCAACGGGGTGAAGCGCAGACCGACATCCAAGCCAAGATGCCCACGGAAGAGTAAAACGACTTTGTAAATTGAAAAGAGACCGTGCTAACATGGCATCGACAATTTCTGCGTTTTGTTCAATTCATTTCTGACAACTATGAAATTGATAAACATTGTATTTGGAAATACAGCATGCTATAATTATGCGAGAATATTAATATAGGCTTTAGGAGGTGCTGAGATGGCCAAACAGCCAATAAATAATGGCAAGGTTGTCGAACGTTCGTATGAAGATTATAGAAATAATCAGTACTTAGTTAATCGACGTTATCAGAGAAAACTGGTTTGGGAGCTTGAGGAAAAACAGGCGTTTATTGATTCCCTTGCAAATGGCTATCCTGTTCCACTTTTTCTTTTTGCAAAATGCGTCTATAAAGGGCAGGATCGAAGCGAAATCATTGATGGCATGCAACGCTTAAATGCTGTTTTTTCTTTTATTGAAAATGACTATCCTGCTGCTAATGGGGAATATTTTGATTTAAGCACTACAGCTTTGACAAAAGACTTGTTGGACAGTCATATTTTAGAGCAAAGGCAGCCTGCACTGAATCGTGAGACGTGCGTTAAGATAGTCAGCTATGAACTGCCCTATTCGATTTATGACGAACATAATCCCGATATTATCGATGAAGTATTTAGGCGTATCAATTCTAACGGCAAGCATCTTTCCCGCCAAGAAATCCGACAGGCTGGCGTAGTTAACGATTTCTCACAACTTGTAAGAAATATTGCAACTCGTATTCGTGGCGATGTTTCTCATAATGATTTTTTGTTGCTCTCACAGATGCAGACTATCAGCATCACAAAAGACACTTATCATGGGGGAATTGATCCTGAATCTGTGTTTTGGGTTAAGGAAAACATTCTATCAAAAGAAGATTTGCGTCAGTCTATGGATGAGGAACAAATCGCCGATATCCTCGGTGCAATGTTGCTGACACCTGTTCCTCCTTCCAATGTTAGCATATTAGACGAATATTACGGTTATAAACAGCCGGATGCTTCTGCGCGGTATCAAAAGATTGAAGAAGCACTTTCTGCAATATCTCCAGAGAAAGTATCTGAGCAGTTCTTTTGTGTGTATGACGAAATCAAACGTGTGTTTTCCGGACGGCAAAAAACAATTATTACACAAATGGTATCACCAAGGACCTATCGAGGACCGCGTTATTTTCAAGTACTATTTCTTTCCATGTATGAATTATTAGTTCGACAGGAAAAACGTATTGCTGACTATGATGCACTTTATAATGCACTAGATGGAATCGGTGCTAGAATTATTCACATTTCAGGCGGAGGCGGTTGGTGGTCTCAACAGGAGAAAATCGATTTGATTGCTGCTACGTCGGGTGTACTGGCACCGCATTTTGTGGAGCGTGGAGAAGGAGATCCCATGCTTTACTCTTACGCAAATGAACTAGAAACACTTCTCAAGCAGTCTTTCACAGAAAATACCCAGTATGATTTCAAACAAGGTATTCACAACATGGATGATGGCAGAAGAAATAATACACTAATCCGAAAAATTTTTAAGACCCTTACGGCAATGGCCAATGCAGGGAAAAATGCTACCGGATATGTTCTTCTTGGTGTTGCAGACACCTTTGAGGATGCAGAAAAAATCCGGCAAGTCTATGGGCAGGAGTCCATCAGGGTTGGAGACTTTTATGTGACGGGTATTAATGGTGAAGTTGAAAAATACTACGAAAACTATGATGCCTACATTTTAACCATCAGAAACGCCCTAAATGATATGCCGCTACAAGATCATTATCGTAGGCAAATTGGGACCAAAATGCGTCATGTCAACTATCATGGAAAGTCGGTAATTATTTTACGGATTACTTGTAACAGCGGTCCAGCAATCTTCGATGGAGCATATTATACAAGGAGCGGCCCTAGTAACGATCCTGTACCAGTAAAGGCAGAAGAAATGCCGGCATTTTTTGCTCAGTTTGCTTAAGCCGTAAGGCGGGAATTGTGCAGTGTTTCCCTAACGTAACTTACTGCGTCTATGATTATAACCGTGTGGGAACCGATGGCAAACAGCGGGAACTCCATGTCGAAAAAGCGTTAGAGGCGACTCGACTAAAGCCCCCTGAACCGACTACCTTCAATGGTCATCTTGCCCAATGTACTTATTTTACCGTAGACGCAGTTTGCGGAGGATACTGTGGCTTTGCCGGAGAAATGTCCTTTGTTTCCTTACTGATTACAGATGACCAAGGCACCTTGCTCTGTGGTGATGAATCTCTCACCGTCAAAAAAGGGGAGAGCTATTTTCTACCGGCTAACAGTAGCCGCTACACTCTATCGGATACCGTAAAAGCGCTGGTGACAACCCTCTGACACACCCATTTTTGTTAATTCCCACGGGTTATAACGTTCTGACCACCGCGTACATTTAAAAAGAAGTGCTTTCTTCATTTTTCCTCTATTTCAAATATCCCCCCCGCCCCTTCCGCTTCAATCAATAACTAGACTTCAAATTTCTGAATTACCCCGTTCTTGTGCAATTCAATATGTAAGCGGCTACCAGTATCCAGACCTGAATCAGTCGGTCTTTTTCAGGATTTTGCGAATAAGGTTTCCGTAAAAGTCAAACTTGTAAAGCATTTACCTGCTGTACAACGTTTTTTCCGCCAAAATGGTATTATCTAATACCCATTTTGCGAACTCTTTTTTCTTTGAAAAAGTAGATTCTCTGTATTTTGACCACCATTTGACCACTACTGTGCAGTTTCCCTTCAAAACACCGAAAAAGCCTGTTGTGACAAGGCTTAATAGTGACAAGTAACTATTTTGTCGCAGAGAACGGTGTGACCCGAAGGTCACGCCGTTTTTCTGCGTTCATAGGTTGTTTGTGTGACAATAGGCTCGGAAATAACGGGAATATCCACATCGTCCACAAAGTTGAAAAAAATCTTCACTTTCTGCTTGCGCTTGCCGCTGGACTTGTCCGGGGCATAGACAACGATCTTCTTGATATACTCGTTCACGATGGTCTGTGTCAGTTCCTCCACATCCACATATTTCTGTGTCAGGGCGATAAAGGCATCCAGACCGTCATTCATTTCTTCCCGCTGTTCCACCCATTCTTCGATAACTTCAATTTCGAGCTTTAACCGTTCCTGTTCGGCTTCATAGTCCGCAGACATCTTTCTGTATCTGTCCTGATTGAGATTTCCAAGAACATAGTCCTCGTACAGCCGGGAGATGATGACATCCAGATCGGCAAGGCGTTTCTTTGCCTGTTCCAGCTTCTTTTTGTCATCCCGGATGCTGCGCTCCTGGTCAGTCCTGCGGCATTGCAGCCATTCCTCCTGAAAACCGTCCACATCGCTTCGGATATACTCATTGACTGCCCGGATGCGTTCCAGAACGATTTCACGAAGCACATCTTCCCGGATATAGTGGGCAGTACAAGTACCACGGTTGCTCTTGTAGTTGTTGCAGACGTAGTGATCCTGCTTGCCCTCAAAGCTTTTGCTTGTGGCAAAGTGGAGCTTGCCGCCGCAATCGGCACAAAACAGAAGCCCTGAGAACAATCCCTGCCGTTCCGCTTTTGCGGGGCGGCGTTTGTTTTTCCTCAGTTCCTGCACCCTGTCAAACTGTGCCTGAGATACAATCGCTTCCTGTGTGTCCGGCAGATAAAACATATTCTCCGGCTCATTGGGAATCCGCTTTTTCAGCTTGTAGGACTTGGAATAAGTCTTGAAGTTGCAGGTACAGCCTGTGTACTCCTGCCGTTCCAAAATCCCTACAATGGACTGGTTGCTCCAGTGGTACGGTCTTTCCGGCATCGGCTTTTTCTTTCGCTTGGCATACAGAGCTTTTGCGGTCAGAATCTGCTTTTCTTCCAGAATCCTTGCAATCTGCTCCGGGCCTTTGCCGTCAATGCAAAGGTCGAAGATGAGCTTGACTACCGGAGCCGCTTCTTCATCCAGAATCCAGTGATCCTTGTCCTCCGGGTCACAGCGGTATCCGTAGGGCGGTTTGCCCATGTGCTTCCCACTGGTTCCTCTCTGCCGCAAACTGACACGGACTTTCTTGCTGGTATCACGGGGATACCACTCGTTGAACAGATTACGGATTGCGGCGAAGCCCTCGCTGTCTCCCCGGTTGCTGTCCACACCGTCATTTACGGCGATAAAGCGGACATCGTAGCTCGGAAAGATAATATCCGTATATTGTCCAACAGTCAGATAGTCACGACCAAATCGGCTGAGGTCTTTGACCAGCCAGCAGCCTACAAGCCCCTGCTTGACAAGCTCAAAGCCCTCCTGCACACCGGGACGATTGAAGTTCGTCCCCGTATAACCGTCATCCACCAGAATTTTCAGGTTTGTATACCCGTGGTCACGGGCATATCGGGTTAAATACTCTCGCTGATTTGCGATACTGTTACTCTCTCCATCTTGGGCATCCTCATTGCTCAAACGACAGTAGAGAATGGTAATTTTCTGCTGATCCAACATAATATCCTCCTTCGGTTGTTGGTCAGCCGACAGTACCGTTGTGCATATTGGAATTATATCATGCTTTTGTGTCGCAGTCATTAACAAATCACCCCCTTGTCAGAAAAAATGAGCCGTTTTACCTTGTCGGCAAGCGGCTCATTCCCGTCACATTCTGTTTCAATCACATACCATGTGTTCCCGATCTTACGCTCAATGGTTTTGCGGAAAGAAGACTGCGCTGTTTCCCAATGCTTGCGGCATTCTTCCAAAAAATCAATGGGCGGCTCAAAAATCGGGTCGAAGCAGGAGTAAATATCAATATAGCCGATGGCATCATTGATTTCTTCCATCGGGGCATCTTCCATAATCATCTTGTTAATTTCCTCTACGGTTTTATTCATAGGCAAATAGTTCCTTTCTTAAATTTCCATATCCTGCCTACGCTTACGGGCAGGGTGCTTATGTTCCTGTGTTTCCTTTCCTCTGGCGAGAATGGCATGAACAAAAGCCCAAACCCTTTCAGACGCAATCTCTATCGCATCCAAGAAAGGCTGGGCTTTCTGTTTCAGTTCCATATATTTTTCGTTTACTGCTTCATACCGCTGTTTCCAGATGGAAATTGTTTTTTCAGCAGAAGCCAGTTTCTCTTTCAAACGCTTATTGTCAGCATTGGCAATAATGCCGTTGACCGCATAGCGTTTGAGTGTATCGCACTGATCCGGCGTGAGCGAGACATTTCCGGTGAGGGCATTTTTCTTGCCCATTTCCTCAATATCCTGCACCGTCAGCGCAATGGTCTTTGCTGCCTTGGTTTCCTTTTGCAGAGCTTCCAGTTTCTTTTTCTGCTTCTCCGTAGCAGCCTTGGCATCCGCCAAACTCTGCTCGGCCTGTTCCACCTGTCCGGTCACAGTTTCCAGGCGGTGCTGTTCGGCCTGTAACTTGAACTGTGTCACCGTCAGATGTTCCTCGGTACTGCCACGCTCTCCACGCTCCACATCGGTATATCCGGCGGCTCGCATGAAATTAAAAAAGTCATCCTGCAGCACACTGTAGGACGACTTCAAAATCTTTTTCCCTTTTGCGTTCAACATCGGATTGCCATCTTCATTGAGAACGGGTTTGGATTCCCATTTCTTACTGCGGCTGACCTGTGTGATCGTTTCTTTTACCGTTCCCCGGAGGAATTCATCCTTGCACCGCTTCGACCACAGGATTTGCTTTTCCACCACCGGGATATAAACCACATGAAGGTGGTAGTGGTACACATCTTCGCCCAGAGCTTCGGACATTGCCTGGTTGCGCTCGTCGGCGTGCATCACAGCGGATAGGATATACTGCTCACCGCCTACGATCTCCACGGCGGCTTTATAGGCATCGGCATAAAACTGTTTTGCAAATTCATAGCCGCCGTGATTGTAGAAGTAAGCAGAGTTCACATCAAAAATCAACTCACCGTATTTGACGGCATCCGGTTTCAGACCTCTTGTGGAGATTACACCGTCCTGTTCCATCTGCTCAAACATTTTTACATAATCGTCCGCGGGGGCTTTGAAATGAATGTTCAGAGAAGTGCGTTCCGGTACGATGTCCTGATTGCTGTAGCTGTCCTTTTCACGCTCATTGTGTTCCTGTACCTTTGCCACATCAGCCGGTGTTTCCAAGTCCTGATTCCGAGCTACGGTGCGGTGGATTCCATCATTTCTTGCCATTGGATTTTTCCTTTCTTTAAAATTTGCAGACAGCGGAGGGCTGGAGAACGGCACTTTTTCAAAGTGTAATAACCCACTATGACACTTTCATCCATACTGGCTGCAAAGTGCCGTGGGCTCTCCCGAGAGGGGATGCGGTCACTGCGGCGACCTCTGCTGACCAAAGCGAAAATGTCTGCGCCTTTTCCCATGGTCAGCCCGTCTGCATGGAGCCGTTCTGCCGAACTACTTCTTGCATCCGGTGGCAGCAAAAACCGTATCTTTCACTGCCATCCATAGGCAGCACTGCGGTGCGCCTATGGAGACGGGAGATGCGAGGGGCTGTTGCCGAGGCATCACTTCTCCCGTCTTTTCTGCCATACGATGTCGTAGCCAAGCACAGCGGCAAGCTCCAATACTTCCTTATATCGGATGCTTTCCCGCTGTAATTTTGCGGACAAATTGGAAACGCTGTCGCTCCATCCGTATTCGTCCGAGAGCAAGTCAACTACTTCCTGCATGGTCATTCCGGCACGGATGATCTGTGCCTTTATTTCATTGCGTACATTCATATTGAAAATTCCTCCATAATTTTGATTTGTAGTTTGGTACGATAGCTACTCTCCGAAGCGGAGCGGATGCACCGAACAGTGAAAAATCCGGCAACTCCAAAATCGTTTTATTTTTGCGGGTGCGATACTCTGTCCATATAGGCATATATCCCATTTTATTGTTCCGTGAGGTTTAGTCTGGAACAGTGAAAACACCCATTGTTCCGTGAACAGAGTACACGGTTTAGAGAAGCACGATTTGGCGAAATGGTTTCGTCCTGCGGTCAAAAACTTCGCTGTTTTCATTACCATTGATTTTCGATGTCCGAAAACAGGTCGGCTCTGAAAACCGCTGTTTCCTATAACAAGAGAGAACGGGGGGTAAATGCTGCGTACATACGTACAGAGCACGACTGGAAAAATCATTCCCGCCAGCCCTCCGGTACGTACGTACACGGCGAAACATCGTAAAATCCATTTATATGAGGTCTTGCCACAGCTTCCACGCCCATAAAGCCCCACACCCGCCGTCCGGCAGAGTTGGTGATGTTGTTGCAATGCTCCAGATTGAATCTCCCGGCATTGGCAATCATGGCGTCGCTGAAGCTGCGGGCTTTCAGCGGAGCAAGGGAATTTTCCTCGCACCACATCCGGTAGATTTCATAGAAATCCTTGGAGCTAATGGACGCATCCGCTTTACGCCGGATGTATCCCTCCGATTCCATGAAATCAAAGATATTGTTGTTGTCACGCTTGACCGCTTCCCTGTTTTCCCGGATACGGTCACTCTCCGTAAACTGAAAGTTGTTGGCAACAAGCCGCTGTAAACCCTCCAATGCCCACAGGAAGATGCCCTCGGCTTCGGTTTTCATCTTCTCTGCAAGGTCAGGATCGTCAGCTCTGTCAGTAGGCTTTTCTTTGGTAGTCAGCACAAGCTGTCTGCGGTAAAATCCGTCACTGCGGTCATACAAGGCTTGCAGATCACCGTTGCTGAACGCAAGCAACCGGGCAAACATCCAGCCCTGATAACTCTGCTTGCCTTTGCGTTCCAAATCCATCTTGCCTTGTGCGGTCACGATGGATTTTACATAGTTGGTCTGGCGCAGGGCTTCCATCCGCATATCATCATCCACGCACAGCAGAATGTGTTCCAGATCGGCACGGGCGAAGCGGTTTTCGGAAATCTTGCCGATGCTGCCGTCTTTCATATTCGTGCCAAAGATAGCAGAAAGCACAGCTCCGATTTGGGATTTGCCCTCGCCGCCGTTGCCTTTAATCACCATCATGCGCTGCCCCTTGTTGGAGGGAATCAGGCAATAGCCGATAAACTCCTGCAAAGTTGGAATGTCCTCGACGTAAAGCAACCCATCCAGAAAGTTCAGCCAGATCACCGGCGCAGTAGCATCGGGATTGTAAGCAACCGGCAAACGGCTCCGCACGATAGCCGGTCTGCCCTCGGTAAATGTGCCGTTCAATAGCAGCGTACCGTTGGACAAATGAATCCGATCCTGCTCCGGTGGAAAGTCCGGCACTTGCGCTTCCAGTTTCAGCACTTCCAGAATGTTGGTGATCTTCCGGGGGATATTGTTTACGGCACAGAATTTCAGCTTGTCGTAAATCTCCCCACGCAGAGGAAGATCGTCCGTCACTCGACCATCGGGCGTGAAAAAAGCTCCGTTTGCGAAGATGATCCTGCGCTCTTGCAGAAATTCTTCACAAAACAGAGCTTCGTTGATGTTCTGCCCGTCAAACCACATGGGCAAGTTCATATCAGGCGTTTTCCGGTTCTTCGCCATGGTGCGCCACCTCCTTTTTCTTTCGTGTGATGTACTCTTGCAGAAAAGCAATTTTGCCGTCCTGCATCAGCTTGTCCACCAATGCCACCCGTTCTTCCAGATCACCCACCGTCAGCACATCTGCCATATATTCGATATAGCAGTGCATCTGGCAGGCTTCCACAAAACGGTCATCCAGAGCATCTTCCGGTGTCTTGGGTGCGTATCGTACTTTCCAATCTTCCAGCAGATGCAGATAATTCGTCAGCACCCGGAAACACAGCATTTCATCCTCCCGTAACTGACGGATATAGGGACGCTTCGGCTTGACCATAGCTGCGGCAGTGGGCGGTTTTGGGTCAAGTCCAAAGTCCGCAGCCAGCTTTTGCGCTGCTTCATAACTGCTCAAATCGAACAGCCTTGCCACAAGGTCGATTACGTCCCCCTTGGCTCCGCAGCCGAAGCAGAAAAAATAGTCCTCATTCAGCTTCAAGCTCGGATACCTGTCGTTGTGGAACGGGCAGCAAGCCATGCCGTTGTGGCTCACTTTCAGCCCGTAGTGTTCGGCGGCTTGCTTGACGCTGATTGCCGCCTTGATGGTTTCATAGATTGTCATAGAAAACCCTCCGTTCATAATATTCTGGAAAGCACGAAGCACCCGCCGTGATTGGCAGGTGCTTCGCTCCTTCTATTATGGTTATGACGGATTTTTCAAAAAACAGGCTAATGACAGGACAATCCTGTTTCAAAAAACAGGACAACTTATCTGAGGGCGTAGATTTCTTTACATTTACATGATATAATTAGAAAAATGAAAAAACAGGACAGGAGGGCAAGCATGAATCAAGAATTGATGACATTGGATTTCTGGCAGGATACGGTCATATATGAGAGCAAAACATTTCCTGTCGGTACGCTTGCCTGTGATGCACTGAATGTTCCTGTGAATACCATTGCAAAAATAAACGAGCAATGCGAGAAAATCAATCTGCTGCTTGGAATATTAAACGCCGGACAGGATGCTTCTGCACTCTGTCCTATTGCAAAGGAAGCTGCTCTGACGATGCTTGATATTCTCAGTCAAACACCGCCGTTCTCCTATATGAATATCTCAAAGCACAGAGAACGGATTGAAAAAGTCTTTACTGTGGACAATGCGCTGAAATATGTGGAGTTTGCCATAAAAGCCGCAACCAATTCTTTGCAATTTGAAGAAATCCAGAACTTTACCGATGCGATGATGCTCCAACGCTATACCGCAGTTTTCGGGCATCTGGCATACTCCCTTGGGGAATACCAAACGGCCATGCTTGATTTTGCAGAAAAAACAGACGGCAACGAAGCAGACCGCACCGCAGAGGGTTTTGCAAAAATGTTCGGCAGCTATTTCCCGCCGGAGTTTTCCATCACGGAAGGCAATGCCTGGATGTCTACCCTGAACAATTCCGTTCAGTATGTATCCGTCATCCGTCCCGGCGAAAAAGTTGCGAAGCTGGTCAAGCGGATGCACTATGTATCCTTTGTAGGGATGTTCCGGTCTGATCTTTTTGAGGGCTTATGTGTTGGTCATGCACCGAAGAAATGCCGGATCTGCGGCAAGTGGTTTCTGACCACCAACGCAAGGCACACCAAATACTGCGGTGGCTATGCACCGGGGGACAAGCTGCACCGCACCTGTCGGCAGATCGGCAATCTGAAAGGGCGAGAACAGAGGGAACTTGCGGACGATCATCCGCTGAAACAGATTTATGAGAAGCGGCTGAATACCATAAACCGCTATATAAAGCGTGGTACTCTGGATGAAGATCTTGCGGAGGTCATGAAAAAGCTGGCAAAAGATAAGATGCTCCAGGCATTGAGCAATGTCGCTTATGCCAAGGGCGATTATGAAAAAGAAATGGGACAGGCGGCTTTGAAGAAAGAAGCACTAAAAAGAATTTGAATTTAGCTAAGAGGTGAGCAACGTTATGTTAGAAGTAGTATTTAGCGACAGTGCCGCAGGGACTATGGCGGTTGCGATTGGACATAAGGGTTTTTTAGGCGGAGCAACCAGTGTAATTATCTCTGATGGGACAGTTTCAAAAGAAGAAATAGAAAAGTTCCAGCATCAAGCAGAAGAACGGGAGCGTTCTGGTTGGGAGAATGCTATACCGTTGGAGGGAAATCGTAAGGACATAGTTAATCTTCCGTTGGCATTGTCTGTGGGCAACATCTCCGAAGCAGGAATTTGTTTGGAGCGTGAGTCGGCATTATCTTTGCTACTAAGCATACTGCCCGATATGGCATCTGAAATCGTAACTGAACTTCTCAATACATCCCGAAAGAACTATGCTACGCTACTGGAAAAAGCACAAAACGGAGAGCCGATTCGTGTTTGGGTCGGACGAGAACCAGATGATGTGTGCGGATTGTATTGGCTTCTGGAACAACTACGACCAATCGGCTTTGAAAAATTGGATGTTACCATTGTGGAGCTTCCAATGTGGGAAACAAGACCAGATGGATGCATTGTCCAGTATAACGGTTGGGGAGAAGTTGAACCTTATCACTTGGGACGGATGGCATCTCTTGGAAAGAAGTTGCCAACAAATTACCTTCGTAGTTTGGCTAACCGCTGGAGAGAACTCCAACAGGAAAATTCTCCTCTTCGTGCTGTTATAAACGGCAAACTGGTCAGCGTATCAGAAACTCTGTATGATACATTTATTCTTCGAGAATTGGATACACTGGACGACGAGTTTAAGGAAAGCGTGCTTGTTGGACAGGTTCTTGGAAAGAATCCATTAGGGATCGGTGATGGGTGGATTGCTTTGCGTGTGGAACAATTTATCAAAGAGGGACTTCTGGTCCCAATCACAACTCCTGCACCAAATGCACCTATTTATCACCGTATGTTAAAGAAAATAAAGTAATAAATAACCCATTAGTTGACCACGGGATATTTATGAGTATTACTAAACTGGAAGGAGGTGCGCTATGCTGAATGATTTTACATGGAATATGACCGGATACATACCGAAACACGCTGTCAATCCATACGGTGATGGCATCATTCCCTATGTGGCAGAGCGCATCTTCCAACTGGAGCCGGAACCGCCAGCGGTTAGCAATCCAAATGAACATATTCTGTCTGCCTTGCAGGAAAAGAATTTGCTTTATTTTTCGTTCTTCCTGCACCACTACGAACCGCAGCTCAACAAGCGCATCAAATTCTTTCTCGGCGTGGATGGCGGCGATTTGTATGACACAGACCGTTTTATAGATATAAAGCTCTCCTGTCGGGAGCAAATGCTCCAAAAGCTGATGGACTATGATCCTGCCAAGGGTGCAGAGTATGCTACCTACATTTTCCCGTTTATCCGGGATGCTATGCTCCGTTTCCGCATGGGCGAAGAAAAATGGTCGGTGTCCTCTTTGACCAATTACAAAATGGTGCGGTCAATGGCATGGCTGTACCATAACACCAAGGATGCGGTCAGCGAGTTTTCCAAGAAGTACAACTGCGAGCTTGCCCTTGCGGAAGAATATCTGAAAGTTGTCCGTGGCATCCGCAATCAGCAACTGTTCTATGTAACAGACGAGGATGGCGAGGAAACAGGCGAAGATGTTGCCCTTGACGATAGCTGGAACTATACCGACATCCTCTGGAACGGCATACAAGCAGAAAAGGTGCAGCGGGCATTTGAGAAACTGAATTACCGGGAACAGACCTTGCTTGAAAAGCGTCTTGCGATCTGCATGACCTGTGGGCGTGTCGGCTCATGGAAAGACCGCCCCACCTTTGAAGAACTGGCGGTTATGTTTGAGGGCAGCACAGCCAGCGGTGCAGAACGAGCCTATCGGAAAGCAGTAGACAAACTGACGGAACTTCTGGTTGCCGAGGATGCAATCCATGCTGTCCGGTTGAAACAGAAATCCAAAACTAAGCGCAAAAAGAAAATCGCCGCCGCAATCTACGAATACCAGGCAGACTGCGACGGCGAATGGGGCGAAATATCAGTTGATTTTGAGAACGGCACAGCAGAAATCATTCGGCTTGCTGATTGGGATACAATTAAAACGAACTGGTTTGCCAATGAGGCGATCCGGTATATTTTATCATTGTCGCCTGATGCTCTTAAAAAATATATGCTCGTCCCCCTTGAGCCGCCACTTATATCTTGAATCCTTACAACAACTGTAAGTGGTATTTGCTGTGTTCCCATGCTATCATTTTATTACAAATGATAGGAGGTATTCACATGAAACCCATTTTGAATATTGAAAATTTAACAAAAATCTATGGCAATGTGCCAAGTCAAACAAAGGCACTGAATGGGGTCACCTTCCAGGTGATGCCGGGAGAGTTTCTTGGCATTATGGGAAGCAGTGGTTCTGGTAAATCCACACTGCTCAATTGTATTGCGACTGTGATTCAACCCACAGGTGGAAGCATTCAGGTGGAGGGCGTTAATCTGCAAGCACTCAAGGGAAGGACTCTTGCAGATTACCGTGGAAAAAAAGTTGGTTATCTATTTCAGAATTTTGAGCTACTGGATAATCTGACCGGACGTGAAAATATACTGCTTCCAACTTCTCTGCATGGGGTATCCGAAGCAGAAAGCAGCCAGCGGCTGAAGCAGTTGGCTGACTATCTGGAAATCACTGATGTTCTGAATAAGTTTCCGTCCAAGATGTCCGGCGGCCAGCGTCAGCGTGTTGCGGCAGCAAGGGCTCTGATCTTACATCCCCAAATGATCCTTGCCGATGAACCGACGGGTGCGCTGGATTCTAAGAACGCAAGAAGTCTTATGGAGAAGCTGTCCGGCCTGAATCGTGACGAACAAGCTACGATCCTGATGGTAACCCATGATTCCAATGCCGCCAGCTTCTGTAAGCGCATCCTGTTCATCCAGGATGGCGTGATCTTTCATGAGCTTCGGCGTGGAGACGAAAGCCAGCAGGAGTTCTACGGGCGCATCCTGAAGGTGATGGCTCAACTGGGAGGGGGTAGCGCAAATGTTCTCTAATCTGATTTTTCGAAACAGTCGCCGCAGCCGAAAGGAAAACGGTCTGTTTTTCAGCTCCCTGGTGATTTCTATTATTGCCTTTTATATGATTCTTTCCATCTCCACACAGGATGTAATGATTTTTTTGCAGAAAATGGAGAGCGACGCAGTGAACAGGCTCTTGCTTCTGATTCCTGTGTTTTACGGAATGACCCTGGGTATTCTTTTCTTTTTGATTTACTTCGCCTGCAAGTATCAATTTGAGCGCAGACGCCACGAGTTTGGTGTCTATCTGATGTTGGGAATGCGCAGAAGCAAACTGTTCTGGATGCTTCTGGCGGAAGATTTCCTGACCAGTATTCTTGCCATGCTCATAGGCTTACCTGTGGCTGTGGTGCTTTCAGAAATTGTCAGTCTTGTCACCGCCAAGCTGGTAGGCATGGGGATCATCGGTCATCAGTTTTCTTTATCCTGGTCTGCGATTGAATGGACGCTGGCAGGATTTCTGGCAATTAAGCTGACGGCACTTCTGATTTTGAGTGGACGAATCAGCCGCCAGGAGATCGGTACTTTGCTATCCCAGCCAACGAACCGCCCCAAAAAGCAAATGCCATCTGTTATCTATGGACTGGCTGCTATATGCGGAAGTGTGATGTTGGCAGTGGCTTACTACATGGCGATTCAGGGAATTGCATGGACAAAGGTAAGTATGATGGGACTGACTTTGCTGTTGGGCATAGTTGGTACGATGCTGCTTTTCTATGGGATGCGTGCGCTGATTGCTTTGATTGTTAAGAAAGGAAAAGGAAATAAGCAGCTTCATGTATTTACCTTCCGGCAGATTCAGGAGAATGTCATTCATCAGTCAAACTCCATGGCCATCAGCTCCCTGCTGATTCTGGCGGCGCTGTGTTGTTTTGGTGCGGGCGTAGGAATTGCAGGAACGAATAACCTGTCTTCTGGCCATGTAATCGACTATACTTTTGAAGATCATACTGCAGAAGACTCATCGCAGGTTCTTCCGAATATAAAGGCAGTCCTGAAAGAAAACAGTTTGGAAAATCAATTTTCAGAGCTTTTTGAAATGAGGGTTGGGCGTATTCGCACCACAGAAGATTATGATAATGCCTACAGCATGGACGCTGTTATGGACTCTCTTCGGAGCCTGCCCCAGTCGGAAGACCGGGATGTCCTTCTGAACAATCTTGGTTATGCCACATACCCATATTTGATTTGTTTATCGGACTATAATCGTTTGTTGGAATTGTCCGGCAAGCCTGTCATTAAATTAAGTGAGGATGAAGCCGCTGTTTATATAGGTTCCGACTTTACTACTGTAAATCGTACCGCAATGCTGAACGACATACTTACTGAACAGCCTGAAACGGAACTGGTTGGCAGTCCGATTTATCTTACTGGAGAGGTTCAGTCTGTAAATTTGATTACGGATCGTTCTATTACTTTGTCCTTTGCATTGATTCTTCCAGATGAAGCCTTCCTCTATCATACCCAAGGAATGTATGATACGTATGTGAATGCGGTACTCAGTGAGCAGGCTATGGAAGGAAATAGCCTTATGACTGCCTATTCCGATCTGAACGAGAAGCTGGACAAAATAGGTATCGAATATGAAAGCTATCTTCAGAATATGGGCCGCCAGCTTTTCTACACCATAGCATCCAGTTATATTACCCTCTATCTTGCGATTGTTTTCCTGGTAGTTGCCAACACCATCGTGGGTGTTCAGTTCCTGATGAGTCAGCAGAAAACCGGGCGCAGATACCAGACTCTGATCCGCCTGGGAGCTACTTACGAAACCCTTTGCCAGTCTGCTGGAAAGCAAATTACCTGGTTTATGGGACTTCCTGTATTGGTTGCAGCTGTCAGCAGTCTGTTTGGAGTCAGGGCGTTATTTACAGGGATACTCTCGTCCCGAACCCGTGGGACAGTGGCTGAAATGATGTTTGTATCTGCTGCTATGATTTTGCTGCTTTGCGTGATAGAATATATTTATATGAGAGTGGTCAAGCACTCCAGTGATCGGTATTTGCTGACACTGATGCAGCCGCAGAGAGAAGAATAATTTGGAAGGAGGTGCTGTCGTGAAAAGAATTGCTGTTGTGGAAGATGAAGTCTATATGCGGGAAGAACTCTGCAATATGCTCCAAAAGGACGGGTATCTTGTGGAGGCAATCACCGAGTTTGAAGATGCCGCTCGGCTCTTGGCAGCCCTCCGTCCTGACCTCGTGATCTTAGACCTGAATTTACCAGAAATCAGTGGCTTTCAAATCTGCCAGGAGTTAAAGAATAAAACCGCTATCCCCATCCTGGTGCTGACTTCCAGAGATCAGGTAAAGGATGAACTGCAAGCGTTCCAGTTGGGTGCAGATGAATATTTGACGAAGCCGTGCAGAAAAGACCGACTTCTCGCCAGGGTATCCAATATTCTCAAAAGGTATGAAGGTCGTACCAACCTCATAGAGGGATTGGACTTCTTGTTGGACCAGCAGACCTACACACTTTATATTCATAACACCTCTGTGGTGCTTCCAAAAAATCAGGGAAAACTGTTGGTTGCTCTTTTGGCAAGTGGTGATGCACTGGTTACAACGGAGCAGCTTTGCATGGCACTGTGGGGAACTACGGAATACATAGATGAAAATGCCTTGCAGGTTAACCTGACCCGGTTGAAAAAAACGATGTCCGCCCTTGAAATGAAGCAGCGAATCGTTGCAGTTCGAGGAATGGGCTACCGTTTGGAAGCGGAGGTGTCTCTATGAAGCAGCTTTGGCACATGATAGAACGGTACTACCCCTGGCTTCTGTTGCTGCTGGGCGTGGATTGCTTTTGCGCTGTCATTCTTTGGATTTCTGACATTCAGGCATTTCAAACCTTGATCGGGTTAGTAGTTCTGACGAGCATCCTTTTGTTTTCAGCGATTCTGTTTGTACTAAACAAGAGGGAGAACACCCACATGGAACTGTTCCGGGATTTCCTCAGTGATCCTACCATCTGCAATGAAGAACGGCTGCTCAGTGCCATTAGTCAGAAAGAAGGAGAATCTGTCCGATTTTTGGCTTCGGTTTTACGGGAATACAAAAACGAGAGTAACAATATGGCGGATGCCCTACGGGACTATGAAGAATACGTGGAGGGCTGGGCACATGAAGCGAAAACGCCCCTATCGTTGCTGACCATGCTCTTGGATAACCGGAACGATGAAATCTCTCCTTCCCTGCAAGCAAAGCTGGATTATGTCCGCAGTCAGCTTCAGGAGGATGTCACGCAGATGCTGTACTATGCCCGGTTGAAGAGCAGTACAAAGGATTACCGATTTGAGGATGTCAATTTGAATGACTGCTTGGGTGAAGTTCTGGAGGACTATGCCCCACTTCTTGAAGAGAAGCAGTTTGTCATTCTCAACAAACTGCAATCTGAAACAGTCTATACAGACCGTAGAGGACTTCAGTTTATGTTGGGACAGATCGTTAGCAATGCCATCAAATATAGCAGCGATAGTCCCATGCTTACGATTTCCATGATACATTCGGAGACCGCAGATATCCTTTCTGTTGAAGATAACGGCATTGGCGTAAAAAAATATGATCTGCCGTACATTTTTCAAAAGGGCTTTACCGGGGATTCTACTGACAGCAGAAAGAAGGCTACCGGTATGGGACTTTACCTGGTTAAGAAGATGGCCGACGATCTAAATCTTCATCTGGAAGCTACTTCCCAGTGGGGAAAGGGCTTCAAGATTGTCATCTTCTTTCCTAAATTGAGATCCAACGGAGGGAAATAATATAAACAGAAAAACGCCCGCAGGATTTTCTCCTGCGGGCAGCGTGTTGTCAGCTATCCAAAGGCTTGTATTCTGTTACAGTTTTCAGATAGGTTTCGGGATCGCCATTCAATATCAAGTCAGCATATGCTATCGGGTCATTGTAGATCAAATAATCCAACTCTGACCGCTGATACATATTGTCTGCAATCTCGTTCTCAACAGCGATAGTGTCAATCGCAATCATTCTGCCGTCCCTGAATTTCAGTTCCACACAGCAATTATCCATAGTGTAAGCACAAGATATTAAGGTTTTCATGGTATGTCCTCCATAATTCGAAATATAAAGCGAAAATCCCGTCTGACTTCCTGTTAGAAATCAGACGGGATTTGTCCGTATGCACCCCGGAAACCGTCAGCTAACAGTTGATAAGTAAATTAGTTCCTTATCACTGTTAAGCCAACCAACAACAGGCTTTTTCTTGTTTTGGGTACAGTTGGGCAGACCTGACAAAATTTACGGTTTATCGTTGGTCTATACACCCCTGTCGTAGTTCTCCGACCCGGAAGGCCAGAGGTTCGAATCCTCCCGGTCGCGCCAAGAGCAGCACCTTGTGGGGTGCTGCTCTTTTTGTTTTGCATAGATTTTATGGAGCAGTAAAAGAGCGGATTCGAACAGCCCGTGCCCCGCGCTTTGCGTCCCGCGGGGCAGAAACGCCCCAGTGGGGCGTTTCTAGGGCGCGGCTTGGCGAATCCCTTCGGGCACACTCAAAAACCTCATTGCAATGTGTTTTTGCAATGAGGTTTTTTCTTTAATGTTATTCTGGTTTTAGAATCATTTTAGCCGCATATCATCTGCCGCATCCATGTACTGACCTTTTGCCAGCCGTTCGTTTCTCAGCCGATTTAAATTATCGAAACATTCGCTCTATAAAGCAATAAAATAGCAAGCGCATCATCGCTGGTTTTCCTCTTCTCAGGGGATCCATGTGCAACATAAAGCGCTTGCTATTTTCATTTTACTTTTTTTCCGTTAACTCTTTCAACAATGCCCGGCACCCAATGTTGACATCCTGCCAGGTGGCTTCAAAATCACCGGTATACCACGGGTCAGCCACATCGCCGCTTTGCCCGGCGTGCGCCAGCAGCAGCGAGCACTTTCCTTCCGGGTCGCCGCCGCAAATGCGGGCCATGTTGCTCAGGTTCATCCGGTCCATTCCGATCAGGTAACCAAACTCCTCATAATCCTTGCGGGTCATCTGCCGGGCCGCATGTCCATCGCAGCGGATGCCATGCTCCGCCAGTTTGCGTCGGACCGGTGGATACACCGGGTTGCCCAGTTCTTCCCGGCTGGTTGCTGCGGAAGCAATCACGAACTCATCTTCCCGCCCCGACTGTCGCACCAAGTCTTTCATCACATACTCTGCCATCGGGCTACGGCAGATATTGCCGTGGCAAACGAATAATATTTTTGTCATCCCGTCATATCCTTTCAAACATCTTGAAGCCGCAATATTACTGTAATCCGTTATTTTATTTTTTCTTTTCAATCTTGTCCCCAAATTACGCATTTTCCATAAATTTCCACTCAAGTTACTGGCAAATGGTGTAATATGTAATACATGGTATAACAGCTGCAGCAAACCTCCGCCTGTTTATCCCGGCATTCTTCTTGCCCCGCCCGCCGCCAAAAGCTGCCTACAGGATACCACACGCAGCGCTAAATCACAACCAGATTCCCTGCACCGCCCCGTTTTCTGCAAAATTCTCTTGCAAGGTTTCGCACCGCCAACTATAATGTATTTATATATTATAAGTAAAGGCGCATGGCACAGCCGTTTTCCGGGCTTGCCGAGTGCTTTGGATTCCAAACAGAAAGGGGGGCCGCCCGATGCCTCGCATTGCCGTGGTGGATGACCAGCCGGATATGCGGCAGCAGCTGTGCAGCATGATTGACCAATACAGCCGCGAGAACAACTGTATGCTGGAAGTTACCACTTTTTCGGACGGTGCCCAGATCATAACCAACTATTGCAAGGGGTTCGACATCATCTTTCTGGATATTGAAATGCCGGAGCTTGGCGGCATGGACGCTGCCGAGCGCATTCGCACGGTGGATCCGGATGTGGTGCTGGTGTTCGTTACCAACATGGCACAGTACGCTATTCGCGGGTATGAGGTCGACGCCCTGGATTTTGTGCTCAAACCGGTCAATTATTACCAGTTCAGCACCAAGCTGGCCCGCGCTTTGCAGCGGGTGCAGCGCCGCAAAGGCGGGCAGATTGCATTACAGACCGCTGGGGGCGTGCAGCTGCTGAACACCGAGGACATCTACTGGCTGGAAACGCGGGACCGTATGCTGCATTACCATACCTCCACCGGGGTATGGTCCGTGCGTTCCAGCCTGCAAAATGCTGAAAAGCAGCTGGCCCCCTACCACTTTGCCAAATGCAACCAGTGTTACCTTGTCAATCTGCGGTATGTGCGGGCGGTCCAGAACGATACGGTCCAGGTTGGGGAGGACCGGCTGGAGATCAGCCGCCGCCAGCGGGCTGCCTTCCTGGCTGCGGTCGCCGCCTATGTTGGGGGTGCCATGTAATGCTGCCAAATCTCCAACAATTTCTTTCTCTTCTTGTCTGTGGGATACAGCTTTGGGGCGCAGCACTGACCTACTGGCTCCCGCTCCGGCACTCGCCGCACTTTTGGCAGCGGGCGCTGCTTTGCCTGATTCCTTCCATTCCCCTTTCCACATTTTTATTATGGGCGGATCACACGCCTTTCTCGCTGTTCCTGCGGGCGGGGGCGTATATTCTGTTTTGTATGTGGATGATTTTCGCTTCCCACAGCTGCACCCAGTTGGACTGGTCCGGCGCCAATTATTGCGCCATCTGGGGAATTTTGAGCGCCCTGACGACATTTGAGTTATGGCAGCTTCTTGTCTGGTGCCTGGCACAGGTAAACATATTCCTGCCATTGGATCAGCCCTCTGCTTTGCTGCTGCAACTGCTGTTTTTTGCCGCTGCGTACTGCCTGCTGCGGGTAACTGTTGCCCATTCCATGCCATATGAAGGCAGCTACCACATCGGTCCCCGCCAGCAAATCAGCGCTATTATTCTGGGCGGCATGTTCGTTCTGCTGTTTTTAACAATGCAGACCGTCACCAACACCGGAGTATCATGGGAAACTTCTATCTTCGTTGTTGTCCCCCTGGCACTCTGCCAGCTCTACTGCATCACCCTTTTATATTTGCAAACTGAACTGTTCAAAAAGGCGGCCATGGAAAAAGAGATGAACTCGCTGAACATGCTGTATGAACGCCAGCGCCAGCAGTATCAGGTGGCCAAGCGGAACGTACAGATCATCAACCGCAAATGCCATGAGCTGAAAGTTCAGATCGCTGATCTGCGCCGCATGGCCCCCAACGCCGCGCTGCAGCAGAGCCTGAACGAAGCCGAAGCCGCCGCCCGGCAGTATGACGCCAGCACCCAGACCGGCAGTGAGGTTTTGGATGTTGTGCTGACCGAAAAGAGCATGCTGTGCGAAGCCCACCACATCAGCATCAACAATGTAGCGGACGGTACCTGCCTGCACTTTATGGATCCGGCCGATCTGTACGCTCTGTTTGCCAACGCACTGGATCATGCCATTGAGTTGACCCGCAAGCTGCCGGAGCCGGAAAAGCGGATGATTGACCTGCTGGTCTGCAGGCGGCAGGGGTTTGCTGTTCTGAATATCATCAGCGCGGTGCCCGATGGCCCGGATCCTGGCCGCGAAACCTGCGATGAGTTAAAGATCGTCAAGCGCATTATCCAGAAGTACAATGGTTTTTTGACTACCGAATCCAACGGTGGATTTTTTGCGATAAAAGCCGTTTTCCCGGTCCAATAAAGTTCCCTCAAAATTTCAGGTATAAGATTTACGCCCTTGCATTTGTACATATTGCACAAATGTAAGGGTTATTTTTTTGTCAGGCAAAAACCGTTTATTCCACGCAAATGACCGATTATGCAAAACCCATTGCGACCTTTTTCGCTGTTCGTTACAATAATAACAGCAAAAAGAAAGGATGGCTGCGCCATGCGAGAAATTACCAAAATCATGAAGGGTTGGGAATTCACCGGCCCCGACGGCACCACCACAACGGTGGACCTGCCGCACACCTGGAACGCCCGCGACGGTCAGGACGGCGGCAATGACTACTGGCGCGGCACCTGCATCTACCGCACCCGTTTCGCTGCTCCCCAGTTTAACACCGCCTCCCATCAGGTCTGGATTCAGTTTGACGGCGTCAACGCCAGCGCCCATGTGGTTCTGAACGGCTCCCCCGTCTGCAACCACGACGGCGGCTACTCCACCTTCCGCGCCAACATCACCGAACTGCTGCGGGATGAAAACGAGCTAACCGTGGAAGTCGACAACAGCAAAAACGACCGCGTTTACCCCCAGAAAGCTGACTTCACCTTCTATGGCGGCATCTACCGCGATGTCAGCCTGATGGTGGTCAGCAAGAACCACTTCACCCTGGATTACTTCGGCGGCCCCGGCATCCGCATCACCCCCACTGTGCAGGGCGCAGATGCCAGCGTTCAGGTTACCACCTGGCACGACGGCGAAGGCGAAGTGAGCATTGAGTTGCTGGACGCTGCCGGCAACACCGTTGCCACCGGCAAAGGCCCCGACATCACCCTGACCATCTTCAACGCACACCTGTGGAACGGCGTTAAGGATCCATACCTGTACAGCTGCAAGGCCCGCCTTGTGGTGAACGGCACGGTGGAAGATGAGACCACCACCCGCTTTGGCGTGCGCAGCTTCAAGGTTGACCCCAAGAAGGGCTTCTTCCTGAACGGCAAGTCTTACCCGCTGCACGGCGTTTCCCGCCATCAGGACCGCAAGGGCCTGGGCAACGCCATCACTCGCGAGATGCACGACGAAGACATGGCCCTGATCAAAGAGATCGGTGCCAACACCATCCGCCTGGCTCATTATCAGCACGACCAGTACTTCTATGATCTGTGCGACGAGGTCGGCATGGTTGTTTGGGCCGAGATCCCCTACATCAGTGAGCACATGCCCAACGGCCGCGAAAACACCATCAGCCAGATGAAAGAGCTGATCATCCAGAACTACAACCACCCCTGCATCGTCTGCTGGGGCGTTTCCAACGAGATCACCATCTCCACCAAGGACAAGAAGGACATGCTGGATAACCACCGCCAGCTGAACGACCTGTGCCACGAGATGGACAAGACCCGCCTGACCACCCTGGCCTGCTACGCCATGTGCGGTCCCTTCAACCGTTCGGCCCACATTACCGATATGGTCAGCTGGAACCTGTACCTGGGCTGGTACGTTCCGGGCTTTATCTTGAACGACCTGTGGATGGGCTTCTTCCATCTCTGCTTCCCCAACCGCCCGTTCGGCTACAGCGAATACGGCGCGGAGGGCATGCCCAACCTGCACAGCACACACCCCCACCGCGGCGACCACACCGAAGAATACCAGGCCAAGTACCATGAGTACATGCTGCGCTGCTTCAAGCGCCACCCCTGGATGTGGGCCACCCACGTTTGGAACATGTTTGACTTTGCTGCAGACGCCCGTGACCAGGGCGGCGAGCCGGGCATGAACCACAAGGGCCTTGTGACCTTTGACCGCAAAACCAAGAAGGACAGCTTCTATCTGTATAAAGCATGGTGGAGCGATGAAGCCTTTGTGCACATCTGCTCCAAGCGCTTTGTGGAGCGCACCGGCAGCACCGCTACCGTAAAGGTTTATTCCAACCAGAGCACCGTTGCCTTGTATGTAAACGGCAACAAGGTAGGCGAGCAGACCGGCGAGCATGTTTTCACCTTCAAGGTTCCCCTGAACGGCGAACTGCACATTCAGGCCGTGGCTGGTGACCGCACCGATGAGTCCGTCATCCGCCATGTAGATACCCCCAACCCGGAGTACAAGTTGCACAAGACCAAATCCAAGAGTGCAAACTGGGTATAATCTATTTTGAACACTCTGTATTTTGTTCTTGCTTAATACAGTTTGTTATAGAGCATTTTCTAACAGGAGGAGAACACAATGAGTAAGAAACCCAAAGTTGGGATGTGGTCCGGCCTGACCGCCGTTACCGCCGTCCTGACCGCAGGCGCCATTGTAGGCACGACGGTTGCGTTCCATTATACGACCACCGTTAATAACTACCTGGACGCCGACACCTACAAGATCATCAGGGGCGACAGCGACGAAGACACTGAGTACTTCAAGAGCGATTTCACCTCTGATGAAGAGCGCGAGTCCTATGAGGCTGAGCTGTGCGCACAGGTTGAAGCCGAAGGTGCAGCCCTGCTGAAGAACGACAACAACGCCCTGCCCCTGGCAAGCGGCGCAAAGGTCAGCCTGTTCGGCCACGGCTCCGTGGACCTGATGTACGGCGGCACCGGTTCCGGCTCCGTTGACACCAGCAAGGCTCCCAACTTCAAGCAGGCTCTGGAAGATCAGGGCATCCAGGTCAACAGCACCCTGTGGGATCTGTATTCTTCTGACGATATGATGAAGAACTACAGCCGCATCACCCCGGCTGCCATCTCCGATACCCTGGAAGCCAACACCCAGTACGCTGTGAACGAAGCTCCCTGGAGCAAGCTGTCCAGCGCCGAGTCCAGCTTTGCTGACTACGGCGATGCTGCTATCGTTGTGTTCTCCCGTTCCGGCGGCGAGGGCGCTGACCTGCCCAGTGGCGAAAACGGCACCAATGATTCCTGGATCAAAGGCCAGGAGGGCGACGGTAACTACCTGGCCCTGTCCGCTGAAGAAAAGGAACTGCTCCAGAACCTGAAGACCCTGAAGGACAACGGCACCTTCAAGAAGATCATCGTTCTGGTCAACTCTTCCAACGCCATTGAGATGGATTTCCTGAACCCGGAGATCTGCGGCGAGGATTACGGCATCGATTCCGCTATGTGGATCGGCGACGTGGGCCAGACCGGCATCAACGGTGTTGCCCAGCTGCTGGCTGGCGAGGTTACCCCGTCCGGCAGCCTGGTTGATTCCTACCTGTATGACAACATGGCCAACCCCGCCATGTACAACTTCTACACCCAGGCTTACCCCAACGCAGCAGATTACAACCTGCTGACTGATGGCCCTGATGTGCAGGGTATGTACAGCGTGTATCAGGAAGGCATCTACCTGGATTACCGTTACTACGAGACCCGCTACGAGGACGCTGTTATGGGCACCGGCAATGCCGGCGACTACAACTGGTCCACCACTGTTGCCTTCCCCTTCGGCTATGGCGACAGCTACACCACCTTCGAGTACAGCGATTTCAACGTGACCGAGTCTGCTGATGCTTTCAATGTCACCCTGAAAGTCACCAACACCGGTTCCACCTACTCCGGCAAGGAAACCGTTCAGCTGTACTTCCAGAGCCCCTACACCGATTACGACAAGGCCAACGGCATCGAGAAGGCTTCTGCTGAGCTGTGCGGCTTTGCCAAGACCGATATCCTGGCTCCCGGCGCTTCCGAGACTGTCAACATCACCGTTGACAAGAGTGAGCTGCGCACCTATGATGCCAATAACGCCAAGACCTATATTGTTGACGCCGGCGACTACTACTTCACCGCTGCCACCGATGCACACAATGCTGTGAACAACATCCTGGCTGCCAAGGGCTACACCGTTGAGAACACCGATGGCCGCATGACCGCCGATGGCGACGTTGCCCTGACCTACAAGTGGACCAACGCCGCTCTGGACAGCACCACCTGCGCCACCAGCGAAAACGGCACTGCCATCACCAACCTGTTTGATGAAGCAGACCCCAACAAGAGCAGCAGCGAACCCGGCGAAGTTACCTGGCTGAGCCGCTCCAACTGGGTTGCCACCTTCCCCACCCAGCCTGTTGTGCTGAACGCAACCCAGACCCTGGCTGATCACCTGGCTTTCACCCGTTACGACGGCAGCAAGGCTGACAGCGTTGAAATGCCCACCCTGGGCGCTGACAATGGTCTGGCTCTGGTTTCCATGATCGGTGCCGACTATGACGATCCCCAGTGGGATACCCTGCTGGATCAGCTGACCTTCAACGAGATGGTCAACACCATCACCCTGGGCTTCCACAACACTGCCGCTGTTGAATCCATCGGCAAGACCCGTACCAAAGACGAAAACGGCCCGCAGGGCCTGACCGCAGCACTGACCGGCGGCGCTTCCGCTATGTGCTACACCTCCGAAGACGTTATGGCCGCCACCTTCAACGTTGACCTGATCAACGATGTGGGCCGCTGCATTGGCGAAGACTGCCTGGCCATGGGTTACTCTGGTCTGTATGGCCCCGGCATCAACATGCACCGCACCGCTTACTCTGGCCGTAACTTCGAGTACTATGCTTCTGATCCGTTCATTGCCGGCACCATCTGCGCTGCCGAAGTCAACGGCATCCAGTCCAAGGGCGTTTACGTTTACCTGAAGCACGTTGCCCTGAACGACTCTGAATCCAGCCGCCGCGGCGTGAACACCTGGCTGAACGAGCAGGCTGCCCGCGAAATCTACCTGGAAGTTGCCGACAAGGCCATCACCGATGGCGGCGCCTGGAGCGTTATGACCGGCTTTAACCGCTGGGGCGCTTACTGGTGCGGCGCTTACGATAACCTGCTGACTGGCTTCCTGCGCGGCGAACTGGGCATGCGCGGCATGATCATCACCGACTACTCCGGTTCCAGCAAATACATGGATCTGGCCGATGGTCTGATTGCCGGTTCCGATATCTGGGATAGCCCGGACCCGACCATCCACACCACCCTGGCTCCGAAGTACGAGAACGATGCTTACATCGTGACCGAAATGCGCGAATCCATGCACAAGATCCTGTACACCGTTGCCAACTCCAACGCTATGAACGGCTGGTCCTCCGCTGACCGCCTGAAGGTCATCACCCCGTGGTGGAAGACCGCCCTGTACGCTCTGGACACCGTTCTGGCTGTTCTGACCGTGCTGTGCATCTGGCGCTTGGTTGTTGCCATCAAGCGCAAGAAGACCTGGACTGCTGAGCAGGCTGCCAACACTGCAAGCGCTCAGAATCAGCAGTAAGGTTTAGGGCAACACCGCACAATTCCCGCCTTGCGGCTTAAGCACCGCTCCGGCAGCTGCGGCACGGCATCTGCGTTGCCAAAATGCTCGATAAGACATCCAGTATTATCTGCGCTTTTGGCTTGGCATCTGCCGCACCTCGCTCGCCGTATCGGCACTTAGAATTATGCGGTATTGCCTTAGCCTCCGCATCTTCCCCCTTTTGAATCGTTTATGCCCCCGCCCGTTTCGGGGCGGGGGTCTTTGTTATGAAAGGAGAATGCCCCCATGAGTGAACAAAACTCTGCGGCGTCTGCCAGCGTCAACCGCGCCAAGCCTTACCAGCTGATGCTGTTCCCGCTTAACAACGGCGCTACCAACGTGTACTATGTTCTGGTGCTTTCCTACATTGCCACTTTCGGCAGCAAGGTTCTGGCCCTGAGCATGATCTTCGCCTCCGTGATGGTCACCGGCATGCGCCTGTTTGACGCCATTACCGACCCTATCATCGGTGCCCTGATGGACCGCACCAACGGCAAGTTCGGCAAGTTCCGCCCGTTTATGGTCATCGGCAACCTCATCATGGCTGTCAGCATCCTGGTGCTGTACTGCCTGACCCCGCTGATCCCCGCCTCCATGGAATGGGCACGTTATGTTGCCTTTGTAGCCCTGTACGCCATCTGGGTCATCGGCTACACCTTCCAGACTTCCTGCACCCGTTCCGGCCAGACTGTTCTGACCAATGATCCCAAGCAGCGCCCCCTGTTCACCATCTTCAACACCGTCGGCTCCCTGCTGGGCATGGGCGCCATGCAGTTCTTTGCCCCCATCCTGGCCAAAAACTATGAAGGCGGTTACGCTTCCGCCGGTTTCTTCCGCACCCTGGCTCCTGTCGGCATCGTGATCTCCATCGCCCTGACCATCCTGGCTGTCATCGGCATCTGGGAAAAGGACCAGCCGAAGTACTTTGGCATCGGCGGCCAGAAAACCGAAAAGATCAAGTTTGCCGAGTATGTTGCCATCATCAAGGGCAACAACCCCATGCAGCGCCTGATGGTGGCTGGTGCAGGCTGCAAGCTGGCACTTTCCATTGCCACCAACACCACTGTTCTGTGCATGCTGTACGGCTGCATGATGGGCAACTATGATGGTCTGTACCTGCCCATGATGGTTCTGGGCTATGTGTTCAGCGTTCCCTTCTTCCTGCTCACCGTCCGCACCAGCCAGAAGAAAGGCCAGAAAGCCAGCCTGATGCGCTATGTCAGCGTTGCGCTGATCTGCTACATCGGCGTTCTGGTGCTGCTGCTCCTGTGGGGCAAGGGCGATGCCTTCACCCTGTCTCTGATGTCTGACGGCAAGGTTTCCATCAACGTTTACACCATCCTGTTCATCGCTTTGTTCGGCATTGGCTATGGCGCTTATTACGCTACTGCCGATATGCCCATCCCCATGGTTGCCGACTGCTCTGACTACGAGACCTACATCTCCGGCAAGTATATCCCCGGTATCATGGGCACTCTGTTCAGCCTGGTTGACAAGCTGGTTTCCAGCCTGTCCGCTACCGTGGTCGGCGTGGCCGTCAGCTTTATCGGCCTTGACAGCCTGCCCACCCAGTACGACCCGTACACCCCCGGCATGAACGTGGTTGTTATCGTTCTGTTCTGCGTCATTCCCATGATTGCATGGACTGCTACCCTGCTCGCCATGAAGAACTACAGCCTGACCGGCGAAAAGATGAAAGAGATCCAGGCCGTCAACGCCTGCCGCCGCGACGCTGTTGCGGGCGGCATGAGCCTGGAAGACGCCATGCAGAAATGGCAGACCATCGACCAGCTGCCGGCCCAGTACCGCGCAAACTAATTTTTCTGTTTTCTCCTCCTCTGATACCGGTTTGATTGCGCCGGTTATTTAACTGAAACACCGGGTGCCATATGGTGCCCGGTGTTTTGTTTTGCCGCTAATCAAACGTTTCTATTCCATCAAAACAGCAGGCGGGATCCCTGCCTCAAGGGGGAGCCCGCCTGCTGCTGTGGCTGTATGTTGTAAGAGAGAGAAATGTAAGAGAATCTTAATGATAACTGTCTTGTTTTACCGATACATCATTCAGCCACATTCCCGACATTTTTCTGCGTTAATACGGTCGATTTTCTCCTTGATCATATTTCCAAAAGTCTTATCGTCAAGTTTTACACTTTTTTCTGCCGCCACAGATTTGTCAGCAAATGCATCAAAACATATGTTCTTTATATGAGATTGTATTAAAACAGAAAGCCTCCGGCTGCTCGCACAATGCAGCCGGAGGTTTTCTGTTAAATTCCCAATCCATCCAAAATTGATGGCAAAGTAAGGAGGCTTGTGTTAGAATAAAATCAGCTTATGCTTTTTCGCTCTGCATGGCGGCAGTCAGCTTTCTGGCGGCGAACACCAGCACAACAGCGGAGGTGAACAGGCTCTGGATCCAGACGCCTGCAAACACAAGCAGGATTTAAGGCAAAAATCCCGCTGTGTTTATAGAAATAGACTACATTTTCGACTTTTCAGATACACCCTAAACTATTACCAACTGAGGATGGGAAATTATCATGGAAAAAAATCTTACAACCGGCAGCGTGTTCAAAGCCATTCTGACCTTTGCCCTGCCGTATCTGCTCTCTTACTTTTTGCAAACGCTGTACGGCATGGCTGACCTGTACATCACCGGCCGGTTCTGCGGGGTGGACAGCATCACCGCCGTTGCCAACGGCAGCCAGGTCATGCACATGCTGACCGTTATCATTGTTGGGCTTGCCATGGGTTCCACCGTCATCATCGGCCACGCCGTGGGGGCGGGCAATATGCGCGATGCCGAAGCCGCCATCGGCAACACCGTCACCCTGTTCATGGCGGTCTCCCTCGGTTTTACCACCGTGCTGGTGGCCGCAGTGCGCCCGCTGGTCGACCTGATCGGTGTTCCGGCAGAGGCCGTTCCCGGCACGGTGCAGTATCTGACCATCTGCTTCATCGGCATCCCGTTCATCACGGCATATAACATCATCAGCTCCGTCTTCCGCGGTTTGGGGGATTCCAAAAGCCCGATGTACTTTATCGCCGTTGCCTGCGCCGCCAATATTGCGCTGGATATTCTTTTCATCGGTCCCATGGCCCTTGGCCCGGTGGGTGCTGCGCTGGGCACTACCCTTTCGCAGACCTTGAGTGTTATTGTTGCCTTGTTCGGCATCCGGCGGCACAAAACCGGCCTGCGGCTGAACCGCCAGAACTTCCGCCCGCGCAAAGGCGTGCTGGGCCGTATTCTTAAAATCGGCCTGCCGGTCGCTGTGCAGGACGGCTGCATTCAGGTCGCGTTCATCATTATCACCATCATTGCCAACCACCGCGGCCTGATTGATTCTGCCGCCGTGGGCATTGTGGAAAAAATCATCAGCGCCATGTTCATTGTGCCGTCCTCCATGCTGGCGACGGTATCGGCGTTGTCTTCCCAGAACCTTGGCGCAGGCAAGCCGGAGCGCGCCGCCCAGACCCTGAAATACGCCGCTATGATCGCCACCGGTTACGGCATTGCCGTAGTATTGGTCATTGAGCTTGTGGCCGAGCCGCTGCTGGGGTGCTTCACCACCGACGCCGCCGTGGTGCTGATGGGCTGCCAGTACATCCGCGGTTATATTGTGGATACCATTTTTGCCGGGATCCACTTCAGCTTTACCGGGTATTTTGCCGCCTGCGGCAAGTCTTACATCGGCTTTCTCCACAACATCATCGCTATTGTGCTGGTGCGCGTTCCGGGGTCCTACCTGGCTTCCCGGCTGTTTGCCGGAACCCTGCTGCCTATGGGGCTGGCCGCACCGGCGGGTTCGCTGTTATCCGTCATGATCTGCGTGGCGGCCTACCGCTGGATGAAGCGCCGCGGCACACTGTATACTGCCGCCTGACTTTTCCCCAAAGGAGTATCCGCCCATGTACGTTTTTTCTCTTCTTCAGCATTCCCACTTAACGGTGTAGCTCAAAACAACGAAAATAACGCATATTCCGCAAACACAAAATTGCTTCTGCCTTTGCAGAAACCGGTTGGATTTTCGGTGTTTCCGGTACATCTTCGTTTTCTCGCTTACCCGCGGCGCTGGCGCAAAAACTTGCCAATGCTGCGCTGCAATGCGGCAAAATCCACCGGCTTTGCAAAATGGCCGTTCATCCCGCTCTCTGCAGAAAGCCGCTCATCTTCCACAAAAGCATCGGCGGAAAGCGCAAACATCAGCACGGTCTTGGCGTCCGGGCGGTTCATGGCTTCTTTTTTCGCGTAAATCTGCTACAATAGAACCAGCATCAAAAAATGTATTATTTTTGCCCACTGCTGGAAAGGAGTTTGCTATGCCCCATACTTTTTCTTGTTCTGCTGATGCCCCGCTGGTGCGCACCACCGGCGGCTCAGTGCGCGGCTACCGTTTTGACGGGCTGGATATCTTTAAGGGCATCCCTTACGCCAAGGCCAGGCGCTTCCACGCGCCGGAGCCAGCTGTGTGGGACGGCGTGCTGGACGCCACCAGTTACGGCTATGTCTGCCCTTTGCTGGAAATGCCCAAGCCCAACGGCGAAATGCTGGTGCCCCACCGCTATTGGCTGATGGACGAAGCCTGCCAGAACCTGAACATCTGGACCCCCGCGCTGGATGACGCCCACCGCCCCGTGTTGGTGTGGCTGCACGGCGGCGGATACTTTGCCGGTTCCTCCATTGAGCAGATCGCTTACGAGGGCGAAAACATGGCCCGCCTGGGGGACTGCGTGGTGGTTTCCATCAACCACCGGCTGAACATCCTGGGCTATCTCGACCTTTCGGATTTTGGGGTGGAATACGCCAATTCCGGCAACGCGGGCGGGGACGATATCATCGCCGCGCTGCGCTGGGTGCGGGATAATATTGCCGCGTTCGGCGGTGACCCCGGCAATGTGACAGTGTTCGGCCAGTCCGGCGGCGGTGCCAAGGTGACCACCCTGCTGCAGACCCCCGCCGCGGACGGGCTGTTCCACAAAGGTATTGTGATGAGCGGCGTTCTGGGCCGTCTGGCCGACTGCACCGGCAGCGGGCGGGACTGCGCCGAGGCTCTGATGGCGGAGCTTGGCGCGGCGGATATCGCCGCACTGGAAACGGTACCCTATGCCGCGCTTGCCGCCGCTTATAATAAAGTGGCCCCTGCCTTGAAAGCAGCCGGAAAAAACACCGGCTGCACCCCACACCCCAACGCCTTTTATCTGGGTAACCCGCTGGAAAATGCGTTCCGCCCCGAAACCGCCCGCATTCCCCTTCTGGTGGGCACCGTGTTTGGCGAGTTTGCCGCCTTCAATGGCTTCGGCCTGAACAAAGCGCAGATGAGCGCCGCCGAGGCCGAAGGCTTTGCCGAAAAAATGCTGGGCAAGCAGACGGCGGATGCCCTGCTGCCGCTGTTCCACGCCGCCTACCCCGAACGCAGCGCCGCCGACCTGCCGTTTTTGGATGTACTGTTCCGGGAGCCGACCATGCGCTATATCCGCCGCCGGGCGGAAACAGGCCCGGTGTGGAGCTATTTCTTCAATCAGGATTTCACCATTGAGGGCGGCCGCGCCCCATGGCATTGTTCCGATATCCCGTTTGTTTTCCATAATACTGAGCTGGTGCCTTCTGCCAACATTTCCGGCGTGACCCCGCAGCTGGAACAGCAGATTTTCGATGCCGTTCTGGCCTTTGCCCGCACCGGAAACCCGCAGCACAGCGGCATTCCCACCTGGCCCGCCAGCACCCCGCAACAGGAAAACACCATGCTGTTTGATTCCGCCACCCGCCTGGCCCCTAACCATGACAAAGCCCTGATTGCTGCCGCGCTGCCCGCCATCTCTGCCTTGATGGCACGCAACTTTGACCCCGACAGTATCCAGCACTAATATAGGGCAACACCGCACAATTCCCGCCTTACGGCTTAAGCACCGCTCCGACGGCTGCGGCACGGCATCTGCGTTGCCAAAATGCTCGATAAGACATCCAGTATTATCTGCGCTTTTGGCCTAGCAGCTGCCTCACCTCGCTCGCCGTATCGGCACTTAGAATTATGCGGTATTGCCATAGAATAAAATAATAAATAATAATGAATAAAGAATAATGGCCTGCCGCTGCAAGCAATGCGCTTGTGCGGCAGGCCGTTGTTCTTTGCATATTTTACTGTTTGTTCTTAGCGGTGCGCAGGGTCTTGTAGTTTTCAAAATAAAAGTGCTTGTCCAGCAGGTCACCCACCAGGCCAATGCCCTTGCCCATGGTGAACGCCGCGGCAATGGTGCCAATGCCCAGCCCTTCCAGGCGGCCCAGGAAGAAGAAGGTCATGCCCGCCGTAATAGCCAGGCAGGTTACATCAAAGCCGATTTTAATGCGCGGGTACGGCACCTTGGTAATGTCCGCCAGCTCCCGCGGGAACAGGTCGGTGGGCACAATGGGCAGCCCGCACCGGTTGGAAAGCGCAATGCCAAAGCAGATCAGCAGGTAGCTGACCACAAAATACACCACCCGCCAGGGCAGTGTGTAGGGCAGAACATCGATCCACAGTTCGTGCACATCCAGCAGCTCACTGAACACAAAGCCCACTACAAAGCTGAACAGGTACGGCCACACCCATTTGCGGCGCATAATCATCAGGCTGGCAATCAAAGTGCCCTGGAACAGGTAGGTCCAGGTTCCCAGCGTAAGTGCCGGGAACGCCAGCGAAAACGCATACGGCACGCTGGAAATGGCCGAAATTCCCGCGCCGGAGTACAGCATCAATACCACGCCAAAGCTGTTGACCAATACCGCAATGACCAGCGCCAGCTCCCCACGGAACAGTGTTTTTCCGCTTTGTTCCTTTTCCACCAAAAACAATCCCCTCTTTATTTTTTATAACGTCCGGTTTCCTATCATAGCACCATAGCGGGGAAAAGAAAAGGGGGATTTTTCCGGGCATGATTTTCCCTTTGCGTTTTTATTTTTCCGCGTTATAATAGTGCCACACACTTCATCAGGGGGAATTCCTACATGCTTGCCATCTACCTTGCGGCACTGGACAGCGCCGACAACGCCGAAGCCTTTGAAGCTGTTTATGAACGCTATAAACGGCTGGTGTACCACGTTGCCTGCCAGATCGTCCACGACCCGCACCTTGCTGAGGATGTAGCGCAGGAAGTATTTTTGTACATAGCCAAAAACTTTGCCCGCCTGCACCGACAGGACCCGCACAAGTTTGCGGCTTACCTTGTCAGCTGTACACGCAGCCGGGCGTTCCTGCTGCTGGCTCAGCGGCAGGATGCCCCCTGCGAGGAAGAACCGGACTTTGACCGCAATGCTGACCCGGCCCCGGTTCCCGAAGATGCGGTGATTGATGAGCAACAGGCCCAGCACCTGATGCAGGCCGTGCAGCAGCTTGCACCCATTTACCGCGACCCGCTGCGGCTGCTGGCGCAAGGGTACACCTACCGCGAAATTGCCGCCGCACTTGCCCTGCGGGAATCCACTGTCCGCCAGCGCATTGCCCGCGGGCGCAAACTGCTGTGGAAGGAGCTCCACGATGAAAGATAATTGCAGCTATCGTTTTGACGCCATCCTTGCTGTGGCTCTGGAGCAGGACGCCCGGCAGGAACTGGCCGCCCTGCCCACCCCTGCCGCGCTGAAAGAACTATACCCGGATACTTCCTCTCTGGACGCCCGCATAACCCGTGCTTTGCACACCCTGCACCATCCCCAAAAAGCGCTGCACCGTGCGTTGGCCGTTGTGCTGCTGGCTGCCGCCCTGTTGGCAGGCACCCTTGCCGTCAGCGCCGAAGCCCGCCACGCGGTGTACACTGCCCTCCTGCGCTTTTTGCCCATTGAAATGCAGGTCACTTATTCTGTGGATGGCACTCCCTTGGATACATTGCCGGAAAATTATTGTGACCATTATGTGCCGGAGGGGTTTGTGCTGGATGAAGAAAATTCGCTCAGTACAGATTTTCTTTTGCTCCACGGATACCATACCACCGCATCTGCCAACGGCGATTCACTTTCCTATACTGTAAAATGCTATCCCATCCAGGCAACCGGACAGATTGAAACCTTTGATAACGAACACACAACATGGAGTTCTGTCACTGTAAAAGGTCACAGCGCCACACTCGGCACAAGTTCAACCGCTTCCGGTACGCCCTGCTATTTTCTCTTTTGGGAAAGTGATGGTATCCAGCACACTGTCTCCGGCTGCATTGACCGTGATACACTTTTCCGTATTGCCGAATCTATTTTCTAATTCATTCAGCATTCTTCACAACGCAATGTTTCGTTTATTGTTGCATTTGCCAATTTTATAATTTCTTGTCACAAAACAACTCTTTTCTTTGTTGTATTGGGTAAGAGCTCTTAAATAAATCTTATCGGAGGTGTTTTTGTTGCAGGAAAAAGAATATTCTCGCTCCTGTTATCTTTAGTCTTTGTTTTCGTCCTTGCCTATTCATGTCTTGCCCAGTCTATTCGCCCTTTATCCGCAACAATAATCACGAAATTCTGAAGCACCCCCACGACGCTGGTTATTATCTTGTTTGGTATCAGGGGACTTTGTATTATGAATAATTCAAAATTTTTTGGCCTTTTCTGTACAAGCGCAGCAATCCTTTTCCTTGCAGGCTGTACAGCTTCTAAAAACGAACCGTCTGTATCGCAGTCCTCCACTTCCACTGTCGCTTCCACCTCGGAATCTTCCGCTTCTTCTGCATCTTCGGATTCTCAGAACAATTCTGTGTCTGAACAGCAAACCTGGTCCGAAAAATCCCCGGACGGCGACTATTACATTGAAGTGTATGAAAAAGACGGTCATGTGTACCGCGTGGATGATGACACCATGCTGTACTGATTTTTATCGATTATCCCCCGCAACACAAAAGGCATGCACCGCCCCGGCTGAACCTCTGTTCAGCTTCCGGCAGTGCATGCCTTATTTGTAATTTTATCGGTTAAGAAAGCTCTGCGATATCGTACAGCAGTCGCTCGGTATCGTCCCAGCCCAGGCAGGGGTCCGTGATGGACTTGCCATAGCAGTGCTCGCCGATCTTCTGGCTGCCCGGCTCAATATAGCTTTCGATCATCAGACCCTTGACCAGGTTCTTGATGTCGTCCGAATGGCGGCGGCTGTGCAGAACCTCTTTCGCAATGCGGATCTGCTCCATATACTGCTTGCCGGAGTTGCTGTGGTTGGTATCCACAATGCAGGCGGGGTTCTTCAGGTTGCGCTTCATGTACAGCTCATACAGCAGGCGCAGATCCTCGTAATGGTAGTTGGGGATGGTCTGGCCGTGCTTGTTCACCGCGCCGCGCAGAATGGTGTGGCTGAGCGGGTTGCCGGGGCACTGGACCTCCCACCCGCGGAAGATAAAGTCATGGGGCACCTGGGCCGCCACAACAGAGTTGAGCATAACGGTCAAATCGCCGCTGGTGGGGTTTTTCAGGCCCACGGGCACATCGCAGCCGCTGGCCACCAGGCGGTGGAACTGGTTTTCCACCGAGCGGGCACCCACGGCAATATAGGACATAATGTCCGAAAGGTAACGCAGGTTTTCGGGATAGAGCATCTCGTCCGCGGTGGAAAAGCCGGTTTCCTGCAATACGCGCATGTGCATATGGCGGATGGCCAGAATTCCCTCCAGCATATCCGGCTTCTTTTCCGGGTCCGGCTGGTGGATCATTCCCATGTAGCCCTCGCCGGTGGTGCGGGGCTTGTTGGTGTACACGCGCGGAACGATCACCAGGCGGTCCTTCGTCTTCTCCTGCACCTTGACCAGACGGGACACATAATCCACAACGGCTTCCTCGTTATCCGCCGAGCAGGGGCCGACAACGACCAGGAGCTTGTCGCTTTCGCCGGTAATGATCTTTTTGATTTCTTCATCCCGCTCTTTTTTGCGGGCGGCCAGTTCCGGCGCAAGGGGAAACCTTTCCCGAATGACATCCGGGGAAGGAATTTCTGTCACAAACGAAAATCCCATGATTTTATGATCCTCTCTCCGTCAGCGCCGCACATTCCAGCCCTCTATTGCCGGGCGGCGCTGCGCTTTTTCCTCTGTATTTTGCACAGGTAGTTGATACAAACAGCTTATTTTTATTATAATATAGAACCCGCCGCGCGGCAAGAGCTGCCCCCGCTGCCGGGCAAAAAACTTGCAAAAAATGCCGTTTCCCGCCGTCCGGCGGCATACAAACAGCCCGTCCGCGCACCACAAACCAGGTGATGCGCGGGCGGGCCTTCTGTATTTAGGGCAATACCGCATAATTCTAAGTGCCGATACGGCGAGCGAGGTGCGGCAGATGCCAAGCCAAAAGCGCAGATAATACTGATTGCTGCAAAGGTGAGCGCCGCCAGTGGCGGAAACAGCGAACCGAAGCAGGGGCAGCGGTCGCAGAGTGCGAGGGGCTTTTGCCCCCGAAGCACGATGCGGGTACCGCAACCCGACATTATCGAGCATTTTGGCAACGCAGATGCCGTGCCGCAGCTGCCGGAGCGGTGCTTAAACCGCAAGGCGGGAATTGTGCGGTGTTGCCTTAGTGAATCAATTCCGAGAACAGCGGGCAAAGCACGGCGGTCATGATACCGGCCACAGCAACGGAAAGGCCGCTCATCGCGCCTTCCACTTCGCCGATTTCCAGCGCCTTGCTGGTGCCCACGGCGTGGGATGCCGTACCAATGCCGATGCCTTTGGCAATGGGGTTGGTAATGCGGAACACCTTGCAGACGGTTTCCGCCGCCAGCGCGCCCACAATGCCGGTCAAAATCACAATGGCGCCCGTCAGGGTGGCAATGCCGCCCAGCTCGCGGGAAACATCCATGCTGATGGCAGTGGTAACGGACTTGGGCAGCAGGGTGATGTACTGCTCATGGTTCAGGTCCAGCAGCAGGGCCAGTGCCAGCACGCTGAACAGACTTGCCATAACTCCGGCCAGCACACCGGCCACAATGGCTACCAGATTTTTGCACAGCAGATCCCATTTTTCATACAGCGGCACTGCCAGGCTGACCGTTGCGGGCAGCAGCAGGTAGCTGACGGGCGAAGCGCTGGCAGCGTATGTATCATAGGGGATGTTCAACACGCTGAGCACCACGATGACAAACGCCGTGCCCAACAGCAGCGGGTTGAAAATTGCCTGACCGGTGCGCTTGTTGATGAGCACCCCCAGGCCGAACGCAGCCAGCGTGAGCAGCACGCCCCATACGGCGGAAGATTCCAGAACTTGTGTGATCATTGCTTTTTCTCCTTCCGCTCTGCCAGGCGCTGGGTCACGCAGCCGGACACCGTCATGACCAAAATGGTAATGGGGATCAAGGCCAGCAGCACCGGCACCAGCATGGCCTGTAAATCCGCCCACAGATCCATCACGCCCGCAGCCGCCGGAACAAACAGCAGCGGGAAAATGCCGGTCAGAAACAGCGCCGCCGTGCGCACCTGCTCCAGTTTGACCACCCCAAAGCGCAGCGCCGCCAGCAGCAGCATCAGCCCGTACACGCTGGCCGGGATGGGCAGCGGCAGCACCAGGTGGCAAACCTCCCCCGCAAAGCAGAACGCCGCAATGCGGGCAAATTCAAATATCAGTTTCATTTATGCTTTCCTCTTTTGTCCGGCAGTGCCCCCACTACCGCCCTGCGCAAAACAAGACACCTTATCGTTATCTTTTTTTGCTTTTCCGGGCTGCACAGACAGCCCGGCTCTCATTTTTTCATGCTTCACAAGTATAGCAGACTCCCCCACCGGGGGCAAGGTCAATTTTTGACATGTTTGACAAATATTCAGGCGCTTTTTTGCACATTGTGACGAATCGTTTTGCCGCGCGTATCGCTCACTTTGTTTTGTTTTTCGATAAATATACAAATTGTATTTTTTGTGTTTTATTTCCGACTACAATAAATCCCTGCCCGGGAACCATCCGGACAGGGATTTGAAGGAGAAACGCAGCTTATTGTGTTCATGGTTCCCCTGCCTCCGTTTTGGCGCAGCCGGCGTTCCGCATACGCGGCTGCACAGCAGGCCGGGGTTCTTGTTCACTCTGCTTTGGTAATAATCAAACGGTTGTCAGCAGGGCTTTGCAGCTGCCCGTTAAAGCATAGGCACCGCTGCCCGCCGTGATAAAGAAACTGTCGCCCTTTTTTGCCTGCACCGTTTCGCCGCCGCAGGTCAGGCACCCCTCCCCTTCGGTAATCAGGAGCGAAACAAAGGATGTCTCGTCCGCCGTGCCGGTGTGACCACCTGCCACCACATCCACGGTAAAGTAATCGCACTTTGCCAGATGGGGGCTGAAATCATGCTGTTCCGGCGGGGTACGGCGCATTACCTCCAGCGCCTGCTTTACATGCAGCGCGCGCGGCTTGCCGTCCGCCCCCACGCGGCCGTAATCGTACACACGGTAGGTCACGTTGGAGTTCTGCTGCACTTCAACCACCACAACACCCTTGCAGATAGCGTGCAGCGTGCCGGACGGGATAAAGAAGCAATCGCCTTTTTTCACCGGCACGGCGTTCAGCACCTCGGTCAGGGTATTGTTCCGGATGCGCTCTTCCAGTTCTTCCCGGCTGATTTCATGGTCAAAGCCGTAATACAGGAACGCGCCCGGTTCACAGTCCAGCACATACCACATCTCGGTCTTGCCGTACTGGTGTTCGTGCTCCAGCGCATACTCGTTGGAGGGGTGTACCTGGATGGAAATGTTATTCTTGGCGTCAATGAACTTGGTCAGAACGGGGAACATTTCAAACTTTTTGCAGTCTGTTCCCGCCGCTTCCGGGTGGGCGGCCAGGTAGTCCGCCAACATGGTGCCGTCCGGCAGATAGCTGGGGCCATCGGGATGGCAGGAAAGCACCCAGGCTTCCGCCAGCGGGTTCAAATCGCTCTGCACGCCAAAGTCGGTGCGCAGGCGGCTGCCGCCCCAAAGGTAATCCTTGCAGGAAGGGGTCAGTTTTAGAATTGACATTGTCGATTTACCTCATTATATCACAGCACATTATAAAATGATAGGGTCATATCGCGGAATCATTTTCAGGTTGACGCACAATTTTTGCGCATTACACTTTGTGCAGGTACCACAGCTTTGCGGGCACCTGGCCGTAATCGCCGGGCAGAGGCAGACCAAGGGTCTGCAGCATAAAGCCGGTGTACCGTTTCCCTGCCTCATCCTGATAGGCTGCAGTCTTCTCCAGCCCCTGCAGAATCAGACGCGGACAGGGTTTTCCACGGCCATTCAGGGCGCTGCCAGATGCCGTCCACAACTTCCGGGCGGGGGGACGAAATCCAGGCAAAAGCTAGCCGCACCGCGCAGGGTCAGCAACCCGCCCCACGGCACCGGAAACTGCGCGCCGACGCTGACATCCAACACCAGCAAAGCCAGCAGCGCCAGCATGGGCAGCCAGATTACGCCAGGGTGGACGCCCCCGCCGGGGCCACGGGCACAGGATATTACCGGTCTTGCTGATTGAGATATGCCTGATTTTTTTCGATCAGCGCCACACGCTGGGCCACGCAGTCACGGCTGCGCAGCGGGTCCGCGGGGGTTTTGAATGCAAAGTCCAAAAGCTGGCCAATGGTCGTGGAAGCAACGTGCAGGCGCGTATCACTGGCGGCATAATAAATATACACCTTACCGTCATCATCCGCAATAGCACCATTGGTAAATACCACGTTGGAAACATCGCTGACGCGCTCCCAGCCACGCGGCGCGATCAAAAATCCGGCCGGTTCGGCAATCACTTTCCAGGGCTCTTTCAAATCGGTCACAAACAGGTAGATCACATAGCGCAGGCCCTCCGCAGTGTTGCGCACGCCATGGGCAATGTGCAGTCAGCCCCTGTGCCGTCTTGATGTAGGTCGCGCCCTCGCCGTTCTTGCCTTCGGTGATGGTGTGGCAGCGGCGGGTCAGCAGGGCATCCAGCTTTGCCTGCTGGCGGTAAAATTCAGAGTGCAGTTTACACATTGACATCGGGGTTCCTTCTCATGAGGTCCATGCACATCCGGCCATTGTGGTAAGGGCACTTCCACGGCTCCACAATGGGCTTGTGGGCGGGGGTGCCGTATTTATCCGTCTGCCAGAACTATTCGCTGCCGGGGCGGGTATCGACCATCTTATCCAGGATAAAATGGTACACATCGGCGGCAGCAGCGGCATAGCGGTGTTCAGCGGTTTTCTGGTATACACCTTTTTCAACCGCTGGCCGCCAAAGGTTTCGCCTGTAAATCATATTGAGGGGGGTGTAAATCCATTTCCCCATATGGTATGATAATATCAAATTCTTTTACATCGAGATCCACCCGAGGGCATTCGCCACAGAACTTACCAGAATGATGGCAGCAAACACCGGGCAAAGGGTGCGGATCATAAAATTGAAAACCTTTTTTCGGCGGAAAGGTTGACCATTCTGGGTCACCTCTTCCTCAATCTTTTCCACGCCAATCACGCTGGTCACCAGCAGGCAGGTTGCAATGGCCGCAATGGGCATCATAACTGAGTTTGTCAGGAAGTCGAAAAAGTCAAGGAACTGCATCCCGATAACGGTCACGCCCGACAGCGGGCCATAGCCAAGCGCCGACAAGCTTCCAAGCAGCACCATAATAATCCCAATCACTGCCGCAGCCTTTTTGCGGCTCCATCCCAGTTCATCCTCAAAAGTCGATACTGCGCTTTCTGTCAATGCAATAGAGCTTGTCACCGCTGCAAACAGCACCAGCACAAAGAACAGCACGCCCACCAGCGAACCAAGTTCCATGCTTTCAAAAACTTTCGGGATCGTAATAAACATCAGTGCGGGACCGGCCTGCAGGGTGTCCGGGTCACCGCCAGAGAACGAAAACACCGCCGGAATGATCATCAACCCGGCCATCATTGCAATCAGCGTATCAAAAATCTCAACGTTCTTGGTAGATCCCTCAATGGACACATCTTTTTTCATGTAAGAGCCGAATGTTACTAAAATACCCATTGCGATGGACAAAGAATAGAACATCTGGCCCATGGCTGTAACCACTGTCATCCATGAAAAATTGGCCGGATTCGGTACTAAAAAGTACTTCACTCCTTCCAGCGCACCGGGCCGTGTTACTGAATAAGCTGCAATAATTACTGATAACACCACCAGTACCGGCATCATCATCCGGGAAACACGCTCCACACCATTGCGGACACCGGCAAAAATGATGCCCAGTGTAAGCAGGGTAAAGAGCAGGAATACGATTTCCACCGAAGCGCCATTGGCGATGAAAGAGGAAAAATACCCATCCTGTGCCAGCTCACTGCCATGACCGGTAATATACCCCACCAGATACTTGATAACCCAACCGCCAATAACCGAATAATACGGCACAATCAAAATGGGAATTACCGCGTTGATCCATCCTCCAAATGCACGCCAGCGTCCCTTTCCAGAAGCTGCAAAGGCCCCAACCGGACTTTTCCGGGTCATCCGTCCCAGCGCTGTCTCTGCCATAATCATTGTATAGCCAAAGGTGACCGCCAGCAGAATGTAAATCAGCAGAAAAATTCCACCGCCATATTTTGCCGCCAGGTATGGGAACCGCCAGATATTGCCCAAGCCAACCGAGGCGCCGGCTGCCGACAGGACAAAGCCAAGTTTGCCGGAAAATGAGCTCCGGCCGCTGTGTTGTTTTTCCATTTATTTTTTCTCCTTACCATTTTCACACTATTATTTTAGTGTAACATAACCGCCAAAAAACTGCAATCTACGCCACAAACAATCGCTTTCATAGGGAGGGGCAAAGTCATTGCTTTTATATCCCTGTCTGCCATTCTATAAAAAAGCTTCCACCTTACGGCAGAAGCTTTTCTTTGGTGGGCCATCCAGGACTTGAACCCGGGACCAAGCGGTTATGAGAACGTCGCTAATTTTGAAATTTCATTTTTCTTGTGGAATCTTGTGACTATCTCATAATTCCGAAAAAACATCTTTGTGTACTTTGACGTAACTTTTGGTGTCTTTTCGTGTCTAAAATGGCTCTTTGTACCCAGAACCGTACCCAAGAATTTTTGGGTACGAAACTCGACACTTACTGTTACTATTTTGCTTTTACATGGCTCACTTTCAAAAAAGGAGGTGAGCTTTTTCTTTTGTAAAAATCGGAAGGGAGGTTTTCCATATGAACAAGCACTCACAGTTGAAAATCCGTGGTCCCACCAAATGACGCTGGACTACTTCTACGGGCAGTCGGGCGAGTTGTTCTCCTATCATGGAACAGATGAAAGCTACCGAGGGCGTGACAGCGGAATTAAAGTGTACCTGTCAAATGGAATGGGTACAACGATATAATAACATCCATAACCGGGCAGAAGAAATTGATTTGCATGTGATGGTTTATTCATAACAGTATCGCAGAATGAGTATGACAAGCATAATTGGGGGAGCGATAAAACTTGCTGTTGATATGTAAATTTAGAGGTTGTTTTTTCTGTATTCAATAGGAGAAATCCCGTAAACCTCTTTAAATTTACGGCAAAAATAAGGCGCATCGTGAAAGCCGCATTGTTCTGATATGGTTATAACCTTCATTTCCGTGGCTGCCAGTAGTTTTGCGGCTTTTTTCAGCCTGTATTGTATCAAATAAGAAATAGGAGATTGACGGATACCATTCTTGAATATTTGCATACAAGTGTTCTTACTTACATGGGCAAAATCTGCGATGTCATCAAGTTGGATCTGGTCGGCATAATGACTATGAATAAAACTCATCATCATTTGAAGGCGAGACGTATCGCTGTTTCTTTTAACGGTTTGTCTTTGTAGAAACATGGATTCCATATTTCCGTACAGCAACTCCCAAATGGTTGCCAACAATCGCATGGTTGTCAGCTCCCTAAAATTTGCTTGTTTCTGCGTCTCAAATATCTGATTTAGTAAAGAAAGTATCTCTTTATGCCACAGGGTATACGGCTCAAAAACCAAAAAGTCAATATCTGAAGTAAGCACTGGCTTAATATATTGCTGGTATATCAAACTCTCCTCTGAAGCCAACAGCAAAGGGGAAAAAACAATATTTGGAATCAATGTGGTTTGTTTTGCTGTTAATTGATGAATGATTTTCGTGTTGATAAATAAACCACTGCCTGCTGGTAACGAGAAATCATCTTTTCCGATATAACATTGCACTTCACCGCTTTGCACATATATAAATTCAATTTCCTGATGCCAATGCCAACCGATTGTATGGAAGTCGAAGTCCCAGATATCTTCTAGATAGTATTGAAACGGAAATACCGATTGTCCGTGGGTTCTTTTTTCCATGAGAGTTTCATCTGTAATGATTTTTAATTCGCTGGTGTCTGCCAATGATGCCCCCCTCCTTTGTATTGTGATATTATACAATAAAAACGTGGTAAAGTCCATTGCTGTCCAAACAAAAGCATGATATCATTCGATGTAGTTTGAAAGGAGGGCTTTGTGCTATGAAGAACTATAAAAAAACATTAAGAGCCTGTTATCTCGGATTTATCACACAGGCAATCGCAGCTAATTTTGCACCATTGCTTTTTTTGGCGTTTCATTCAGATTTCAACATCTCACTGGGACAGATTGCCTTAATTCCCGCAGTATTCTATGTAACACAATTAAGCGTAGATTTAATTTGTGCAAAATATGTGGATTCTATTGGATACCGAAAATCCATCGTGGCTTCTCAGCTGTTTGCAGGTCTGGGGTTGATCGGACTTGCGGTTTTGCCCAATATAATATCTCCATATGTCGGAATACTGATCGGAGTGTTTTTTTATGCACTCGGAAGTGGTCTTGTTGAGGTGTTGTGCAGCCCTATTGTGGAAGCCTGTCCCTTTGACCATAAGGAAAAAGTGATGAGCCTACTTCATTCCTTTTACTGCTGGGGCAGTGTGGGCGTGATTTTACTTTCTACAATTTTCTTTTCCGTTTTTGGTATTGACAAATGGAGGATTTTAGCCTATTTGTGGGCAATGATTCCTTTGTACAATATTTACAATTTTGCCACCTGCCCTATTGAGCATTTGGTAGAGGACGGTCAGAGAATGTCGTTGCGTCAATTGCTGAAGATGCCTATTTTTGGAGTTGCAATTATCCTAATGATTTGCGCTGGAGCTTCTGAAATGGCAATGGCGCAGTGGGCATCAGCTTTTGCAGAATCCGCATTAGGATTAACCAAATCCGTTGGCGATTTGGCGGGTCCGTGCTTGTTTGCAATCACAATGGGCATTGCCCGTGTGCTGTACGGCAAATTTGGTGAAAAGATAGATTTGACAAAGTTTATGCTGGTATCGGGAGTTCTTTGTGTATTGAGCTATCTTTTGGCTGGTCTATCTGCAATGCCGATTTTGGGGTTGATTGGATGTATCCTATGTGGCTTCTCAGTTGGTATTATGTGGCCCGGAAGTATCAGCATTACTGTTCCGAGGATTCCAAAAGGAGGTACAGCCTTGTTTGCACTGTTGGCTGTAGCTGGAGATATGGGTGGTGCTTTTGGTCCGAGCATGGTAGGATATTTTTCACAGCAGGCAGGAGATAATCTTCAGGTAGGTTTGTTGACGGGATGCACATTTCCTTTAATTATGTTGGCAGCTTTGATTGCAATGCGAAAAATGGCAAAAAATGATTGATACTGCGGTTACGCTAAGGCAATATCATCACAGTCGCAAGCATCATATCACGGACAGTGGAAATCCAGAAAAAAGCTGATAGATGCAAGCTAGTAGAAGCCGGACACGCGCAGCCCAGCACAACCCTTGCGATCTACACGCAGGTCTACGATAGGCGGCGTGATGAGATTCGCAACCAGATGAGCAAGGAACTGTACGAATGAGCAAAAAAAGAAGCACGAAGGCCGAAACCTTCGTGCTTTGTGGTGGAGCATTGTCCACAGCACTCGAACCCAACACTTCCTCACGGGTGACCGTTTTGGCATCATCCGTGAAGTTGAAATTGAGTACGACCCGGTCATCAAAGACGTAGACCGAGTTGACAAAGGTATCAATGATCTGCCGCTGGTGTTCCGTGCTGCCCACGTCACCCTTGCGGAATTTTTCAAGCCAGAACCGAATCCACTCACGGGTCAGGACGGGCTTTTTCAGCTCTTCTTCCAGAATGCTGGTGTTCAGGGCTTCTTTCCGGGCTTCCAGCTCGTCCAACCGCTGCTTGGTGGTCGGGGTCAGGATGCCCTGTTCAATGGCTTCCAGAAGGTTTGCGAGTCGTTTCTCCGTATCCCGGAGTTGTTCTTTCAGAACAGGCAGCCGGGTGTTCTCCTGCTGCTGGGCTTCCATGACCAAATCTATCAGCCGTTCGATGATTTCATCGCTGAAAATCACCTTAATGGCAGTGTCCACCACGAACCGTTCCAGCGGCTCCTTGCGGATGGCTTTCAGGTCGCAATGCGCCTTGCCGTGGCGTTTGGCGTTGCCGCACTTGTAGTAATAGTAGGTGTTTCCCATGTGGCTGGTGCCGCTTTCGCCACCCATCAGGGTGCCGCACTTGCCACAGAACAGCTTGGTGGTCAGCAGATATCTCACATCCTCTTTTGCAGGCCGACCATGGGCGATCCTGTTCTGCTCAAAACGCTGCTGCACCCGGTCAAACAGGTCCTGGTCAACAATGGCCGGAATGCCGCCCGGCGTCACAATGTCCTTGTAGCGGTATTCGCCGATGTAGCGGCGGTTGCGGAAGATCTGGAAGAAGCTGTTCTTCACGAACGGCTTTCCGGTGCGGGTACGCAGGCCGCGCTCGTTCAGGGATGCCGCAATCTTCTCAGCCGGTTCGCCGTCGGCATACCGGGTGAAGATTTCCTGCACGATGGGAGCCGTCTCCGGGTCGATATGGTACAGCCTGTCCTCCTTGCCAATGGTGAAGCCCAGCGGCACCACACCGCCGTTGTACTTGCACTGGAGGGCATTTTCGCGCTCACCGCGCGCCACTTTCAGGGCGAGTTCGGCGGAATAGTATTCCGCCATGCCAATCAGCATACTCTCCACCATAATGCCTTCAGGCCCCTGCGAGATGGGTTCCATGGCAGACACCAGATGGACACCGTTCTTTTCCAGCTGGTACTTGTAGTTCACGGCATCGAATCGGTTCCGGGCAAAGCGGTCCAGCTTCCAGACCAGAACCACATCGAAGATTTTCTTTCCGCTGTCTTTGATCATCCGCTGAAAGTCCGGGCGGTCATCCGTTTTGGCAGAGTAGGCACGGTCAATATAGGTGCCGACCACGGTGATGCCGTTCTTCTCGGCGTAGTCCTTGCAGTCGCGCAGTTGTCCTTCAATGGACGCTTCTCGCTGGCTGTCAGATGAATAGCGGGCGTAGATCACGGCGGTCATGGTTGCACCTCCTTGGCGTGTATTCGACTTGCCTTTATAGTATCGGGTCAAGCGCAGCTTGTCAACAATCTGCGAGCAGATTGAAATGTGAAAATTGCGAAACGCAGCGAAAAAGCTGAGAGCAAGAATCGTCCCGTGGCCACAAATTTTCAATTCTTGAAAATTCTTGCCCCTTTGGGACAGCTTCTTGTTGGGGCGTGCCTGCCCCAAACCCTGCTAGGAACGAGTACAGCAAACTGGAATTTATACCCGGTACTTGTCTCGATTTATAGTCATATCAACCAAATGAAATACAAGTAAGATAATAAAAAAAACGAAAGCTATTATTATTCCTGCGCCCGGCTTGATAAAATCAATTATACCGCCAAGACAAAAGAGCATTGCCCATGTCTTAATCCGTTTTCCAGTAACTCTGCATATTTTCTCTGTGTTTAATCCAGTATAATCTCCTGATAAAAACAGCACACTTCTTTCTGTATTCCTTGATTTGATAAAAAATCTTCCAACAAAAAAGAGAACAGTTGCCATCAGTAAATCAATAAATATAATTATTATTTTCATTTTCAACACCTCTAATTCTAAGTTCACAACTTCCAATTTACTGGGCTAAGCCGAGTATACCACACTCCTCCATGAAAGAACACCCCGATATAGTGAAATTTTTCCATTTTTCTGCGTACGTGCGTACACGCTCCGCAGGGATTCCAAAGGGGCTATGCCCCTTGGCACACAGACTTTGGAACAAAGTCTAGTGTGTTACACCTTGCCAGAGGTGTACACGCTCTCCCGGTACGCACGTACACAGCGATTGCCCCCAATGCGTCATATAGGGTGACGACCAAGTTCGCACAAAGCGAACTTGATTCCTCAAAGCAAAAGGCAGGATACCACCGTCATAGTGATACCCTGCCTTTGCTCGTTTAACGCTCTGTGTAGTCCTTCCGCAGAATTTCCGATAAACAAAAAACGTACCCGAACCCTTTCTCGTAAAGAATCGGGTTCGAGTACGAACTGTATGGTGGGCCATCCAGGACTTGAACCCGGGACCAAGCGGTTATGAGCCGCCAGCTCTGACCAACTGAGCTAATGGCCCTCATGATGTCAGATACCTGTTTAGTATATCACAATTTTACCCGCTTGCCAACACTTATTTTCGTTTTCGGCGCATATGCTGGGGTGTATGGCAAACCGGCAAAGGGGTGGTATCATGCGCATATTCTTATCAACCTTGGGGGTGTTTTTCCTTATGTCATTTCTTTTCATAATGCCCGCCGTATTGGGGCCGTCTACCACGCCGCAGCCATCCGCAAGCCCGGTGCTTTCCGCTGCACCCACTCCGTCCCCTGCTGCCGCGCAGGAGATTCGCGCCGTCTGGGTCAGCTTTCTGGAATGGCAGCATACCGATTTCAGCAGTGAATCCGCTTTCCGTGCCGATGCCGCCGCCATCATGCAGAACATTGCCTCCCTTGGGGCAAACACCGTTTTTGCCCATGTGCGGCCCTTTGGAGATGCCCTGTACCCCAGCCGGTATTTTCCGTTCAGCCACCTTTGCACCGGCACCCAAGGGCAGGACCCCGGTTTTGACCCGCTTGCCGTGCTGGTAGAAACCGCCCATGCCCAGGGCCTTACGCTGGAAGCCTGGATCAACCCCTACCGCCTGCAGGCCAACGGAACCCCGGCTGAGCTCTGCGCACAAAGCCCTGCTCTGCTGCATCCCAACTGGGTCAAGCACACTGCAACCGGCCTGTATCTGGACCCCGCCAGCATCGAAGTCCAGCAGTATCTGGCCGATTCCATCCGTGAGCTATGTACCAATTATGCCATTGACGGCATTCATTTTGATGATTACTTTTACCCCACTACTGCCCCGGATTTTGATGCCGACAGTTATGCCGCAAGCGGCAGCACCCTTTCGCTGGCCGATTGGCGGCGGCAAAATGTAAACGATCTAATGCGGGCCTGTTACGCCGCCGCCCATGCGTTCAATGTGCGGTTTGGGGTTTCGCCACAGGGCACACTGAGCGGCTGCCGCGACGGCCAATACAGCGATGCCGCGCTCTGGCTGGCCAAGCCAGGCTATTGTGATTATCTGATCCCGCAGCTGTACTGGGGCCTGAACTACCGCAAAAATGGTTCCGATGCCCTGTCACTTGGCCGCCTTGCCGCCGAGTGGCTCTCGCTGCCGCGCACAGAATCCGTTCAACTGGCATTCGGCCTTGGTGCTTACCGTATCGGTGACGGCGACGAGGGCGATACCTCCGGTCCCGGCACCGAGTGGTGCACCGGCCATGCCCTCGCCACCCAAGCCACCACGCTGCGCTCCCTCGGTGCCAGCGGCGCTGCCCTCTACCGCTATGCTTTTCTCTTTGGCAATACGCTCTATCCTACTCTGGCGGAACAGGAGATTGCGGCGCTGCGGGAGGTTTGGGGATAGATTGTCGGTACCCACACTCACTTATTGTTCTAAATGTGGAATGTGCGAATTATAAAATTCAAGAAGAAAATTGTCAATCTAATTGTAAGAAATATTTAAGTAGATGGCCTATTTTAAAAGTAGGACATATTAGATATCAGGTAATCATATTTGAAGGGTGAATTAGATGATATTAAGCGTAAGTAGAAGAACTGATATTCCTAATTATTATTCGGAATGGTTCTATAATAGAATAAAAGAAGGATTTTTATATGTTCGTAATCCGATGAATGCTCATCAGATAAGTGAAATAAAAATTACTCCAGATGTTGTAGATTGCATAGTGTTTTGGACAAAGAATCCGTTGCCAATGATGAAAAGGTTAAACGAGATAAAAGATTATAATTACTATTTTCAATTCACATTGACTGGATATGGAAATGATGTTGAGGTTAATTTACCAAATAAAAAAACAGAAATGATTCCGATATTTCAAGAACTGTCAGAAAAAATTGGCAAGCAAAAAGTGATTTGGAGATATGATCCTATATTCTTTTCTGATAGATATACGAAAGAATATCATTTGAAGGCATTTAAAAGCATTGCTGAGGCTTTAAGTGGATACACGGAAAAATGCGTGATTAGTTTTGTTGATATATATCCTAAGAATAAAAAAAATATGGATGGATCGTCAAGTTATGAATTAAATGATGATGAGCTGCGGGAATTTGCTGAGAAATTAAGTAAGATAGCTGCGGATAATAATATTAAGATTGGAAGTTGTGCAGAAAAAATAGATTTGGATGAATGTGGTATAATTCATAATTGTTGCATAGATAGAGAATTAATTGAAAAAATTATCGGATGTAAACTTAATGTTGGCAAAGACAAAAATCAGCGTAAAGAATGTGGATGCGTTGAAAGCGTTGAAATAGGTACTTATAATACATGCAAAAATGGATGTGCATATTGCTATGCAAATTATAGTTCAAAAAGTGTAGAAACAAACGCTGCCAAATATGATCCTTCGTCACCTCTTCTATGTGGGCAAGTTCAAGAAGATGACAAAATAACGATTAGAAAAGTTGAGTCATTAAAAGAAACACAGCTAAGTATTTTTGATATGTGAGTTCATTATTATAACGTATATTTTTAAGAGTATATTTGGCTCCATTTTGGCTCTAAAAATTTTAGACGAGGTACACAAAAATGCGAAATAAGATGAATATGAAGAATAAAATGCACAAATGTGCACCTAGAAACAGCCAGATAAATCTCTCCGCCCAAGAGTTCGTATAACGCGCTGCTGCAAACTATTGCCATATACCACGACGCGTGCTCCATTTGTAGTGGCCAATGCTCACCATCGGCCCGCCTGAGCACCCGCTTTGTGTATTAGCTTAAGGCAACACCGCACAATTCCCGCCTTGCGGCTTAAGCACCGCTCCGGCAGCTGCGGCACGGCATCTGCGTTGCCAAAATGCTCGATAATGTCGGGTTGCGGTACCCGCATCGTGCTTCGGGGGCAAAAGCCCCTCGCACTCTGCGACCGCTGCCCCTGCTTCGGTTCGCTGCATCCGCCACTGGCGGCGCTCTCCTTTGCAGCATCCAGTATTATCTGCGCTTTTGGCTTGGCATCTGCCGCACCTCGCTCGCCGTATCGGCACTTAGAATTATGCGGTATTGCCTTAAAATTCTGCCGCTACTTTTCCACATCCGTAGGGAACGGTCTTGACCGTTCCGGAGCATTTGGACGAATCTCCCTTGTGGAATATTATTTATAGGTTTCGGAAGGGCCAAAACCGTTCCCTACAAATCATTTTATAATTGGCCGCCAACATTAAAACTCCCTGTAGAGCGTGGTCACCCGACCACGCCACGGCCTGCTGTACCGCACATCAAAAATCCGCAACGACCCCTGCCCCATCCGTAAGGCGGAGTGCCCTCACCCCGCCGTTTACCCCAATTTTCCTCTATGCTAAAAATTTCGCAGCAAACTACCATCAAACTTATTGTTGCCATAAACACTCTTGCAAACTTGCACTTTTTTTTATTTCAAGGCCCTGCCTCTCCCCATCGCCTCGCCTTTCCACACCCGCCACATTCCCGGGGACTCTCCCGCGGGCTAAGGAACGCCGCGCTGTGGCGTTCCTTACGGCACTGCGTGCCGCCGCCCTTTTCGAGTATCTCCGACGCTGCACCAGATCGTGCCTTCTTAAAATAGA
>NZ_JAQFEN010000016.1:27697-66323 GCF_027689445.1 Gemmiger qucibialis | reverse complement strand
TTTTTGGGCAGGGTGCATATGGACGCTTTAACGTGGTTTCTCTATTCATTTTCTTTTTGTCCCCGTTTTTTATCCTTTTCCCCCACATCTTCCTATAATACAAATAGCCTTCTCCATCCCCTGCTTCCCCATCTTTCCCAAATCATTTATCTTCCATACTTGCGCTTTGGGTCCAAAGCAAGTATACTAAAATCTGTGATTTAACAAAGAAATGATGGTGATCTTTCCATGCTGGCGATATACGAAACCGTCAACCGGCGCTTAACCCGCGCAGACGAAATTGAGGAAGGCACATGGATCTGCCTGACTGCCCCCAGCCAGGAGGAGATCCGCGAGGTTGCCGCCACCTTAGATATTGAGCCCGCTGATGTGCAGGCCGCCCTTGACCCGGAAGAATCCGCGCGTATCAGTCTGGAAGATGGTTATACCGTCATCATTGTGGATATCCCCTTAAAGGTAGACGGCGCCGCCGAGGGCGTATACACCACCATTCCCCTTGGTATTCTGTTGACCCAGACCACCATCACCACGGTTTGCTCCGTAGATACCCCCGTATTGTCTGATTTCGCTTCCTGCCGGGTGCGCGGCTTTTCTACTAAAAAGAAGATGCGCTTTGTGTACCAGATTCTGTACCGCGCCGCCACGATGTACCAGCAGGAGCTGCGCCTGATCGACCGCCGCCGCCAGGAAATTGAGAAAAACCTGACCGGTACCCTGCGCGATAGTGACTTGATGGAGCTGCATGGGTTGGAATCCACCCTGGTATATTTCGCAACCTCACTGCGTGCCAACAGCACGGTTTTGGACCGGTTGACCCGCTACAAACGGCTGGAACAGTACCCTGATGACATGGAACTACTGGACGATGTAATCGTTGAGATTCGGCAGGCCATTGAGATGACCAGCATCTACCGCGATGATATCAAGGGCACCCGCGAGCTGTTCAGCTCAATTTTGGATAACCGCCTGAACAATGCGATGAAATACCTGACTTCCGTTACCCTGTTGATGGCTGTCCCGACCGTTATTTCCGGTTTGTATGGCATGAACGTGGACATTGACGGCATGCCGTTTTCCGGTTCTGATTATGGATTTGTCATTGTCTGCTTGCTTACGCTTGCTATTTGTGGGATCGCTGCCTGGGTACTGCACAAAAAACATATGCTCTGATTTGTATTGTTTGCCGCATCCCGCCCGCCGGGGTGCGTTTTTTACTTTTCTGCCTGTAACATTTGGGGGTGATTCCCCTATTATATAAATAGTAAGAGGAAAGCGAGGTGTGCCGCAATGACTGATGCCGACATTGTTACGCTGTACTGGGCACGGGACGAGCAGGCCATTGCACAGACCGCACAAAAGTTTGGCGCCTATTGCCGCAAGATTGCCATGAACCTGCTGGGCAGCCAGGAAGACGCCGAAGAATGCGAAAATGACACCTGGATGGCCGCCTGGAACAGCATGCCGCAAAACCGGCCGGACAAGCTTGCACCCTACCTGGGGCGCATTACCCGCAACCTGGCACTGGACCTGCGGGAGCGGCAAAATGCCAAAAAGCGCGGCGGCGGCCAGACCGAAGCCGTGCTGGAAGAGCTGGAATTTTGCCTGCCCGCCGGAGACCACACCGCGCAGGAGGTAGAAAGCGCTGAAACAGCCCGCTCCATCAGCGCATTTCTGCGCAGCCAGCCGGAGCAGGCACGCAACATCTTTATTCGGCGGTACTGGTACTGCGACGCCACCGCCGACATTGCCAAGCGCTACGGTATTGGTGAAAGCAAGGTGCGCGTTACCCTGCACCGGATGCGCACCAAACTGAAAGCCTACTTAGAGAAAGAAGGTGTCTGCCTGTGAGCTCCCGCGATTTATTCCGCGCGATCGGACAAATTGATGATGATTTGATTGAATCTGCCAACAAAACCCCCGTAAAGCACACCATTCCGTTGCAATTCCGGCATTTTGTTCCGGCAGCAGCTTGTTTTTGTCTTGTTCTGTTAGGGGCGGCGATGGTCAGTCAGGACCGTTCCGCCGGGGTCAGCCAGGCCGCCGAGACCGCTGATCTGAACGAAAGCGCCCCCGCCTATGAGGAATCCAACAGTCCCGATACCTTCAGCGCATTCAGCATGGAGGGCAGTGAACCAGATGCCGCCGCAGGCAGCGTTGCCGATGCCCCGTTGTCCTCCTCCCTGAAATCCGCGATGCAGGACAGCAGCCCCTTGCAGGCTCTGAGCGATATTTTGCTTGGCAGCGGCGCTTCCGGCAGTTCTTCCCTGCTGGCCCACAGTGCCGATGAGCTGTATTTCGGCGAAAGTCTAATTTTAGGCAGTTCCGCGGATGTTGTTCTCCCTGCCAGCCTGCCGGTCTACCGCAACAGCCTGCTGGATGCCGCCGACAATACCGATGCCATGAAAGCCCGTCTTCGCACGGTGCTGGATGCTCTTGGGCTGGATACCACACTGGCTGACACCGCCACGTTCAGCGTGGACAGCGCCGATACCATCTCCAAAACAGTATCTGATATAAAGAAATCCGCCGAGCAGCACGGGTGGGATGCAGATTCTTCCGTGCTGAATTATCTCTCTGATGCCGCACAGCTGCAGCTGAACATCCCCGAAAGCGACTGGCCCGGTGGGCTGACAATCACCGTCTCCAACGACCTGCGCACCAGTGTAGTCTGCAACAGCTCTGCCGAGGTGAAGACCTTTGCCACCCTTGCGGAAGAGCGTGTGATTGCCGCCGACCTGCAAGAGAAATACGGTTCCCTCTTTACCTCTCTGCTTGGCGGTGAATATACCGATGTGACGGATGGAGGCGACAGCACGATCTACGGCCAGCCCTCTTCCCTCTTTGTCAAGTTCGCGGCGGATTCTTTCCATTACTTGCTGGTCAGCGTAGATACCGACGGCAATCTGTTGAGCCTGCATGAAACGGACCGCACCGTGGAGCCCCTGGGCGAATACACCAGCGTTTCCCGCGCCGAGGCTGACAAGCGGCTGGCCAACGGAGAGTTTTTGACCGACAGCTGCACGGCGGAAGCGGTTGACCCCGCCGCAGAGCCGGAGCACCTTGCCAACCTGCGCCTGACCTATGTGCAGGGGAGCGCCGCCTACTACCTGCCCATGTGGGAATACACGATTGATGAAGGCCCCGCTGCCCTGGGCGACGGCGATGATGTCGACCAGACGCTGCACACCTTTTCTGCTTACTATGTGCCCGCTGTGGAGCTGGACGAAATCGACGTCCTAAAGAACAAATAAAGCCAGCAAAACCATACCGCAGGCCGAACCGCAACACCAAAATGTTCCGGGGCACAGCCTGCGGTATTTGTGTTATTGCAAAATTGCGGGTTCTGCGTTATAGTAAAGGCAATACCGCATAATTCTAAGTGCCGATATGGCGAGCGAGGTGCGGCAGATGCCAAGCCAAAAGCGCAGATAATACTGGAGTCTTATCGAGCATTTTGGCAACGCAGATGCCGTGCCGCAGCTGCCGGAGCGGTGCTTAAGCCGCAAGGCGGGAATTGTGCGGTGTTGCCTAAAGGCAACAACCTAGCCGTTTTTATATAAGGAGGCCCGCCATGCCCACCGAACCGCAGAGCCAGCCGCTAGTCAGCATTATTGTTCCTGTTTACAACGCAGCAGACCATATTGCCCGCTGTATTGAGAGCATCCGCCGCCAGACCTACCGGAATTTGGAGATCATTCTGCTCAACGATGGCAGCAAGGATGTCAGCTATGCCGTCTGCCAGAGCTATGCCGGTATTGACCGCCGCATTGTGGTGATCGACAAAAACAACAGCGGAGTTTCCGCCACCCGCAACCTTGGCATGCAGGAAGCCCACGGCAAATACTTTCAGTTTGTGGATGCGGATGATTTCATCCAGCCCTATGCCACCGAGCTGCTGGTACAGAAAGCGGAAGCCAGCCACGCCGATATGGTGATTGCCCACTACAACCGCATTGAACCGCCGGTCAGCCTGCCCAAAACCATGCGGGATACCGTGGTGGAGCGTGTGCTGGATCCCATCCTGGATCCGCAGCACCGGGTGCAGACTTTCGGCTTTTTGATGGAAGGCCCCCTGAATAAAGACGCATTTGCCTGTGGCCTGATGCAGGAGCCCGCCAGCTTTTATTACGGCGTGATGTGGAACAAGCTCTACCGCGCCGACATTGTGCGTGAGCACCCCGATGTGCGCTGCAATGAGGAACTGGACTACAGCGAGGACCTGTATTTCAATCTAAGCTTTATCCGCTACGCCCAGCAGTTCTATGCGCTTTCCACCCCCATTTACAACTATGTGCAAAACCCAGACAGCGCCGTGCACCACCTGAACCCCTTTGATGTGCTGACCACTCGGTTTGAGCTGACCACCTATTACAAGGATCTGTTCAAGCACATTGGCCTGTATGAAGAAAACAAGTACCGCCTGAACAAGTTCTTCTTTGGTGTTGCGGAAAGCTGAAGCCATCCCGCATGATTCTATTACCGCCCCGGCAGAGTTTTTTGCCGAGGCGTATTTTATTTGGCTCTATATCTCATACAGCGCGCACACTGCAGCAAAAATGCCCCGGACGAGAAACGTTTCTCGTCCGGGGCATCATAATTCTTATAAAAAACTCAGGATTCCTTCAGCATATGCTGGCTTTCGGCAAAAGCCACCAGCTTTTCAAAGGTTTCTGCGCTCAGGTCATGCTCGATCTTGCAAGCATCGTGGGAAGCAACGACAGGGTCCACACCCAGTGCAACAAAAAAGCGGGTCAGCTTTTTGTGGCGGCCATAAATCCGGGTGGCAATTTCCAGTCCCGGCGGCTCCAGGGTAATATACCCAGCACCATCCATCGAAATATAACCGGCCTGACGCAGATTTTTCATTGCAATGCTCACGCTCGGCTTGGTAACGCCCATCTCGGTAGCGATGTCGATGGAGCGGACTTCCCCGTTGCGTTCTGTCAGCATCAGGATCTTTTCCAGGTAATCCTCTGCGGATTCATAGATTTTCAACGACACTGCCTCCTTTGTGGACTTGCCATCTGTCATATTGCTATAAAATTATAGTGTTATTTTAACACATTTTTTCAATTTTGGCAAGTGTAATACTTTTTGTTTATCTTTCCGTTTTTTCTTTGCTTTTTGGGCAGATCCTCACGGTCAGGCATCATCCCGTGCTCTTGCTCTTATCGAACAACCCGCCAAAAAAGTTTGCCACGGTGCTGCCTGCTTTCTTCAAAAATTCGCGGAACGGTTCTCTTGTTTTTTCGTCAGCAACCGTTGTTTCTTCCCGGGTCGCAGCTGGGGCTTCGGTTGCTCTTGGCATTTTGGGCGGGGCCGCAGTTTCCGGCGTGGCCGTTTTTGCTGTTTCGGGTGTGGCGGCGCTTTCCGGTGTTGCCGGAGCTGCACTTTCGGGGGTAGCCGTTTCCGGGGTAGCGGTCTCTGGAGTAGCAGCAGTTTCAGGCGTTGCGGGTTCAGCACTCTCCGGCGTGGCTGTTTCCGGGGTCGCCGGCGCAGCGCTCTCCGGCGTTGCCGTTTCGGGGGTAGCCTGGGCGGCGGTCTCCGGGGTCGCGAGGGCTGCGCTTTCCGGCGTGGCGGCTTCCACAACATTAATGTTCACTTCGGCATAAAAATCCAGGTCCACACAGCTTACCAACACGGTTGCCGTGCCGGGGGTCACAGCGGTCACGTTGCCGTCCTGGTCTACTGCGGCCACACTGGGGTCAGTCGAAGCAATATGTACCACTGCATCGGTCACAGCTTGGGCAAACTCTGCCCTGTCCTGCGGCGTAATATCGGAAAGGCTGCCGGTAAACCGCAGCTCCCCGGCCAGCGCGCACTGCTGGCCAACGGCAAGCTGCACTTCATGCGGCAGGGCAAAATCTTCTGCACTGCACCCACACAACAGGCAAAGCGCTGCTGCCAGCGCGGCCAAAATCCAAATCCTGAACTTTTTCATACCGGTTTCCATTCCTTTCTGCGGCAGTGGTGCATACATCTTAAAATGCGCCTTATCCTGCCAAAAAGCTTTCTGTAATAACGAACATCGCACGAAGTACAATTTTAGGGCAATACCGCATAATTCTAAGTACCGATACGGCGAGCGAGGTGCGGCAGATGCCAAGCCAAAAGCGCAGATAATACTGGATGCTGCAAAGGTGAGCGCCGCCAGTGGCGGAAACAGCGAACCGAAGCAGGGGCAGCGGTCGCAGAGTGCGAGGGGCTTTTGCCCCCGAAGCACGATGCGGGTACCGCAACCCGACATTATCGAGCATTTTGGCAACGCAGATGCCGTGCCGCAGCTGCCGGAGCGGTGCTTAAGCCGCAAGGCGGGAATTGTGCGGTGTTGCCTTAGATAACAGTGTTCCCTCTCGGAGCGACATATATTTTCGATACGAACCTAAATGCAATCTGTAGGGGACGATGCTTGCATCGTCCCGGATGTCGGGCCTTGTCAGATATCTTGCTTCGTGATACCGGCAAACACTCCGCTGGTACACTCTGCCCCCTACGGCCGCCTTCCCCTTTCGCTTCATTCTTATCATAATACGCGGCAGGTGTGAAATTTTCAACATTTTGTGCTGTCCCCCGTTTAAAATTTTCCGGTTTTCCCGCTTGGCATGTTGTGGTATACTGTTAGCAGTATGATAAGTTGGGGGTATATGCTTTCTACAGCCACCGCCCCACAAGTTATACGATTTGTTTATCAAATCTTGTAAGAAATACATTTCGTATTAAGTCTATCGGAGGTTCTGCCATGCTGGATATCACTCTGCTTGGCACCGGCGGCACACAGCCCCTGCCGGAGCGCGCCCTGGCGGCTGCCTGCATCACGGTGGGCGGCTCCAACCTGCTGCTGGACTGCGGCGAGGGCACCCAGACTGCCGCGCGCCGGGCTGGGGTCAGTATTTTCCGCATGGACGCCATTCTGCTGACCCATTACCACGGGGACCACATTTTCGGCCTGCCCGGCATCTGGCAGACGATGGCCGCCCAGGGCCGCACTGCCCCCCTCGTCATGGCTGGGCCGCCGGGCTTGACGGATGTGGTGCGCACCTTTTACGCCGTGGCCGGACCGCTGCCGTTCGAACTACGGCTGAAAGAACTGCCGGACTGCAAAGGCGAGTTTGAAGTGCCCGCCGGGTGCGTGCAGGCGTTCCCCCTCAAGCACCGGGTACCCTGCTGCGGATATGCGTTCACCCTGCCGCGGGCGGGCAAGTTTGATCCCCAGCGGGCAAAGGCGGCGGGCATCCCCGTGCGTTACTGGTCCACCCTGCAAAGCGGCCAGCCGGTGGGCGGCTTCCTGCCGTCCCAGGTTCTCGGCCCGCCGCGCCGCGGGCTGAAAGTTGTCTATGCGACCGACACCCGCCCCTGCGCTGCGCTGCGCCGCGCTGCACAGGATGCCGATCTTTTGTTGATGGATTCCACCTATGCCGATGACGCCGACCTGCCCAAAGCGAAGTTATACGGCCATTCCACCTGCCGCGAAACGGGGGTCCTTGCCGCCGAAGCCAACGTGTGCCGCCTGTGGCTGACCCATTACAGCGCCGCCGTAACGGACCTTGCCCCCGGCCTTGCCGCCGCGCAGCAGGCGTTCCCCACCGCAGCCGCCGGGGTTGACGGCATGCGGCTGACCTTGAATTTTGACCCTGATTAAATGAGGTTTTCCCCTTGAAAAAATCTGCCCGTCTGAACATTTTGTTTGCCATCATCATTCTGCTGGCCGCCGGGGTGCTATGGCTCTGTTTCGGCCATCCGGCTGCCGGGTCCGGTCTGGTTGCCGTGCTGACCTATGGCGATGACAGCACCCAGCTGCGCATCCCGCTGGACACCGACCATCGCTATGATATTGATACCGGCTATTACACCATCCATCTGGTTGTGGAAAACGGCGGCATCCGCTTTGTGGAAAGCCCCTGCCCGGACCACACCTGTGAATCCTTTGGCGTACTGACCAAACAGGGCGATTGGGCCGCCTGCCTGCCCGCCCGCGCCAGCGTTACCGTTGAATAACCATACATTACGGAGGTTCCCCATGAAACCCACCTACAAGCAAGTGACCAAAACCCGCTATATTGAGCAGATCAGCCAGCTGGCGGAAGAAATTTTTGTTCAGCATTACACCAAGCTGACCCCAAAAGTAGCCCGCGCCCTGGCGGAAAAGTACCAGAGTGATATCCTGACGGATGACGAGATCCACAGCGGAACTGTGAATTATTTCATGATCTATCTGGGCAGCGATCCATTCGGCTATTTTGCGCTGGATCTTACCCCCACGGGGGCCATGTGCCTGTCCCGCCTGTTCCTTTTGGAAAAAGCCCGCGGCCAGGGCATTGGCCGCAGCATTGTGGCCTATGCCCAAAAACTGGCCGAAGGCGATGGCCGCAGCCGCCTATATCTACGGGTATGGGCCAAGGACCTGAAAGCTGAAGGGTTCTGCAAAAAGTGCCGCTTCCGCAAAAGCGAGACCGTCCCCATGGAAGTCCTGCCCGGCGTTACTCTCGATATCACCACCTGGGAAAAACTCTGGCGCTGACCATCCAGCCTTTTTGAAAAAAGCCTGGGCGAAAACCTTTCATGGGCCGAGCATAGGGCGGGAGTTCATCCTGGCGGACGTAAAAATTATAGAGTGTTTGCCGTATATTCCACCACGCTATTCCCCACAAAGCAACGGGCGCACAATGTGCGCCCCTACGGGTGGGATGCATACAAAATGACGATTGCGCATTATAAAACAATCTGTAGGGAACGGTCTTGACCGTTCCGCGATTTTATGGTGGATGCCACAACAAATTCATACAGAAGCCCTCCGTATATTTTGGATCCCCTGGAGGGGAGCTGTCCGCGCAGCGGACTGAGGGGTGGCTCCCCACGCAGGGCCTAAAAATAATCAGAATTTACGTCAGGCTCCCGCTTGGTCAGGTTCACCCCGCCCTACCCCACAAATTTACCATTCACCCCAAATTTCAAACTTATCCTCATCTCCAATTCCTAATTTCTCATTCCTCACTCCTAATTGAGATAACTCCTAACTTTCAAGGGGGTGCCACCTTTGAATCTTCTCCACCTCGCCGATCTTCACCTCGGCAAGCGGGTCAATGGCTTTGACCTGCTGCCGGACCAGCGCTATATCTTAGAGCAGGTCCTTGACCTGTGCGCCGCCCACAATGTGCAGGCGGTGGCGCTGGCCGGGGATATTTACGATACCGCCCTGCCCCCTGCCGCCGCCGTTTTGCTGCTGGACTGGTTTTTGACCGAGCTTGCTCATCGGAACATCCCGGTGCTGGCCATTGCCGGCAACCATGACAGCGCCGAGCGGCTGGATTATGCCGCCGGGTTGCTTTCCAACCAACAGGTCTATCTGGCAGGGCAGTTCACCAGTGCCCCCCGCCGGGTCATCTTGCAGGATGAATTCGGCGAGCTCACCTTTGACCTCCTGCCCTTTGTCCGCCCCGCCACCGTGCGCCACTGCCTGCCGGATGCCGATATCCGGGATGAAGATTCCGCCATCGCCGCCGCGCTGGGCCCGCTGCCCACTGCCGGGGAGCGTCGGGTCCTGATCGCCCACCAGATGGTGCTGGGCGGCGGCAGTCTGCCCACCTGTTCCGGCAGTGAGAGCGTTGCCGCCGATGTCAACGTCGGCACGGTTCAGGCCGTGGATGCCGCCCGCTTTACCGGCTACCTGTACACCGCCCTTGGCCACATTCACCGCCCGCAGCAGGTCGGCTGCCCCACTGTGCGGTACGCGGGCAGCCCGCTGTGCTATTCGCTGGATGAGTCCGGCGCGCAGAAAAGCGCCGTTCTGGTTCATATCGGGGCCAACGGAGCCGAACCGGAGCTTTTGCCCCTGCGCCCGCTGCACGCCATGCGCCACCTCACCGGCCCGCTGAACCAGCTGACCGCCGCCGATACCGTAACAGATGCCGAAGATTACATCTGGGCCACCCTGACCGACCCGGTTCCCCGCCCGGACGCCATGGCCGTGCTGCGTGCCGCTTACCCCAACGCCATGAAGCTGGATTACGCCCCCGGCGGCGCACTGGATACCGGCAGCGATGCCATCCAGCAGGCCGCCCAGCTGCGCACCATGAGCTTTGACGAGCTGTTCGCCCGCTTTTTTGAAAAGATGCACGGCCGCACCCTTACCCCCGAAGAAACCGCAGCTCTGGCCCAGCTGCGCCAGGAGGCCGGACTATGAAACCTGTACGCCTGACCCTTTGCGCCTTTGGCCCTTATGCCGGAACCTGCACACTGGATTTGACCGGCTTTGGTTCCAGCGGCCTCTTTCTGATCAGCGGCGATACCGGCGCGGGCAAAACTGCGCTGTTTGACGCTATCACCTTTGCCCTGTACGGCGAAACCACCGGTGCTTACCGCGAACCGGACATGCTGCGCAGCGACTATGCCATCCCCACTGATACCACCTTTGTGGAGCTGGAGTTCACCCACCGCGGCCGTACTTATACCGTCAACCGCACCCCGGAGCAGACCCGCGCCAAGCGCCGGGGCGAGGGCGTGACCACAGTTCCCGGCTCTGCCGCCTTAACGCAGGAGCCGGACGCTCCCGTGACCGGTACCAAAGCCGTGACTGCAGCGGTGACAGCCCTGCTGGGCATTGACGCCCGCCAGTTTGCCCAAATCTCGATGATCGCGCAGAATGATTTTGCCCGCCTGCTCAACGCTTCCAGCGCCGACCGAGCCGAAATTCTGCGCCGCGTGTTTGATACCGCCAGCTACCAGCGCCTTGGCAGTGCCGCCCGCACCAAAGCTGGGGAAGCTCTGCGCCAGGCCGAGTTTGCCAACCACACCGTTGTGCAGCTGCTGGCCGCTTTACAGCCTGCCCCCGGCAGCCCCCACACCGGCGAACTTGCCGATGCGCAGGACAGCCGTGACCCCTACCGTGCCCCCGCCGCGCTGGACTGGGCCGCTGAGATGATTGAAGCGGACACCGCCCTGACGGCGGAGCAATCCCAACAGCTGGATACCCTTGATGCCCGCATTGAAGCGCAGTCCGCCGCGGTGGAAGCCGCTCAAAACCGTGCCAAACTGCTGAGCAGTCTGGATGAAGCCCAGGCCAAAGCCGCCGAGCTGACTGCCCAGGCCCCCGCTTTGAATGCGGAGTGGGACAAGACTGAAGCCCGCCGCCCGGAGCTTGCCGAGCTGGATGCCAAGCTGCAGCGCTTTGCGGAGTGGGAGCCGCGCTATCAAGAGTTGGGCACCGCCGCAGCCAGCGCCAAAACCGCCCGCGCCCAGGCCGAGCAGGCCGCCGCGGCGCTGGAAAAAGACCAGAAAACTCTAAGCAGTACCGATACTGCCTTAGCCCAGCTGGAACCGCAGATCACGGCCTGCGGCGAACCGAACGCCGAGCTGGAAAGCTGCCGCAAAACCATTGAGCTGGCCCAAAGCCAGCAGCAGGACTGCCAAGCCCTGTTGGACGATATCCCCCGCCTGCACACCGCGCAAGCCAACTGGCAGCGCACTGCCGATGAATACCGGCAAAAGCAGCAGCAGGCCGATGCCGCCCAGCATTCCAGCGCCGAGATGCAGCGCGCCCTGAATGCCGCCCGCGCCGGGATTCTGGCGCAAGATCTGGTGGATGGCACCCCCTGCCCGGTGTGCGGTGCTCTGCACCACCCAGCACCGGCAGCCCCCGCCCCCAGCCATGTCACCGAAGCCGCCTGCAACAAAGCTGCGCAGGCAGCGGCGAGCGCTGCGGCGGAAGCTTCCAAAGCCTCCACCGCAGCCGGGGAAGCCAAAGCCGCAGCCCAAACCCAGCGGGATACCCTGTATGCGCGTACCGCCGCCTTTCTGGCGCACCGCCGCCAGCATTATACCGGGCCGCAGGCCGATACCCTGACCCCGGACGAGCTGCAAACCGTCCTGCAGGCCCAACATGACAGCCTGCGCCGCGGCCTTGCCGAAGTGCATGACCGCATGGCAAATGCTGAATCCCGCAAAAAAGATCTGGAAAAGCTGACCCGCCAAAAAGCCCAGCTGCAAGCCCAGCGCCCCGACCAGGCAAACGCTGTGGAGCAGGCCCGCACCGCACAGGCCAACGCCGAAAAAGCTGCCGCGGAAGCCCAGACCCGCCTTGCCGAGGGGCAGAAAAACCTGCCCTGGCCAGATGCCGCCGCTATGGCCGCCGCCCGCGCCGAGACCCAAAAACAGCGCCGCACCCTGCAAGCCGCACTGGATGCCGCCGCCAAAAGCCGCGATGCTTTTTCCAAAGAACTTGCCGCGGCCCAAAGCGCCGCCCAAACCCTGGCCGAACAGGCCGGGGATACCGCCAGCCGCCCGGACCCTGCCGCCCAGCAGCAGGCCCTTACTGCACTGCAAGCTAAGCGCAAAAACCTGCGCGACCAAAACCAGGCCGCCCTGCACCGGCTGGATACCAACCGCGATGCCCTGACCAACCTAAAAAAAGCCATCACCGCCGCAGAATCTGCCCGCGCCAACGCCGCCATGCTGGATAACCTGAGCAAGACCATCAACGGCAATCTGACCCAAAAGCAAAAGCTGCCCTTTGAACAGTATGTGCAGAGCTTTTATTTTGACGGCGTGGTCGCCGCCGCAAACCGTCGTTTTACCCGCATGACGGGCAGCCAGTATACCCTGCGCCGCCGCCAGAGCGCCGATATTGCCGCCAAGACCGCACTGGAGCTGGATGTGTTCGATGCCTACACCGGTAAGACCCGCCCGGTCGGTTCCCTTTCCGGCGGCGAAAGCTTTTTGGCGGCGCTCAGCCTGGCTCTTGGCATCAGCGATACCATCCAGGAAAGTGCCGGCGGCATCAGCGTGGATACCCTGTTTGTGGACGAAGGCTTTGGCACGCTGGACGCCGACGCCCTGCAAAAAGCCATCGACACCCTGACTGCCCTTGCCGGTTCCGATAAGCTGGTCGGCATCATCAGCCACGTCGAAACCCTCCAGGACCGCATCCCCAAACAAATCCTGGTCCAAAAGACCAAATGCGGAAGCAAAGCCCAAGTAGAACTTGGTTAATTGGAAGTCAGGAGGGAGGCGTTAGAAGTTTATGGTGCGGCTTGCGCCGCGTATTAAAATCATAACACTCTTATACTCTCTCCGTTTCCTCACTTCTAAGGCAACACCGCACAATTCCCGCCTTGCGGCTTAAGCACCGCTCCGGCAGCTGTGGCACGGCATCTGCGTTGCCAAAATGCTCGATAATGTCGGGTTGCGGTACCCGCATCGTGCTTCGGGGGCAAAAGCCCCTCGCACTCTGCGACCGCTGCCCCTGCTTCGGTTCGCTGTTTCCGCCACTGGCGGCGCTCACCTTTGCAGCATCCAGTATTATCTGCGCTTTTGGCTTAGCATCCGCCGCACCTCGCTCGCCGTATCGGCACTTAGAATTATGCGGTATTGCCCTAATTATTGCCGCTTCCAAAAATTCCGTCCTTCAACTCCTAACTCCTACCTCCTAACTTATGAACCATCTTCTCCAATCTCAACTCCAATCCTATGCTTCCTCCGGGCTTTACCCCTTGCACATGCCGGGGCACAAGCGGCGGGTGGTGCCGGCACCGGGCCTGCCCGCCGGGTGGGATATGACCGAAGTTCCCGGCGTAGATGACCTGCACGATGCAGACGGCATTTTGGCCGATGCCATGGCCCGCACCGCCGCCCTGTGGGGGGCAAAGCGAACCTGGTATCTGGTCAACGGCTCCACCTGCGGCATTCTGGCCGCCATCCGGGCCGCTGTCGTCAGTTCCGGCCGCACCGCCGTCATCTGCGCACGCAACTGCCACAAATCCGTTTACCACGCCATTGAGCTCAACCGCTTAACGGCACACTGGCTGGTGCCCCCCGTGGACCCGGCGTTCGGCATTTACGGCAGCATCACCCCCGCCATGGTAGCGGATGCCCTGCGCGCCTGCCCGGATGCCGCTGCGGTCATCCTTACCAGCCCCACCTATGAGGGTGTTTTGAGTGATCTTGCCGCCATTGCCGCTTTGTGCCACGCCGCCAACGTTCCCCTGATCGTGGACGAAGCCCACGGCGCGCACTATCTGCCACTGGCCGCCGCCCACGGCTGGCAGGGCGGTGCCATTGCTGCCGGGGCGGATGTCATCATTCAAAGCCCGCACAAGACACTGCCCAGCTTGACCCAAACCGCCCTGCTGCACTGGAACAGTTCTTTCATTCCGCCGCAGGAGCTGGAACGCCAGCTGGATGTGTTTGAAACCAGTTCCCCCTCCTATCCGTTAATGGCCAGCCTGGACGGCTGCACCGGCCTGCTGGCCGAACACGGCGATGCCTGGTTTGCCGCCTGGCGTGCCCGCTTGCAGCGGTTCAGCGGCGCTGTGCGCCCACTGCGCCGCCTGCGCGTGCTCTGCCATGGGATGGATGATGTTTCTGCCCACCCCGGCTTTTTTGCCCACGATTCCGGCAAGATCCTCGTCAACGGTGCTGCTGCCGGGCTGACCGGCCCCGCCCTGGCGGAACTGCTGCGCCGGGACTGGCAGTTTGAAACCGAGATGTCCTGTGGTGCCAACGTGCTGGCCATGACCTCCCCCTGCGATGAAGAAACCGCCCTTGACCGTTTTGCCGCTGCCCTGTTGGTGATCGATGCTGCGGCGGCGCAGAACGCTCCCCTGCCCGCCTCGGCGCAGGTGCTGCCCACCCCCGGCCCAGCCGCCTGTTCCATCGCACAGGCGCTTTTTGCCCCGCACACCGCGTTGGCACTGCAACATGCCGTTGGCCGCACCTCGGCGGAGTATGTCTGGGCATATCCGCCGGGCGTTCCGCTGCTGGCACCGGGCGAAGTGATCACTCCGGAATTCATCGCGGCCTGCACCGCCCTTGCTGCCTGCGGCACCCACCTGCACCACACTGGCCTTGGCGGTGGCTCCACTTTGGATGTTCTGCCATAGCACCATTCCTGTTGTGGGCAAAAAACTGCCCGCCTCCCCGCAAAAATCCCCGCTTTTGCTTGACAAACCCTATGGTTTCCGTGTATATTTAATATAATCTATATTTATAGAAGAGGTGAAATTTCATGAAGCACATTCAGACTCTGAACACCCGCGATATGGCTAAGAGCCTCCAGAACGGCGGCTGCGGCGAATGCCAGACTTCCTGCCAGAGCGCCTGCAAGACCAGCTGCGGCATTGCCAACCAGCCTTGCGAGAAGAAGTAATTTTTACTTGAACTGGCTTTCTGCCGGGACTGCCTTTTACCAAAAAGGCGCTCCCGGTTCTTTTTATGTAACCCCACTTTGATTCGGATATGAGGAATAGTATGATCCATCAATATAAACTCAACGGCTACAACATTGTGCTGGATGTCTACAGCGGCAGCGTTCACGCCGTAGACGAACTGGCGTATGACGCCATCGCTCTGGTCGATGCCGGCCACCCCCGCGCAGAAGCTGCCGACCTGCTGGCAAAGAAATATGCTGACCATCCCGAAGTGACCGCCGAGGACATCAACGACTGCTTTGACGATATCGAAGAACTGAAGGCCGATGGCAAGCTGTTTGCCGAAGATATTTACGCTGACCATGCCTTTGACTTCAAGAATCGTTCCACCGTTGTCAAGGCACTCTGCCTGCATGTGGCCCACACCTGCAATCTGAACTGCGAATACTGCTTTGCCGCCCAGGGCAAGTTCCACGGCCAGTCCGGCCTGATGAGCTTTGAGACCGGCAAGCGTGCGCTGGATTTCCTGGTGGAGCACAGCGGCACCCGCCACAACCTGGAGGTTGACTTTTTCGGCGGCGAACCGCTGATGAACTTTGAAGTCTGCAAACAGCTGGTTGCCTATGCTCGCAGCATTGAAAAAGAAAAAGGCAAGAACTTCCGCTTCACCCTGACCACCAACGGCATCGGCATCACCGATGAAGTCATTGAGTGGGCCAACAAAGAGTGCTACAACGTGGTTCTTTCTCTGGATGGCCGCAAGGAGGTCAACGACCGTTTCCGCAAGGATATTGCAGGCCGCGGCAGCTATGACCGCATTGTGCCCAAGTTCCAGCAGCTGGTCAAGGCCCGCGGCGGTAAGGGCTACTACATGCGCGGCACCTTCACCCATTACAACACCGATTTCACCAACGACCTGTTCCACATGGCGGATGATCTCGGCTTTGACGAGCTTTCCATGGAGCCGGTCGTGAGCAAGGCCGGCAGTCCCGAAGCCCTGACCGAAGCCGACCTACCCATCCTGTTTGACCAGTATGAGCTGCTGGCCAAGGATATGCTCCGCCGTGAAAAAGCCGGTCATCCCATCACCTTCTACCATTACATGATCGACTTGGCCCATGGCCCCTGCATTTACAAGCGCATTTCCGGCTGTGGTTCCGGCACCGAATATATGGCCGTTACCCCCTGGGGCGACCTGTACCCCTGCCATCAGTTTGTCGGCGACCCGGATTACAAGCTGGGCGATATCTGGAACGGCGTTACCAACACCGAACTGCGGGATGAATTCAAGCTGTGCAACGTGTACGCCCGCCCCGACTGCAAGGATTGCTGGGCACGCCTGTACTGCGCGGGCGGCTGCGCCGCCAACGCCCTGCACGCCACCGGCGATATCCACGGTGTGTATGAATATGGCTGCGAAGTGTTCCGCAAGCGCATTGAATGTGCCCTGATGATCAAAGTAGCCGAAAGCCTTGATCCCGAGCTGGCAGGCCGCGCCGCAACGGCAGCTCCTGCTACCGACGAGGACTGTGGCGACTGTTCCTCCTGCGAATAATTTCCTTTTCCCAGGGTGTATCTGAAAAGTCGAAAATATCGGCTGTTTCTTTGTTTTCAGATACACCTTAACCGCCGAGCCAGCAAAATCGGCGTTTCTTGTTTATCCCCGCACCAAATCTTCCATCAAATTCATCTGGCAAAGCCGGAATAAGGAGCGTAACTTGTATGGAATACCGTGTTTGCCGCAATAACCCTGCCCCCTATAATGACCTCAACGGCAAAATCAGCCTGCTGGGTCTTGGCACCATGCGCCTGCCCCTGCGGGACGCCGCCGACCAGACCAGCATTGACGAGGAAAAGGCACAGGAGATTTTTGATTATGCCTATGCCCACGGCGTGAACTATTTCGATACTGCCTACCCCTACCACGGCGGCATGAGCGAAAAGTTCTGCGGCAAAGCTCTGGCCAAGTATCCCCGCGCCAGCTATCACCTTGCCAGCAAACTGCCCGGCTGGCTGTTGAAATGCGATGAGGATGTGCCCCGTATTTTTAACGAGCAGTTGGCCAACTGCCGCACTGATTACTTTGATTTTTACCTCGCTCACTCTGTCCATGAAAGCAGCTGGTCCAATTACGTCAAGTACCACGCCTATGACCAGCTGAACGAGCTGCGCAAGGCGGGCAAAATCAAGCGGCTGGGCTTTTCTTTCCATGGCAGCGCTGAGCAGCTGGCAGAGATCCTTGCTGCAGGCGATTGGGATTTTGTACAGCTGCAGCTCAATTATTTTGACTGGGACTATCAGCAGAGCCGCAAAAAATACGAGCTGTGCGCCGCTGCCGGGCTGCAGGTCATCGTTATGGAGCCGGTGCGCGGCGGGATGCTGAACACCCTTTGCCCTGAAGCCGCCGCCCTGCTGCATCAGGCCGCCCCGGAAAAGAGCCTGGCCAGCTGGGCCATTCGCTGGGTTGCCAGCCTGCCCAATGTGCTGTGCGTACTTTCCGGCATGACTACCCTGGAGCAGGTACAGGATAACGTGGCTTCCATGGATCCCTTTATTCCGCTTTCCACCACCGAGCAGGATACCCTCGCCCGTGCGCTGGATGTGTTCAAGGCCCAAAAGCTTGCCCCCTGCACGGCCTGCAAGTACTGCATGCCCTGCCCCGCCGGGGTCAACATTCCGGGCATGCTGCACGCCTGGAACGAATACCGCCTGCTTGGTGACCGCCTCGCCACCCTAAAAGAGGAATATGAGGACGCCCCCGCCGCCACCCGCGCCGAGCATTGCATCAAGTGCGGTGCCTGCCTGCCCAAATGCCCCCAGCACATCGACATCCGTTCCATGATGAGCACCATCTGCGATACGCTGTGATTTTTGGATTTACGGGGGATTTTTCCAACCTTTTTTGAAAAAAGGCTTCGGCGAAAACCTTTAATCCAATAGGTACAATCGTATAAATAAGGCGCACCACGGGGATTATTCTGTGGTGCGCCTGTTTTTTGTTGTTCCTGTTTATGATCCCTGCCTATGCGGAATTACAGCAGGTTCAACCCTTGCCACGAACTTTTTCCCACCGTCCCATTCCGAATTCCTAATTTTTCCCCTCTCCGCGTAAAATGCCAAAAGCCCGATGTCAACACGGCATCGGGCTTTTGGATTTTCTGCATATAAAACGTTAAGGCAACACCGCACAATTCCCGCCTTGCGGCTTAAGCACCGCTCCGGTAGCTGCGGCACGGCATCTGCGTTGCCAAAATGCTCGATAATGTCGGGTTGCGGTACCCGCATCGTGCTTCGGGGGCAAAAGCCCCTCGCACTCTGCGACCGCTGCCCCTGCTTCGGTTCGCTGTTTCCGCCACTGGCGGCGCTCACCTTTGCAGCATCCAGTATTATCTGCGCTTTTGGCTTGGCATCTGCCGCCCCTCGCTCGCCGTATCGGCACTTAGAATTATGCGGTATTGCCTTAATTTACTTACCCTGCGCGTTATGCTTCGCGGCAAACGGCAGCTTGCCATAGATTCCGCCGGTCGTCTCCTTGGCGGCACAGATTTTATCTGCCAGGCACACCAGCCACGCTTCACGGCAGGTGGGTGGGATGGGGGTTAAGGGGAACATGTGCTTTTTGATGATCTCCCGCTCCACCGGGGTCAGCTTCCAATCCTCGCTTGCGTTGTGCAGGGCAGTGCCTGGGTGGGTAAAACCGTGCCAGTGGTGGCCGTTGGCTTTATCGTGCCAGTCATACAAAAAGTAATCATGCAGCAATGCACCGCGGATCAGCGCCCGCTCGTTTACGCGCAGGTGCAGCGTTTCCGCCAAGACGCAGGCGGTATCCGCCACGCTGACGCAGTGGGCATACACGCTGACCTTGCCGTGCTGGATGCACCGCCGGGTTGCCGTGTAGCGGCCCTCTTTTTCCAGCCGGGCGGCTGCGGCTGCCACGCGGGCTTCGATTGCCCTGCGGCGTTCCCCGCTCAACTGAAGGTCACCACATCATCACGCGGGGCCGCGGCAGGCTCCACGTTGATGGCCGTCAGCACCGGGCCGACAGAATCCGGGGTCTGGCCCTTGTAAATCGGGTGGTATTTCAGGTTCACCTTTGCCGTTACCGTGATCCAGTCACGCTGCTTCAGGTTCTTGTACTCCGTGTACTTGCAGGGGAAGCCCACAAACTGGATATCCTGCACGCAGCAGGTCATGGCAAAGCGGCCGGGCACAAAGCTGTCCTTGCCGGCGCGGTTGGTCTGGCACACCTGAGCCAGGAATTTCACCGTTTTGCCGTCGTACTTCTGCATCTCATCCATGCAGTCCATATACCACACGCCAAAGAACTCTTCGGGAATCTCGATCACCGGGGCGTTTACATCGAACGGCAGCGGGTCCGGGATATCGTCATAGGCAACGCTGCCATCCTTGAACTCATAGGCGATATCGCAGCGGCGGCTGGCCTGGCGCACCAGCTTGTGGATCAGCTGGTGGCTTTCGTCATCGTTTACCGCCTCGGCACGGTTCACCACCAGCAGCTCGCTGCCGCGCAGCTTGTCCAGCAGCAGGCCGCGCATGGCATTGTCGTTGGCATAGGTCTTGATGGTAGTGCCGTCTGCGGTGGCCAGGCACTGGTAAATCAGCCAGTTATCCGGCAGGGCATCGTACAGCTCCTGCACCAGCCACATGCCGTTGTATTCAATGATCACACGCCCACAGTCAGACTTTTCAGCCAGCTGCTGCAGGTGTTCGCGGTTCAGTTCCGCTTTGTCCTCAATGATGGCAACGGTCACGCCGCCAAAGGCAAATCGCTCGGAATCATATTCCTCTTCGCCTTCCTCACAGATCAACAGCAGCGTTTTGTCGCCGGAATCAAACTGCGGGTCCTCCATTGTTTCCTGAATAAACTTGGTTTTGCCGCTTTCCAGCATACCCACAAAGAGGTAACAGGGAATCTCTTTCTGCGCCATGTTTTACTCCTTTACAAATCAGGCGTGGAACAGCTCTTCCACCTCATGTTCCTTCAGCTGGGAACCGATCACGCACACCTTGCCGGTAACATCGGGGCCGCAGGTGCGGATCTCATGCTCACCGGGCACCATGTCGAACTCGTACCAGGTGTCGCCGCCGTCCACAATGCCCTTGGCACGCAGCACAGCGCCGTACTCGCCGGAATCCAGCGTGGTCAGGATGCTCTCCAGCTCGTCATGGCTGTACTTGTGGGCAGTCTCGTGGCCCCAGCTGGTGAACACTTCGTCTGCATCGTGGTCATGATGATGGTGATGATGGCCGCAGCAGCACTCGCCGTCATGGTGGTGCTCATGCTCGTCCTGATCATCGTCGTCATCATGGTCGTGATGGTGATGGCAGCATTCGTGGCCGTGGTCATCGTCGTCATCATCATGGTCGTGGTGATGGTGGCAGCACTCGTGGCCGTCCTCATCATGGTCATGGTGGTGGTGGTGATGATGCTCTTCCTCATCCTCGTCCGCATGGGCAGCATTGGAAGCCTGTGCTTCGCTCAGAAGCTCGGCAACCAGGTCGCGCTTACCATCCATAACGGAAACGATCTGTGCACCGGTCAGTTCGTTCCAATCGGTGGTCACAATGGTGGCGGTGGGGTTCTTTTCCTGGATCAGGGCAACGGCTGCGGCAACCTTCTTCTCGTCTGCGCTGCCGGTGCGGCTCAGGATGATGCAGGATGCGTGGCTGATCTGGTCATCATAGAACTCGCCAAAGTTCTTCATATACATTTTGACCTTGTTCACATCGGCCACAGTCACAAAGCTGTTCAGGCTGACCGGCAGGGTCTCGCCCACACCCTCAACGGCGCGGGTCACATCACTCAGCTTGCCAACGCCGGAAGGCTCAATCAGGATGCGGTCAGGATGATAGGTCTCCACGACCTTTTTCAGTGCCTCGCGGAAGTCGCCCACCAGGGAGCAGCAGATGCAGCCGGAGTTCAGCTCGTTGACCTGAATGCCAGCCTCACGCATAAAGCCGCCGTCAATGCCGATCTCGCCGAATTCGTTTTCGATCAGCACGATCTTTTCGCCCTGGAACGCTTCCTTGATGAGCTTTTTGATCAGGGTCGTTTTGCCTGCACCCAAAAAGCCGGAGAAAATATCAATTTTAGTTACCTGTTCTGCCATGGTAATATTCCCTTCTATCTTAAAGTTTGTTTGTGTTGTTAGCAATCTTGTTTTCTTACTGCTAACCTTATTATATCAAACCCGTCAAGAGCTTTTCGCCCATTTGGGCCTGCCAAAATTTGAAATTTTTGAAAACTTCTTGCCCTGTCAGTGCCTTTTTGCCGCGGCGTTTCCCCCGTTTGCTGCAAAATCCTCTCACCTTTCAGCAGTTTGCCCGAAAAACCGCCCAGTATCGCCTGAAAAACCGTTTTTTCTATTGAATTTTGCGCCGGGCGCGTGTTACACTTGATTTATGCTGTTTTTACCGGAATTTTGCCTTGTTCACGCCCTGTTTTGGAGGTGAGCACCTTGCCCGCTGCCCCTGCATCCCGCGCCGCCGGGCGCGAAGTGACCCCCGTGGAACTGTTCCGCCTGCTGCCCGCCCATTTTGCCGCGGTACTGGTTTGTACCCTGCTGGGAGGTATTCTGGCCTTTGCTGCCGCACGCCTTGCCCCGCGCAGCTACCAGGCCGAAGCCCAGCTGTATGTTGCCGCCGCACAGGAGGGGCTGACCTCCGGCTATGCGGAACTGCAATTAACGGCTGATTATCAGGAGCTTTTGACCAGCCGCACCATGCTGGAATCCGTTATTTCCACCCTTGGCCTTTCCACGGATACTGCCCACTTAAAAGACCAGATTACCATTCTGCACCCGGCAGATACCCATATTCTGCGCATTGTTGCGGCCGATTCCTCCCCACAGCGCACAGCAGATATTGCCAACGCACTGGCTGCCCTTGCGTTGGATGATCTCTCTGCCCGCATGGGCACCACCCCGCCCCGCCTGGTGGAGCAGGCAGCCCCGCCGCAGCGCTTTTCCGGGCCGGGGGCTGTGTTCCACGCAGCGTTTGGCGCTGGCATCGGCTTTTTGCTCTGCTTTGCTTTCCTCTGCCTGCATTACCTGCGGGATGACCACATTTATACGGCGGACGATCTGACCCGTTGCCTTGGCTCTTCGCCGCTGGCCTGCATCCCGGATACCACGCCCCGCCGCCTCCATACCCGGAAAGGCGGCCGCCCATGAAAGAACTTGCTTTGAACCACCTGCCGGAGCTGGCACCCCGGACGGTTGAATCCCTGAATCTGCTGCGCCTGCGTCTGGAACAGACAGCCCCAGACGCCAAAATCATTCTGCTCACCAGCACTACCCCGCAGGAAGGTAAAACTACTCTGGCTTTGCAGTTCTGGCAGCTGCTTGCCGGGCTTGGCCAGCGCTGCCTGCTGGTTGACGGTGACCTGCGCCATTCCGGCATCTGCCGCCAGTGCGGGCTGACCGGTGAACACAAAGTGCCGGGTCTGGCACACTATCTTTCCGGCAGCGTTCCTCTGGAGGAAGTTCTCTACCACACCGAGATCCGCGGCACCTGCCTGGTTCCGGCCTCCGGCACCACCAGCCGCCCGGCCCTGCTACTGGAACACCCCCGTTTTGCCCGCATGGTGGAAAGCTGTGCACCAAAGTTTGCTTATCTTTTGGTAGATGCTCCAGCCCTGAGCGAATGCAGTGACGCTCTCAGCCTTGCCAAAGTATGTGACGGTGCCCTGCTTGTGGTACAAAGCGGCGGCGTTACCCACCAGGAGCTGCGCCAGGCGGCTCACCTTCTGCAGGGCTGCGGCCTGCCGCTGCTGGGCACTGTGCTGAACCGCACCCCGTATTGACCTTTTATGAAAACATGTTAGAATGGACTTGTTCAACATTCTGCATATAAGGAGAGGACTATTTTGACAACCAATGAAAAAATCGCCGCTCTGCGCGCCGCTGCCCAGGCAGCCGGTGCCCACGGTGTTTTGCTGATGACCAGCGACCCCCACTCCAGTGAATATCTGCCCGCTTATTACAACAGCTTGCCGTTTTTCTCCGGCTTTACCGGCGAGAACTCCACCCTCGTTGTCACCCTGACCGGCAGCGCCCTGTGGTGCGATGGCCGCTTTTATGTTCAGGGTGACCGTCAGCTGGCCGGTACCGAAATTGAGTGCATGCACGCCGGTTCTGCCGGGGTGCCCACCGTGGAAGAGTACCTGACCGCCCATTTTGCCGTAGGCCAGACCCTGCTGCTGGATGGCAGCTGCGTTCCCGCCACCATTGCCAACGGCTATGCCGCCGCTCTGGCCAAGAGCGGCGCCAAGCTGGAAAGCAAGGATATCGTCTCCCCCCTGTGGGAGAGCCTGACCACCCGCCCCAGCCTGCCCAACACCCCCTGCGAGCTGCTGACTGTTGAGCAGACCGGCGCCACCGCCGCCCAGCGCATTGCCATGGTGCGTGACGAGCTGAAAAAAGCCGGTGCCACCGCCCTGGCCGTGACTGGTCTGGACTGTGTGGGCTGGCTGACCAACATGCGCGCACGCGACCTGCCCTGTACCCCGCTGGCCGTTGCTTATGCCCTTGTCACGATGGACAGCTGCACCCTGTTTATCGCCCCCGGCCGCCTGAATGATGCCGACGCAAAAACGTTGGCCGATAACGGCGTTTCCCTGCGCGACTACCCGGAGCTGATCGATACCGTACACGCTCTGCCCGCAGAGGAAGTGTTCCTTGTGGACGAGAAAGCCACCAACTATGACCTGTACTGCGCCCTGAACGAGCACAAGACCGTTACCGGTGCCGACCCGATCTTTGCACTGAAAGGTGTCAAAAACCCGGTCGAACTTGCCAACATCCGCGAATGCCATGTGCGTGACGGCGTTGCCATGGTGCGTTTCCAGATGGACTTGGAAAAGTCCATCGCCGAGGGCAAAATCCTGCACGAGACTGACATTGAAAAGATGCTGCAAAAGCGCCGTGCCGAAATGCCCGGCTACTTTGAGGACAGCTTTGATACCATTGCCGCTTACGGCCCCAACGCCGCCATGATGCACTACCATGCCGAGGGCGAAGTGGACAGCGTGATTGAGCCGCGCGGCTTCCTGCTGGTGGATAACGGCGGCCAGTATGACTGCGGCACCACCGACATCACCCGCACCTATCCCGTCGGCCCCCTGACCGAGAACGAGCGCAAATACTACACCTGGACCCTGCAGAGCCACATTGACATTGCCCGCGCGGTCTTCCTGGATTACTGCACCGGCTTTGCACTGGACAGCTTTGCCCGCGGCCCGCTGTGGGCACACAAAATCAACTACCGCTGCGGCACCGGCCACGGCGTTGGCTACATCTCCTCGGTGCACGAAGGCCCCCAGAGCCTGCGCCCCCAGAACCCCATTGTCTTCAAAGAGGGCATGACCATCACCGATGAGCCGGGCGTTTATGAGACCGATGAAGTTGGCATCCGCATTGAGAACGAGCTGGAATGCGTGGATGCCGGCACCAACCAATATGGTCACTGGCTGAAATTTGAGCCGCTGACTCTGGTGCCCATCTCCACCGAGCCGGTCATTGTGGACGAACTGACCCGTGACCAGATCAACTGGCTGAACGCCTACCATGCCCATGTATACGAGATGCTCAGCCCCCGCCTGACCGAGGAGGAAAAGACCTGGCTGAAAGCCAAGACTGCCCCCATCGACCGGTAAATCTTTCTTTTCCGCATTTTTGAGTTATTTGAATCACTGAATTTATCGGCCCCTGCCGCACCAAGGCAGGGGCCGATTTTGTTTTGCCCTTGGGCCCTGCTGTGCTATGTCCACATCAACCTTCCCTTTCCGTATTTTCCTTTTCCCTGTCTGTAGGGAACGGTCTTGACCGTTCCGTCCCCTCATCCTACCACCCTTTTATAAATGCACCTCTCTCATGGCCTCGCGCAAATCAACTTATTGTATTTTATTTGATTTTATATTCAAATTGTATTTCCCGTTTTCCTGCGTCCGCCCCTCTGCCCATTCTGCACATTCCGACCAAATTGGCGCATCGGGTGCTGGTCATTCTGCTATTCTTTCATAAATCTTACCCAAAATCACACGTCTAACACTGTGCAATCATCCCATTTTCTGGACTTTTTACTCATTCTTGGGTAAAAAGCCGTGATTATTGTTGATTTTTTGTCAAAGTCGGTCTATAATAAAATAGCTGGCAGGGTCAGGCCCTCCAGCTGCTTGAACTGAATTTATAGGAGGTACCTGTTATGCTCGTAAATGCAACCAATATGCTCCTCAAAGCTCGTGACGGCCACTATGGCGTTGGCCAGTTCAATATCAATAACCTGGAATGGACCCGGAGCATTCTGCTTCAGGCTCAGGCCATGCAGAGCCCGGTTATCCTGGGCGTTTCCGAGGGTGCCGGCAAATATATGACCGGTTTCAAGACCGTTGCCGCTATGGTGCGCGCAATGGATGAATCTCTCGGCATCACGGTTCCCGTTGCCCTGCACCTGGACCACGGCACCTATGAGGGCGCAAAGGCCTGCATTGAAGCTGGCTTTACCTCCATCATGTTCGATGGCTCCCACTACCCCATCGAAGAGAATATTGCCAAGACCCGTGAGCTGGTTGAGCTGGCACACGACAAGGGCCTGTCCATCGAAGCCGAAGTTGGTTCCATCGGCGGCGTTGAGGACGGCGTAGTCGGCAACGGCGAAATCGCTGACCCCGAAGAGTGCGCCAAGATCACCGCTCTGGGCGTTGACTTCCTGGCTGCCGGCATCGGCAACATCCACGGCATTTACCCCGCCAACTGGAAGGGCCTGGACTTTGAAGCTCTGGAGCGCATCCATCAGGCTACCAACAACATTCCTCTGGTGTTGCACGGCGGCACCGGCATCCCCGACGAGATGGTTCAGAAAGCCATCCGCCTGGGCGTTTCCAAGATCAACGTCAACACTGACTGCCAGCTGGTATTTGCTGAGGCCACCCGCAAGTACATCGAAGCCGGCAAGGATCAGCAGGGCAAGGGCTATGACCCGCGCAAGCTGCTGAAGCCGGGCGCAGACGCCATCATGGATAAGGTCAAGGAGAAGATCGAGCTGTTCGGCTCTGCCAACAAGGCTTGATTTGTCTAAGATTTAATTTGCCCTTTATCCAGTAACATTACGCCCCGGAATCGCATATTCTTATGCGGTTCCGGGGTGTTTTTATTTTACGCTGTTTGCGCTATTTTATTTGTAGGTACTAGCCATAACCTCGCAGTAGGGCGGGGTCACCCGCCCCCGCCGCAACCTTGGCCCATCTCTCATATTACAAATTTTGTAATGCACCTAAAACAGATTTGTAGGGGACGATGCTTCGCATCGTCCCACATGCCGGGCCTTGTCTAATATTTCACCACATCATTCTCCGCAAGGCAGCGGGCGCACATTGTGCGCCCCTACAGGTGGCATACCATCACAATCCCCTCCACATCACTCAAAACCCGTCTTTTCCCTCACCATCACATTCCAGGGCCATCTCGCCTGTCCCATCTTCACACAAAAAACGGTGCCGTACCCCATAAAGTCCGGGGTACAGCACCGTTTCTTTTTATCTTAGGCAACACCGCACAATTCCCGCCTTGCGGCTTAAGCACCGCTCCGGCAGCTGCGGCACGGCATCTGCGTTGCCAAAATGCTCGATAATGTCGGGTTGCGGTACCCGCATCGTGCTTCGGGGGCAAAAGCCTCTCGCACTCTGCGACCGCTGCCCCTGCTTCGGTTCGCTGTTTCCGCCACTGGCGGCGCTCACCTTTGCAGCATCCAGTACTATCTGCGCTTTTGGCTTGGCATCTGCCGCACCTCGCTCGCCGTATCGGCACTTAGAATTATGCGGTATTGCCCTTATTCTATAAACTCTATCATCATGCTCTGTGCTTTTTGTGCCTGCTCACCAATACGCCAAGCACTATCGCCAGCACAAAATAGATCACTGCCATCACCACAAAGCGGCCAAACAAACCGCCCACATAAGCAATCAGCAGGTTTTTCAGGGCAGGCGGGTCAATGCCCAGGCGCGTTAAGCCGATCATCGGCTTAACGCCCACACCCAGCACCAGGCACACCACAGCAGCACCGCCAAGGGCATACACCAGGCAGCGCGCCCCCAGGCGGGCATCTTTGCGGCTGATGCGCAGCATGGACACTACCGCAGCGCACAGCAGCACCGCACTAATCACCAAGCCGATTACCATCACCTTTTGCAGTTTCTGCATCAGGGTACGCAGCTGGCTGACCAGCGGCACCGCGGTGTAGGAGGCATACTCCATACGCACAGCCTCGGCCACGGTTTCCACGGCCGTCTTGGTATCGCCTTCCAGCGTAATGCCACGGTCTGCCGTAGCCTGTTCCATGGCGCTGTAAACGGCTTCCGCGATATTATCGCGGGTATAATAGGTCAGCGTTTTGGCATACAGCCCCGCCACAGCATCCTGCATGTCGCTTTCCACCTGGTCAACAGACATAAACCCCGTCATAACATCGGCATCAAAACCGGTGGCTGCACCATAACTGATAAAATCCTGTACCATATCATCATAGGCGCTCTCGGCATAGCCGGAGCTTTTCACGCAGCTCTGCATATAGCCCACGTTACCAAACGTGGTAAACAGCATGACAAACACCGCTAAAAGTGCCAAAATCAGGCTGCTCAGCCAGGAAAGCATCATCGGCCACACAGCGCTGCCTTTGCGGGAGTTTTTTTGTTGCGTCATCTCTGCATCTCCTCCCTCAACGGTCAGCATCCAGCTCCGGGCCGGATGTGTAGCTGGCATAAACAAAGTAGCGGTTAGGGGTAAAGCCCAGCGCATCAAACGGGTAGCAGGTATACAGGATCAGGTTTTCATCGGTGCGTGTAAAGTCATACGTGGTGGTATCCTGGTAATCCCGCACCTCGCAGCGCTCCACCGTATAGGTGTAGGTACCGTAATGGGTCTCGATCGTCACCACATCGCCCACCTCAACGCTCTGCAGATCGTTAAAAAAGGTGTTGTTGTGGCCCGCCATCAAAATAGTCTTACTTTCACCAGGGATGCCTGCTCCGCTGCTGTCCACATAAGTACCAACGCCCCGGTTCAGGATGCTGTTGGTGTCACCGTAATACACCGGCGCATCCACCGTGGTGCCCGCAATCGTAATGCGGCCATAGCGGTCCCCCTTGCTGGGGTAGGTAATGCTGCTCAGCGGGATGGTCTCCTGTTCCGGCTCTTCCTGTGCGGTCCGGTCATTTTCCGTATTGGTCAGGGTCTGGGCTGCCTCATCAAACAGGTCCTTGGGCTGGGTTTCCACCACACTGGTTTCCATAAACCACTCTACCAGCGAGTAGTACGGTGCGGCAAACACCTTGAACATGACCGCCAGCAGCGCCAACGTGACCAGCGCAAACAGCAGTGGCACTACCACCAGCCCTGCCGGACCTTTGCGCAAAAAATCGTTCTTGTGCGTCATTTATTTTTTCTCCCCGTTCAGGCACAGGCTGCGGCCCATACCTGACGCTGAAACAAAAAAATTCGCCGCGGCACGCCGCGGCGAACAACATGTTAGTTAGGCGTGATTACTCAGCGTCACGGCTCTTGCGAACAGCAACACCCATGGTGCCCGCGATGGCAACCACAGCAACCAGCATAGCGATACCAGCATTGTCGCCGGTAGCCTTGATAACGCCATTGCCGCTCTTCAGGCTGGCAGCAGCGGTGGTGGTGCTTTCAGCAACGCCCCAGGTGCCATTCTTGATGGCTTCGCCGATTTCCGGATGGGTATCGGCATTGCTGAAGCTGTAAGGGACGTAGGTGCCGTTGATGTTGGCAGAGATGGTGATATCGTTGCCGTTGACGGTAACCTTTGCATCGGAAACAGAAACGCCCAGAGCATTCAGGATGCTGACAGTCTCGTTCTTGGCACCTTCGGGATCAGACTTTGCACGGTCCAGCAGCTCGTTTGCCTTGGCAACCAGGCTGTCGGCAGTGTAGCCAGCAGCAAGAGCCTTGTCAACATCAGAAGCGGTAACCGTGTAGGCAATGCCCTTGGAGTTCAGGTAATCCTGAGCGCGGGCAACCTGTGCATCATTGGCAGCAAATGCGCTGGTAGCGAACACACCAGCCATAGCGGCGCAGGCAACGAAAGTGGTCAGTTTCTTCATTTTCATTACGCACATCTTCTTTCTTCCTATTTGAATATCGGAATGTATATTCTTTAATGCACCCCATATTAGCTAATGATTTATTATAACTATTAATAGTAGCAGTATAGCATTTTTTTCTCAAATGTCAAGGGCAACGCCGCACAATTCCCGCCTTGCGGCTTAAGCACCGCTCCGGCAGCTGCGGCACGGCATCTGCGTTGCCAAAATGCTCGATAATGTCGGGTTGCGGTACCCGCATCGTGCTTCGGGGGCAAAAGCCCCTCGCACTCTGCGACCGCTGCCCCTGCTTCGGTTCGCTGTTTCCGCCACTGGCGGCGCTCACCTTTGCAGCATCCAGTATTATCTGCGCTTTTGGCTTGGCATCTGCCGCACCTCGCTCGCCGTATCGGCACTTAGAATTATGCGGTATTGCCCAAGATTTCTTCGAGCTTTTATGCTTTCCGTTATTCATTTCGCGCTTTTTGCCAAAAGTAAAATGGAACTTCCACCATTAGCATCACGCACCAGCCGGTGGCGCAGGCAAAGGCAATGCCATACATTCCCATCCGCGGCGCCAAAATGCAGGTCGTCACCACACGCAGGCTGGTCTGGATCAGCGTGCCCAGCAAAGTCATCGGCATGTTGCCCATGCCGCGGTAATACCCTTGGAATCCGTTCGTCATGGCGGGCAGCAGGTAGAACAGCGCCATCGTTCCCAGGTACTGCACCGCCAAAGCGATCACCCGGTCAGCGCCCTCCCCTGTCACAAACATTGCGGCCAGCGGGGTCTTGAACAGAGTCACCACCCCGCCGATCAGCATCCAATACGCGGCTTCCATCCCAAGGCCCACCGCAAATCCGCGTCTAATGCGGTCCTGCCTGCCCGCGCCGCGGTTCTGGGCAATGTAGGTGGTAATGCCCTGGGCAATGCTCTGTTCGGGGATGCAGGCAAAATCGTCAATGCGCGTCACCGCATTGAACGCAGCGATCACTTCCACACCCAAGGCATTCACCTGCCCCTGGATGAGCACTTTGCCGATTGGCTGCACAGCCTGCTGCAAAGCGGATACCCCGCCATATTGCAGCGTGCGGCCCAGCAGGCTGCGGTCAACGCGCCACTGGCCCCGCCGGGGGCAGAGTTCCGGCGTTTTGGTCCACAGCCACCACCCGGCCAACACGGCGCTGAACGCTTCGGCAATCACCGTTGTCATGGCGGAGCATACAATGCCAAAGCCCAGCCCGCCGATAAAGATCAGGTCCAGCGCTGCGTTCAAAATGGCCGATACCATCAAAAAGCGCAGCGGCGTTCGGGCATCGCCCACACTTTTGAACCCCGCCGCCAACGCATTGTAAAAGCAGGTGAACGGTGCCCCCAAAAAGGTAATGCGCAGATAGATGACCGTGATTGCAAAAATTTCCCGCGGAACCGCACAGGCCTGCAGAATCGCCGGGGTGAATAATACCCCCAGCAATGCCACCACTGTGCATGCCGCCGTGCCGGAAAGCACGGTGGTGGCCAGTTCCCGGCGCAGGCTTTCGCCGTCCTTTGCGCCAAAGAACTCGCTCATCAGCACCCCGGCCCCCAGGCAGACACCGGTAATTCCCAGAATAACCAGGTTCATCACCGGGCCCGCAATGCCCTCGGCCGCCAGGGCATCCTTGCCGATGAACCGCCCCGCAATGATGGAATCCACCGCGTTATACGCCAGCTGGAACCAGTTGCCCAGCATCAGCGGCACGGCATAGCGCAGCAGGTGCCCCGCCGCGCCGCCTTTGGTCATATCCTGCATGGCGCTCATTTCTGCTGTGCCGGTTTGCGCTCATCGCGGTCCTGCTCAGTTTCCCGCGTAATGTAGATGGGGCGGTGCTTCACTTCCAGATAGGTTTTGGCCAGGTACTCGCCCACAATGCCAAGGCAGAACAGCTGCACGCCGCTGCACAGCAGCATAATGCAGACCATGCTGGGCCAGCCCGCGGTCGGATCGCCAAAAATCAGAGCACGCACTACAACAAAAATAATGCCCACAAATGCCGCCAGGCAGAAGATCACGCCCGCCAGCGCCGCCATAACCAGCGGCTGGGTCGAAAATCCCACAATGCCCTCAATGGAATACTTGAACAGGCTCCAGAAGTTCCACTTGGTCTGGCCTGCCACGCGCTCCACGTTCTGGTAGGCAAACCACTTGGTCTTAAAGCCCACCCAGCTGAAAATGCCCTTGGAAAAACGGTTATACTCCGACATTTCCAGCACGGCATCCACCATGCGGCGGCTCATCAGGCGGAAATCCCGTGCGCCGTCTACGATCTCGGTATCCGACATTTTATTGATGATGCGGTAAAACATCCGGGCAAACCAGCTGCGCACCGGGGGTTCACCCTCGCGGGTGGTACGGCGGGTAGCCGCGCAGTCATAATCACCGGTCAGCAGGGCATCCAGCATATCCGGCAGCAGCGCAGGCGGGTCCTGCAGGTCAGCGTCCAGCGTGGCGACATAATCACCCTTGGCCGCTTTCAGGCCCGCATAAATACCCGCTTCCTTGCCAAAATTGCGGCTGAAGGAAACGTAACGCACACGCGGGTCGGCATCGTGCAGCTCCCGCGCCACGCGCAGGGTGCCGTCTTTGGAGCCATCATCCACAAAAATGATCTCAAATTCTGCGCCGTGGCTCTTTTCCATCTGTGCCGCCACACGGGCCGCTTCCTGATAAAACAGCGGCATGGCTTCTTCTTCGTTATAACATGGAACGATCAGGCTGATCAACATTAGGGGGTCACTCCTCCCATGGTAGTTTCGTATCGTGGGTATTGCGGTCATTCGGCGGTCCATCCGGTAAAGTTCACCAGCAGGTATCCGTCCTGCAGGCTTACCCCAACCGGGGCTTCGCCTGCCTCGGCCAGGGTATCGGCGGCATCCTGCTGGCCTGCATCCGCCAGGGCGCAGGGGCGGCCCACCTGCTGCATCAGCAGGGCTATCTGTTCTTTGCCGCCAAAGGCATCCTGCGCCCAGTTGATGACCATTGTCTGCGGGTTCTCGTACCGGTCCAGGTCCCCCAGCGGGCCGCCCAGCACGGTATAAATCAGGTATGCGGCCTTATACGCCGGATTTGCCGCCGGGATCACCAGCCGGTCCTGCAGTTCGGGGCTTAATTCTGCCTGCCCCACAAAGGCCACCGGCAGGGCGCCCGCCGGATCCAGGTCATTCAGTTCATCTGCTGTTTTAATCAGCAAGCGTTCTTCATACTGCCAGCGGTCGCGGTTGTATCGTATCGTCCCTGTCAGGGAGATCAGTTCCACCGCCAGCATCGCCCCCGCCAGCGCGGCACAAATGATGGCTTTGGCTCCGCCCTGTTTGCCGCGGTCCAGCGCCGGGGCCAGCCACAGCCAGGCCGCAAAGGGCACAAACACAGCAAAGCACTGCACCGCACGGGCCATCTGGGCACCGGTGCCCTGCAAGATGCCTAGCGAGAACTGCGATACAATCAGCCCCGCCGCAAACAGTGTCTGCCCATTGCCGCCGCGGTGCCGCAGGACCCACAGCACCACCGCCCAGCTGGCAAGTGCCAGCAAGGCCAGCGCCGGAATGCCAAACGCACGGGCCAGATAGTTGGTCAGCCATTCCCGCACAGGGATCACAACTGCAGCCCGAACGCTGTCCCGCTGGAACCAGAAGATCGTTTTGGATGCCGTGCCATCCTGCCCGCTCACGCCGTTTGCGGCGCACAGCAGGGCGGCCAGCCCTTTGCGCAGCACCAGTGCCGTGGCCAGCGGCCACAGTCCGCGCAGAATGCTGCCCCATATCTTTCCGGCTTTTCGGCTGCGGGGTTCCGCTGCCGCGGCATCCAGCAGCAGGGCGGCGCACAGCAGCGTCAGCCAGACTGGGGCAAAGCTTTCGTACAGCCCCAGTGCAAAACACAGGCAGACCACTGCGCCGCAGGCACCGGGCAAGCTGTTCCGCCAGCCGCACAGCAGGTGCGGCAGTGCCAGCGCCAATGCCAACGCGCACAGCAGATAGCCAAACCCAACGCCACACTGGTTGGAATACATCAAAATTTCGCCATGGTAGGGCCACAGCAGCAGCCCTGCCGCCAGCAGCTGCGCCCCCGGCTGTTTTGCCTGCCGCCGTGCCGCCGTGTACAGCACCGCGGCCAGCAGAATGCCCGCCAACACCAGGCTGAGGGCAAAAAACAGCTCCGGCCAAAAGCGCTGGTAGGTCATGATTCCGGTCAGCGCCTGCAGCAGCCACACGGTAATGCGGCCCTGGCGCAAAAATTCTCCGCCCTGCTGGTAGGTGGCAATGGCAAGGTCGTCCATATCCACGGCAGGGGTGTTCATGGCGTAGCCGTACCCCCACAAAACTGCCAGCAGCAGCACACCCCACAGCGTTTTGCTGCGGGCCAGCCCGCACAGGTTGTTCCAAATTTGTCCCGATACAGGCAAAGCCCCCGCTTGTGCGGAGGCTTGCCGGGTGGTATCAGGTTGTAATGTCTGGCGCGCCACGGGGAACAATCAGCCCTTAACGGCGATGTTGACCAGGCGGCCCTTGACGTAAATTTCCTTGGCAATGGTCTTGCCTGCAATGGCTTCGGCCACAGCGGGGTCAGCCTTTGCAGCGGCAATGGCGTCAGCGCTTTCAATGTTAGCGGCAACGTTCAGGCGGGCCTTGACCTTGCCGTTCACCTGAACAGCAATCTCAATGGTCTGCTCCACGCATTTGGCTTCGTCATACTTCGGCCACTCGTGGTAAGCCAGGGTGTCGGTGTGGCCCATCTGCTGCCACAGTTCCTCGGTCATATGGGGAACAAACGGGTTCAGCAGCTGCAGCAGCACTTCGTACTCTGCGCGGGTTGCACCGCCCTCATCGTACAGGGCATTCACCAAAATCATCAGCTGGGCAATGGCAGTATTGGCTTTCAGGGCGTCAATGTCCTCGCCCACCTTCTTAATGGTGCGGTTGATCAAAGCTTCCAGCTTCGGGCGGTAGCCTTCGCCCTCCACCTGCTTTTCGCTCAGTGCCCAGATGCGGTCCAGGAAGCGCTTGCAGCCCTTGATGGAGTTGGTGTTCCAGGGAGCGGCTTTCTCAAAGTCGCCAATGAACATCTCGTACAGGCGCAGGGTGTCAGCGCCGTACTCGTTCACCACATCGTCCGGGTTGACAACGTTGCCCAGGGATTTGGACATCTTGACGATCGGGTGCTCGGCCATTTCGCCGTACTTCTCGACCAGAGCTTCGCGGGCAGCCTTTTCGCTGCCGTACTCGGCCAGCAGGCGCTTGCGCTCGGCATCGGGCTGGTTTTCAAAGGCATGAGGGTTCAGGCCCAGGATCATGCCGTGGGAGGTACGCTTCTGGTACGGTTCTGGCTTGGGCACTACGCCGATATCATACAGGAATTTGTGCCAGAAACGGCTGTACAGCAGATGCAGGGTGGTGTGCTCCATGCCGCCGTTGTACCAGTCCACCGGGCTCCAGTAATCCAGGGCTTCCTTGCTGGCGATGGCATCCTTGTTGTGGGGGTCCATATAGCGCAGGAAGTACCAGGAAGAACCGGCCCACTGGGGCATGGTATCGGTTTCACGGGTAGCGGGGCCGCCGCAGCACGGGCAGGTGGTCTTGATCCACTCGGTGTGGCGGGCCAGCGGGCTTTCGCCGTCCGGGCCCGGCTCAAAGTCGGTAATTTCCGGCAGGCGCAGCGGCAGCTCGCTTTCGGGGATGGGCTGCCAGCCGCACTTTTCGCAGTGCACCATGGGGATGGGCTCGCCCCAGTAACGCTGGCGGCTGAACACCCAGTCACGCAGCTTGAAGTTGACCTTCTTGCAGCCCTTGTGGTTTTCTTCCAGCCAGGCATACATCTTTTCCTTGGCATCTTCAACGGACAAACCGGTCAGGAAGCCGGAGTTGACCAGCGTGCCGGTGGCAACATCGGTAAAGGCAGCCTCATCCAGGTTGGCCGGGGTATTGCCCTTGACGACCTCGATGATGGGCAGGCCGAACTTCTTGGCGAACTCCCAGTCGCGGCTGTCGTGGGCAGGCACGGCCATAATAGCACCGGTTCCGTAAGTTGCCAGAACATAGTCAGAGATAAAGATGGGCACCTCTGCGCCGTTGACGGGGTCGATGGCGGTCACGCCCTCGATCTTAACGCCGGTCTTTTCCTTGTTCAGCTCGGTACGCTCAAAGTCGCTCTTGCGGGCGGCTTCATCCTGGTATGCCTTTACGGCATCCACGTTCTTGATCAGCCCGGCATCGATCCACTTTTTGATGTAGGCATGCTCCGGGGAGATGACCATGTAGGTAACGCCGAACAAGGTATCCGCGCGGGTGGTATAAACGGTCAGGGTATCACCAGCAGAGGTTTCAAAGTTGACCTCAGCGCCATGGCTGCGGCCGATCCAGTTGCGCTGCTGGGTCTTGACACGGTCGATGTAATCCACCTGGTCCAGGTCATCGATCAGGCGGTCCGCGTAAGCGGTGATCTTCAGCATCCACTGGCTCTTCACGCGCTGCACAACGGGGCTGCCGCAGCGCTCGCACACGCCGTTTACAACTTCCTCGTTGGCCAGAACGACCTTGCAGCCGGTGCAGTAGTTGACGGTGGTAGCCTTTTTATAAGCCAGACCGTGCTTGTACAGCTGCAGGAAGATCCACTGGGTCCACTTGTAGTATTCGGGGTCAGTGGTGTTGATCTCGCGGTCCCAGTCAAAGCTCAGGCCCAGTGCCTGCAGCTGGCTCTTGAAGCGGGCCACGTTCTTGGCGGTCACGATTTCCGGGTTGATGTGGTTTTTCAGGGCATAGTTCTCGGTCGGCAGACCAAAAGCATCCCAGCCCATAGGGTACAGGACATTATAGCCGCACTGACGCTTTTTGCGTGCCACAATATCCAGCGCGGTATAGCTGCGGGGGTGGCCAACATGCAGGCCGGCCGCAGACGGGTACGGGAATTCTACCAGTGCGTAGAACTTGGGTTTGGAATGGTCGATCTCAGCATGGAAGGTGTGTTCATCCTGCCATACCTTTTGCCATTTGGCCTCAACGGCCTTGAAATCATATTTCATAAAGCTTCTCTCCCCACAGAAATTTGTGCGTACTGTGCTTTTGCGCTCCGCATCGGCTCCCCTGGAGGGGAGCTCCGGCGCAGCCGGTGAGTGGTGGTTCGGCGTCACGCACCCCTGTATTTTATGTTCTTTCGGGGTGCCAGCTCCCCTCAAGGGGAGCCATCCAGCATCCATGTTTACGCCTGCTCTTCCGGCTTTTCTTCCCACTCTTCGGCGGGCAGCTCCTTGGCGTCAGCCCACAGGTGCTCCAGGTCATAGAAGTCATGGGCTTCCGGCGTAAATACATGCACAATCACGCTGCCGTAATCCAACAGCACCCAGCGGTTGCCGTCATGGCCTTCGGTGCGCAGCACGTTCACGCCTGCGCGGCCCAGCTGGAAGTCCGCCTCGTCTGCCAGCGCGCCCACATGGGTGGTGGAATTGCCGGTTGCGATCACGAAATAATCCGTTACCGTGGTCAGGTTTTCCACATGCAGGATGCGGATATTATAGCCTTTTTTCGCGTCCAGCGCGCGGGCCAGACGGATGGCAAGTTCTTTGCTTTCCATTCAATTCTCCTTTGTTGCAGGATCTATTATCATTCTGACGGGGTGCTGTCACCATCGGTGCTGTCCCCGTCCGTGCTGTCATCCGGCGCCGGGGTTGCGGTATCATAAACATCCGTTGTGGCCGAACCGTCAATGTTGTTTGTCTGCTGTGCGTTGGAAATTTCTTCGTTCAGGCTTCCCATAAACTGCACGCTGGGGTCAGAAGCCGTCAGGCCGCTCAAATCAAACAGGCCGTCATCCCCTGCAATGTTCAGCTGGCTGGCATCCACCGGGCCGGTATTCTCGCGGAAATACTCGTTCAGCAGGTCTGCCGTTTCCTGCCTTGCCACCACAACGGTACTGTTGCCGTTATAGCTGATGGCCTGACCCATATACACGGGAGCCTGGCAGAACATAATGTTGGAGCTGGAAATTTTCAGCATACTGACCGCCACGCTGACAAGCTCGGTTGCGCTCAGGTCGGTTTCCATCTGGCTGGTGATGACCGGCAGCAGCTTGGCGATATCCCATACCGTCATGCTGCGCATACGGGCGAACAGCGCCGCATAGAAGTACCGCTGCATCCGCAGGCGGCCCAGGTCAGAGTCCGCATAAATGTGGCGGGTGCGCAGGAAGAACTCTGCCGCCGCGCCGTCCATGGTCTGGTAGCCCTGGCTCAGGTGGCTGCCGCCGTAATCCATATCCTGCGGCACATACACCCGAATGCCGCCGAAGGTATCAATGATCTGGGTCAGCGCTTCCAGCCGGACGGACAGGTAGCCGTCCACATGCAGGCCAAAAATGTTATAGATCTCATCGGCCAGCGCGCTGATGTTGTTGCCGCCGTTGGAGCCCTGCGTTTTGGCAATGGCGTTGATCTGATAATTGCCGGAGAAGCTGGCATCCGTGGTAACAAAGATGTTGCGCGGGATCTGCAGCATCTTGACCTGGCCGGTCTCATTGTTGAAGTGCAGGTACAAAATCATGTCGGTCATGCCGTCATCTACCTGCGAATCGGTTTCCTGCCCGGTCTCGGTGGAGCGGTCAATGCCCACCACCAGCAGGTTGAACTCTTTGCCCGCATACTCTTTGGGGGTGTTGATCAGCTGGTTCAGGCTGATGGACCCCGCCGACGGTGCAATGGCGTGCATGATAAAGACGACCGTGCCAAAAAAGATCACAGCGATGGCCAGCAGGGTGCCCAGTAACGCCTTCCACCAGCCGCCTTTTTTCTTTTTCTTGCCGTTCGGGCCATAGGGGCCTGCGCCGCCTTTGCCTTTGCGGCTGCCGCCCTTGGGCGGTTTGCCACCGCCGCCTGCGGCAGATTTGCTGCCGCTCTTGCCTGCGGCGGATTTTCCGCTTCCGGCTGCCGGTTTCCCGGCGCTGCGTGAAGCCTGCATAACGGTGTCCTCCTGCTGCGGCGCGGCCTGGGGTGCAGCGGGCTGGGCTGCCGTTTGGGCAGCGCGGCGGGCCACACGCGCCTGATACTCTGCATCCGCGTTCATATCATAATGTGCGCGGCTGCCTTTGGTTTCGTTCAGGTCCAGCCGGCGCACCTGGGTGCGGGTGGCCCCCTGTGCGCTCTGGCTGCGGGCGCGGCGCTGCAGCTCCAACGCCTGGCGCTGGGCGCGGGTCAGGGGCTGCTCGCTCTGGGCAGCGGCCTGGGCCTGCTGGCGCGCGGCAGCTTCGCGGGCAGCGTGGGCTTCCTGGGCCTGCTGCTGGGCAGCAGCGGCGCGGGCTTCCTGCTCTTTCTGCTGGGCGGCGCGGTAGCGGTCAACATCGGTTTG
>NZ_JAQFEN010000016.1:0-27687 GCF_027689445.1 Gemmiger qucibialis | reverse complement strand
TGCTGCACACGGTTAAAGCTGCGGGTGCGGCGGGTGTTATTGGCGGCAAGCTGCTGTGCACGGCGGCGGGCAGCTTCGTACTCATCCTGATTCAACGCACTGCCTGTTTTCACAGTACGCCCGGTGTTCACCGTGCGCGGCGCGTCACCAGCATGGTAGACATTGCGCGGCGCATCGCCGGTGTTTACCCTGCGGATCTCGCTCATAACGTTCCTCCCTTTTATTCAAACGATGGGAACTGGTCTTTCATCTTATTCGGTTACGGCACACCCGCAAAAGGCAGTGCCTGCCCCTTTATCGGGTGCAGGCCGCGCGGGCATCATCCAGTGCGGCAACGGTATCGGGGTCCAGTGGGTTGCCTTTTTCGCGCACAAAAGCAATGCTTTGTTCCAGTGCATGGCACAGCGCCAGGTCCAGGTTCAGCATTTCCTCGGCACGCAGCGCCTCCACACCGGGGTAATCCCGTTCGGCACTGGTCATATCCGCCATGTAAATAATCTTGTCCAACAGGCTCATGTTCTTTTTGCCAGTGGTATGGCACTCTATGGCAGATAAAATTTCCGGGTCCGTCACACCCCACTGTGTCTGGCACAAAACCGAGGCCGCGTACCCATGCCACACCGGCGCAGGGCGCTTGGCGGCATTTTTAGCTATTATAGCATTGTCAGCAAAAATCTGCAACATCTCTGCCTTGGGCAGTTCTTTCGCGCTGTCGTGCAAAAGTGCCGCTAATGCGGCCTTTTCCTCATCCGCGCCATAGCGTTTTGCCAGCTTGACTGCCATTTTTTTTACATTTATGGTGTGCTTGTAACGCTTTTCGCTCAAACGGCTTTTTACCAGCGCTTTTGCTTCGTCCACTGTCATCAAGATCCGCATCCTTTCCCTATTTTATTGTACCCTATCTATGGCTTCAAATCAGCTTGCCGTACAGCCCGTTCCGGTGTATCACATCCGCCACCGGCGGGGGCAGCAGCTCCTTCAGCCGGGCAGGGGGATACTTTCCTGCGCGGATATCGCTGGAGGCACACTCCAGCACCGGGGCATCCGCAAACATGATCTTCCCGCCTGCTTCTTCCAGCTTTTGGGCTGCTGCACACAGAGCGTCGCCATCGCCGGGTTCCCGGCTTTGCACCACCAGGGTGACCATAGCCAAAATTTCCCGCCAGCGGTACCATTCATCAAATGTTTCCAGCATATCGCTGCCAATTGTCATATACAGCTGAGCGCCGGGATACTTTTCCTGCAGCATGCTGACGGTATTATAGGTATAGCTGCGGCCCGCGCGGTCCACTTCCCACTGGCTCACCTGCACCTGGGGGCCAAGCGCCTTAAAGCATTCGCACATGGCAAGGCGCAGTTCGCCCGGCGTTGCGCTAGCGTGCTTGTGGGGTGGGATGCCCGCCGGCATAACCAGCACCACATCCGGCTGCACCGCCTGCATGGCGGCCCGCAGGTTGTTCATGTGCCCGGCGTGGGGCGGGTCAAATGTGCCGCCAAATAGCAGTGCTTTCATCTTACTTTTTCAGCAGTTCCGCATAAGCAGATTCCTTCGGCTTTTTGCGGAACAGCACAAACTTGCGGCCAATCACCTGCACGCACTCTGCATGGATGGCTTCGCACAGGATGTCGGCAGCCTCGCGGGCATCATACTCGCTGTTTTCCAGCACCTTCAGCTTGATCAGCTCGCGGGCTTTGATGCAGTCATCCACGCCCTTGATCAGCGTTTCATCAATTTCGCCCTTGCCGATCTGGAAAACCGGCTCCATGGTGTTGGCCATGCCGCGCAGTGCGGCGCGCTGTTTGCTTGTCAAAGACATTGTTCGCTCCTTATTGTTCAGTCAAAATCAAATCGTTCTATTCAGTTTTTCTCTGCGGCTCATTCGCCCAAAAATGCGGCGAGCTCGGCTTCCAGCTTTTCCATGGCGCGGCCGCGGTGGCTGATGGCGTCTTTTTCGGCATCGGCTAGCTCGGCATAGGTGCGGTGTGCGGTGTTGGGTACCGTGCCGCCGCCGGGCAGGCCGACGGCATCGGGGACAAACAGCGGGTCATACCCAAAACCGTTATCGCCCGCCGGGGTCAGGGCCACACTGCCGGGGCATTCGCCGGTCACAACCAGCTCCCGCCCATCCGGCAGGATCAGGCAGACCGCCGAAACGAACTTGGCGGCGCGCTGTCCCACCGGCACATTCTGCATCTCTGCCATCAGCTTTTCGTTGTTGGCGGCATCGTTGCCGTGCTCACCCGCATAGCGTGCGCTGTACACGCCGGGTGCCCCGTTCAGGGCATCCACGCACAGGCCGGAATCATCCGCCACGGTGGGCAGGCCGGTTGCCTTGCAAAAGGCTTCGGCCTTAATCTTTGCGTTTTCCGCAAAGGTGGTTCCGGTTTCCTCCGGGTCCAGGGTTACACCCAGTTCCCGCAGGCTTTTTACCTCGTGGCCGCAGCGGGTCAGGATGCGGCGCAGCTCTTTCAGCTTGCCCGCATTGTTGGTGGCTGCACAAACGATCATGCCTGTTCCTCCCCTGCCTGCTCCGTTTCCTCTTTTTTATGCTGCGGAACCTCCGGTAGCAGGGCTTCGGCAAAATCGGTGGCGGAGAAGAAGATCAGGTCGTCGATCTTTTCCCCCACGCCCACAAAACGGATGGGCAGGCCCAGCTTTTCGTGCACACCGATGATGCAGCCACCCTTGGGGGTGCCGTCCAGCTTGGTCAGCACAACGCCGGTGGCACCGGCGGCGCGGCAGAACTCCTGCGCCTGGCTGATGGCGTTCTGGCCGGTAATGGCATCCAGCACCAGCAGCACTTCCAGGCTGGCATCCGGGCTGGCCTTTTTCACGCTGCGGCTGATCTTTGCCAGCTCATCCATCAGGCCCTTTTTGTTGTGCAGGCGGCCTGCGGTATCGGCAATGACCATATCATAGCCGCGGGCCGTGGCGGATTTGACCGCATCAAAAATCACGGCTGCGGGGTCAGCGCCCTCGCCCGCCTTGACCAGCGGCACCCCGGCACGGTCGGCCCAGGTTTCCAGCTGTTCGCTGGCCGCTGCGCGGAAGGTATCGCCTGCCGCCAGCATGACCCGCTTGCCCAGATCCTTGTACAGATAAGCCAGCTTGGCAATGGTGGTGGTTTTGCCCACGCCGTTCACGCCCACAACCAGAATAACCGCCGGTTTGCCGCTCAGGTCCAGGTCAGTTTTGGGGCTTACCTCGCGGCGGATGATATCGCGCAGGGCATCCAGCGCTTCCTGGCCGGTATGCAGGCCGTTGATCTCTACCTCGTCGCGCAGCTCGTCCACCAAACGCACCGCGCAGCTGGGGCCGACATCGGCCAGAATCAGCTGCTCTTCCAAATCATTATACAGGTCATCATCAATAACAGAGCTGGTCAAGGTGTTGACGATGTTCTGGAAAAAGTCCGTTCTGGTTTTTTCCAGGCCATCGCTCATTTTCTTCTTTTTCTTAAAAATATCGAAGAATCCCATGGCGGTTCCTCCTTTGAATTAACTGATCAGATCAGCGGAAACGTTCTCAAGGTCAAGGCGCAGGATCTTGGAAACACCATCCTCCTGCATGGTCACGCCGTACAGCACATCAGCTGCTTCCATGGTGCCGCGGCGGTGGGTGATAACGATGAACTGGGTGCGTTCGGTCATGCGGCGCAGATACTGCGCATAGCGCGTAACGTTCACATCGTCCAGTGCAGCTTCAATTTCGTCCAGGATGCAGAACGGCGACGGGTTGACGGCCAGAATGGCAAAATAAATGCTGATGGCCACCAGCGCCTGTTCGCCGCCGGACAGAGCCGACAGGTTTTTGATGACCTTGCCGGGGGGCGAAACCTGAATTTCAATGCCGGAGTTCAGCACATCGTTCTCATCCGAAAGATAGAGCCTCGCCGAACCGCCGCCGAACAGCTCGCGGAAGATCGCACCGAAGTTGCGGTTGATCTCCTTAAAGCTGGCGGTGAACATCTCCTGCATTTCGCTGCACAGCTCGGCAATCATTCGGTTCAGCTCTGCGCGGGATTTCTCCACATCGGTGACCTGTGCTTTCATGAAGTCGTACCGTTCTTTAACTTCCTTGTACTCTTCGATCGCGCCCACATTCACGTTGCCCAGCACGCGGATCTTGCCGCGCACTTCGGCCACCTGGCGGCGCAGGTCTGCCACATTGGCAAAGGGTACACAGAGCTTTTCCGCCTCGGCTTCGGTCAGCTGGTATTCCTCCCACAGCTTGGATGCAGTGGTGTTCAGCTCAGTTTCCGCCGCGGTCTTGCGCTCGGCCAGGCGGGCCATCTCGCCGCTCATCCGCTCGCGCTCATCGGTCAGGGTGCGGTTTTCCTGGGTCAGGCGGGTCACAGCGGCTTCCTTTTCCATGCGCTCGGCATTAGCCTTGCGGATGGTTTCCTCCGCCGCGGTGATCTTCTGTTTGTTTTCTTCTCTGGCTCGCTTGATTTCATTGGCGCGCAGCTCATTGGCGGCAATGCGCTCTTTGGCGGCGGCCACATTGGCCTGCAGTTCCCGCACGCGGGCTTCGGCTTCGCCGCTGCGGCCTTTCAGGGTTTCCAGCGCTGCTTCGTGCAGGCTCAGGTCCTTCTCGGTGCGCAGCTTCTGCATTCGGTTATCCGAAAGTTTCTGCGATGCTTCCTCCCGCTGGCGGGTCACATCACTGGTGGAAGCGCCCAGGCTTTCCAGCTCTTTGCGGTGCGTTTCAATCTCGGCTTCCGCCTGTTTGCGGGCGTTTTCTGCCTGGGCGGCGGCCGCAGTGTTCTCCCGCAGCTGCTGTTCCAGCGCGGCGATCTCCTGCCCGCGGTGGGCGGCAGCATTCTTGCCCTCTTCCAGCGCGGTGTTCAGCTGATCCAGCTCCATCTCGGCTTTCAGGCGGGCCGCAGCGGCGGTCATGCCCTCGCTCTCGGCACCGGCCAGCTGGGCGGTCAGGTTATCCACCTCCGCTTTGCGGGCGGCGGCTTCCTTTTCGGCTGCTGCGCGGCGCTCGTCCAGTTTCAGCACCTTGGCACGCAGTTCGTCCAGTTCCTGCTTGCGGCTGAACACACCCACGCTGCGCGCGGTGGAACCGCCGGTAAAGGAACCTCCTGCGTTGATGACCTGGCCGTCCATTGTGACAATGCGGTTGCGGTAGCCAAGATTTTTGGCCACCACCGACGCTTCGCCCAGATCCTCCACCACAATAATGCGGCCCAGCAGGTTATCAATAATATGCTGGTACTGGGGGGCGGTCTCCACCAGGTCGGCGGCCACCTCCGCCGTGCCGGTCAGGCGGCCATTGAATCGGCTGCCCTGCACGGTATCCAGCGGCAGGAAGGTTGCGCGTCCGGCGCGTTCTTCCTTCAAAAAGGTGATGGCCGCGCGGGCGCAGCCTTGGTCCTGCACTACAATGTTCTGCAGCGCAAAGCCAAGTGCCGTTTCAATTGCGATTTCGTACCCCTTGCGCACGCTCAGGATACCGGCCACCGGGCCGATGATGCCCCGCAGCCGCCCACCGCCCGCGGCGCGCATGACGGCTTTTACGCTCTGCTGATAGCCGTCCATGTTGCGCTCCAGATCCTCCAGAATGCGGATGCGCTGGGCGGTGTTGTTTTTATCCGCTGCGGCCTTCTGCAAAGCTTCAGCGGCTTCCGCCTGCTGGCGGCGGCGGCTTTCCAGCTTGAGCTTTAAGCCGGAGCGGATATTATCGTTGCGGGTCACGGCTTCCTCGCACTCTTTCAGGTGCTCGGCAGCAGCGTCCCGTTCCTCGGTCAGTTTTTGTGCCACATCACCCGCGGCGGCTTCCTGGTTTTTCAGGCCGTTCAGCTGGGCGCGGGCCGCTTCCACGGCGGATTGCAGCCCCGCACCCCGCACCTGCAGGGCAGTGGCATTCTGCTGCATGCGGGCCATGGCGGCGCTCACGATCTCCCGCCGCTCACCGCTTTGCAGCGCCTGCTGTTCCAGCGTGTTCAGCTGCTGGCGCAGCTTGTCCGCCTCGGCATCCAGATTTTGCAGCACGGTTTGCAGCTGGGTGATTTCCGCTTTGTGCTCGTCCGCTTCCTGCGCAATCCCCTTTGCGCCTTCCCCGGCGCGGGTCAGCTCATCGCTGGCGCTGCGGATCTGCTCGTTCGCGTGTTCGGTTTCGTTCTGCAAAACTGCCAGCTGGCTTTCGCTCCCGGCGTTCTGCTCGGTAATGGTGCGGATTTCAGCGTTTGCTTCCTCCACCTGCAGCATCAGCTGCTGGGCTTCGGCGCGCAGGGCTTCGGTGCGGGTGTCAAATTCATCCAGCTGGCGGGAAATGCGTGCATAGTCGCTTTCCGCCGCCTCATACTTGCGCTGCTGGTCCCGCACCGTATCCTGTGCGCGGCGGATTGAATCCACCCACAGGGTAATTTCCAGCCCCTTGCGGGTCTCGGAATATGCCAGGAACTGCTCCGCCTTTTCGCTGTCGCGTTTCAGGGGTCCAACCCGCTTTTCCAGCTCCCCCAGAATATCCCGCAGGCGTTCCAGATTGCCCTCCGCCGCGGCCAGGCGGCGTTCGGCTTCATTTTTGCGGTAGCGGTATTTGGCAATGCCAGATGCTTCCTCAAAAATCTCGCGCCGCTCGGTGGATTTTGCACCAACGATCTCCGCAATGCGCCCCTGACCCACAATGGCGTAGCCATCGCGCCCAAGGCCGGTATCCAGCAGCAGCTCGTACACATCTTTTAAGCGCACGCTCTGGCCGTTGATGGTATACTCGCTCTCCCCGCTGCGGTAATAGCGGCGGCCAATGGTTACTTCGTCCGCGTCCATTTCCAGCCCATGATCGGAGTTATCAATGGTCAGCGATACCGCCGCATAGCCCATTGCGCCGCGGGTCTGGGTGCCGCCAAAAATAACGTCCTCCATCTTGCCCGCACCGCGCAGCTGTTTGGAGCTGGTTTCGCCCAGAACCCACCGGATGGAATCCGAAATGTTGCTTTTGCCGGAGCCGTTCGGCCCCACAACACCGGTAATGCCTTCGCCAATGGTGATCCGCGTTTTATCCGGGAAGGACTTGAAGCCCTGTATCTCAAGTTCTTTTAAGCGCATAGATGCCCCTTTTTATGCCTGCTGTTCCAGCTTGGTCAGCGCCGCTTTGGCAGCCTGCTGTTCCGCAGCCTTTTTGCTGCGGCCTTCGCCCACAGCCAGCGCCTTGCCGTTCAGCGCCACAGTAACCTGGAACCGCTTATCATGCGCCGGGCCGGATTCCCCTGTCACGGTGTAGGTCAGGCGGTCGTCCGGGTGTTTCTGCACCACTTCCTGCAGGGCGGTCTTGTGGTCATCCTCGGCGGTTTTGCCCTCCGTGATGAACGGCAGGATAAAGTTGCGGGCGGTCTCAATGCCGCCGTCCAGGAACAAAGCGGCAATGGTGGCTTCAAACGCATCCGAAACCACGCTGGGGCGGCAGCGCCCGCCGCCCAGCTCCTCGCCGCGGCCCAGCCGCAGGTAAGAGCCCAGGTCGATCTCCTGCGCAAACTGGAACAGCGCGTCCTCGCTGACCAGCGAAGCGCGCATGCGGGACAGTTCGCCCTCCGGGCGGGTGGAATGGTGGAACAGATAGTTTGCCACCACAACGGACAGCACACTGTCGCCCAAAAATTCCAGCCGCTCGTTATACAGCGTAGGGGTTTTGCTCTCGTTGGCGTAAGAGCTGTGGGTCAGCGCCGTGATGAGCAGTTCTTTATTCTTAAAATGGTAATGCAGCTTTTCTTCCAATTCCTCAGGGGTACGCGTGGTCATAAGATTGCCTTACCTTTCGTTCTCTCTGTTTTGCGATTGTATATCGGGATGTTTTGCAGGCCGGGCGGGCAATGCCCGCCCCTGCAATGGGCTTTGGTTTTGCGGCTATCCCGTAGGGGTGCACATTGTGCGCCCGCTGCCTATATTTTGGTACCGGCCATTTCCAATGGGCGGGCATAACATTTCAATTTTCGCACGATATGCCGTTTTATTCCGCGTCTGTCTTTTCTGCTGCGGCCTTGGCGGCTACTTCGACCAGGGCGCTCTGCATGGTGCCGCACAGGTCATTGGCAACGCACAGCTTTGCCTGGCGGATGGCGTTCTTGATGCCCTTGGCCTTGCTGGAACCGTGTGCCTTGATGACCGGCTTTGCCGCGCCCAGCAGCGGTGCACCGCCGATCTCCTCAGAGTCCATCATGTGCTTCAGATTGCGCAGCCCGCCTTTTACGCCAAGGTAGCACAGCTTGGTCACAATGCTCTGCATAAAGATGTCTTTCAGCATGCCCAGCAAAGTACCTGCCACACCCTCGGTCAGCTTCAGCACCACATTGCCCACAAAGCCGTCGCAGACGATAACGTCCACCTCACCAGCCATAATATCACGCGGCTCAATGTTGCCCACAAAGCGGATGGCCGGGTTTGCTTTCAGCAGGCCGTGGGCTTCGCGGTACATCGGGGTGCCCTTGGTGTCCTCGGCGCCGTTGTTCACCAGCGCGACGGCGGGGTCCTTGCGGCCCATGACCTTATTCATGTACACGCTGCCCATGGTGCCAAAGGCATTCAGCATCTCGGCACGGCATTCGGCGTTTGCGCCGCAGTCCAGCAGCAAAAACGGCTGCTTTTTGCCCGGCATGCAAGTAGCCAGCGCCGGGCGCTTGACCCCCTTGACGGTGCGCACGATCAAACTGGTGCCCACATGCAGCGCGCCGGTGGAACCGGCGGAAACAAAGGCATCCGCCTCGCCGTTTTTCAGCATCGTCAGGCCTTTGACCAGGCTGGAATCCGTTTTGTGGCGCACGGCCTTGACCGGGTCATCGTGCATATCCACATCCTCGGTGCAGTGAATCAGCTCAAAGGGGGTCAGGTCCACGCCAAGCTCCTGGGCAGCGGCCTTGATCTTGGCTTCATCACCCAGCAGGGCCAGGGTCATGCCATCACCAAACTCTTTTACCGCATCGGCTGCGCCCTGTACGGTCGATTTCGGGGCGTTATCGCCACCCATTGCGTCCAGTAAAATTTTCATAATCCACCTCAGTGTTCCGCTTCGGCTGCCCATGCCCGCATGGCGGCCTGTGCAGCATCAGAAAGTGCCATATACCGTTCGCGCTTATCCCGGATGGTGTCAATCTCCTCGGTGCGCGGCAGAATGCCCATGTTGGCACCCATGGGCTGGAAGTCCTTGTTGGGGGTGGTGATATAATCGATCAGTGCGCCACACATCGTTGTGGTCGGCGGGGGCGGCAGCTCTCTGCCCTGCAAACGGGCGTACAAATTGCGCGCTGCCAGCAGGCCGGAAGCCGCGCTTTCCATATAGCCCTCAAACCCGGTGATCTGCCCGGCAAAAAACACGTTGGGGTGCTCTTTCAGGTAGAGCCCCTTGGTCAGCACCGCCGGGCTTTCCAAAAAGGTATTGCGGTGCATCACGCCATAGCGGATGAACTCTGCATGTTCCAGGCCGGGAATCATCGAAAAAACGCGCTTCTGCTCGCCCCATTTCAAATTGGTCTGGAAACCAACGATATTGTACAGCGTGCGGGCGGTGTTTTCGGCGCGCAGCTGTACGTTGGCCCAGGGGCGGTGGCCGGTGCGCGGGTCCCGCAGGCCCACCGGGCGCAGCGGGCCATAGCGCATGGTATCCGCCCCGCGGCCCGCCATCACCTCAATAGGCATACAGCCTTCGTACACCGTCAGCTCCCCATCAAAGTCATGCAGAGGGGCACGCTCCGCGTTCAACAATTCGTTATAAAACGTTTCATATTCCAATTTGTTGAATGGGCAGTTCAGGTAATCGGCTTCACCGCGCCCGTAGCGGGACGCCGCAAAGATCTTTTCCATATCCAGGCTTTCGGCGCTCACAATGGGAGCCACGGCGTCAAAAAAGCTCAGCCGGTGGCTGCCGGTCAGCGCGGCAATCTGCTCCGCCAGCACACCCTCGGTCAGCGGGCCGGAAGCCACCAGCACCGGAACGCTTTCGTCCAGCGCGGTCACTTCCTCGCGGTGAACGGTAATGCCCGAGTTCTTTTCCACCATTTCCGTCACGGCAGTGGAAAACACATCACGGTCCACCGCCAGTGCACCGCCAGCCGCCACGCGGGCGGTCTCGGCAGCATCCAGCAGGTGGGACCCCATCATGCGCATTTCAATTTTCAGCAGACCGGAAGCCGAATCCGGCCGTTCCGCCTTGAGGGAGTTGGAGCAGATCAGCTCCGCAAAGCCTGCACTTTTGTGCGCAGGCGAAAACTTGACCGGCTTTTGCTCGTACAGGTCCACCTGCACGCCGTGGTCCGCCAGCCAAAGGGCGGCTTCGCACCCGGCCAGCCCGGCACCGATGATTTTGATTTGCATGCGTTATTTCTCCGCGTTTGTCTTTTCGATATTCTTCACAAACCCGCAGCCCTCTTTGGCGCAGTACAGCTGGCCGCGGCGCTTAAACAGCGTTTTGCCGCAGTGGGGGCAGGTTTCCGGCACGGGTTCATCCCATGTCATAAAGTTGCAGGTGGGGTAGTTGCTGCAGCCGTAATACACGCGGCCCTTGGCGCTTTTGCGCAGCAGCATATGGCCGCCGCACAGCGGGCACAGGCCGCCGGTATCCTTTACAATGGGGTGGGCGTTGCGGCACTCCGGAAAGCCGGAACACGCCACAAACTTGCCGTACCGCCCGCTTTTGATCACCATGGGGCGGCCGCATTTTTCGCAGATCTCGTCGGTGGGGATATCCTCCACTTTGATCTTTTTGCCCTCCATGTTCTTTTCGGCGGCTTCCAGGCTTTTTTCAAAGCCCTGGTAGAAATCGTCCACTGTTTTGACCCAGTCCGCCTTACCGGCTTCCACAACGTCCAGCTTTTTCTCCATATCGGCACTGAATGTCGGGTCCACGATATCAGGGAACTGTTCCAGCATGACCTGGTTCACCGCGCGGCCCAGCGGGGTGGTTTTGAGCTTTTTCTGCTCCTTTTCCACATAGCCGCGGTCCACAATGGTGGTAATGATCGGCGCATAGGTGGAAGGGCGGCCAATACCGTTTTCTTCCAGCGCATGGATCAGCGTTGCTTCAGTATAGTACGGCGGCGGCTGGGTGAATTTCTGCTCCGCCGAAAGCTTGTTCAGTTTCAGGTCCTGGCTCACTTCCAGCGGGGGCAGGGCGGTTTCTTTCTTCTGCTTATCGTCGGTGGCTTCCTCATACAAAGCGGTAAAGCCGTCAAACGTTACATGGAAACCCGATGCGCGGAAGATATAATCCCCCGCCGTGATGTTGGCCGAAACGGTATCCATCAGGCAGTCTGCCATCTGGGATGCCATAAAGCGGCTCCAGATCAGGCGGTACAGCTTGGCTTCATCGCCGGAGATGCTGCCCTCCACCTGGTCCGGCGTCAGTTCCGGCATTGAGGGGCGGATGGCTTCGTGGGCATCCTGCGCCGCTGTGGCGGAGCGGGATTTCCAGACGCGCTTTTTGTTGCAGACGTAATTTTCGCCCCAGGTCTTGCCGATAAAGGTCTTAGCGGCTGCGGCGGCTTCGTCCGCAATGCGCAGACTGTCGGTACGCATATAGGTGATCAGACCGATCTGGCCATAGCCGTGCACCTCCATACCTTCATACAGGCGCTGGGCGGCACGCATGGTGCGGGTGGCCGAAAACCCCAGTGCGCGGCTGGCATCCTGCTGCAGGGTGGAGGTGATGAACGGTGGCTGCGGCTGGCGGCGGCGCTGGCCCTTATCCACACGGGTCACGGTGTAGGGTTTGCCGTCCAACGCGGCCAGAATGGCATCCGCCTGTTTTTTATTTTTCACCACCAGCTTGGTGCCGTCCGCCTGGGCTGTCAGCCGTGCGTTGAACGCACAGCCGCTCTGGCGGGGCTTCAGGTTGGCGTCAATGTTCCAGTATTCTTCGGGCTTAAAGTTTTCAATTTCGATCTCGCGGTCGCGGATAATGCGCACCGCCACGCTCTGCACGCGGCCAGCCGAAAGCCCGCGGCGCACCTTATGCCACAAAAACGGGCTGAGCTTATAACCCACCAGGCGATCCAGCGCGCGCCGGGCCTGCTGGGCGTTGAACAGATCCATATCAATGGTGCGCGGGTGGGCCATACCCTCCTGCACGCCCTTTTTGGTGATCTCGTCAAAGGTCACGCGGTTGGGGGCGGTGGGGTCCAGCCCCAGCACATTGGCCAGATGCCAGCTGATTGCCTCGCCTTCACGGTCCGGGTCGGTTGCCAGATAGACGGTCTGTGCTTTTTTCGCTTCGGCTTTCAGGTCCTTGACCAGCGCGGTCTTGCCTTTGATGGTAATATACTTGGGGGTATAGCCATGTTCCACATCAATGCCCAGCGTGCTGGCGGGCAGGTCCCGGATATGGCCCATGCTGGCCGTTACGGTATAGCCGCGGCCCAGGTATTTGCCAATGGTCTTTGCCTTGGCCGGGGATTCCACGATCACCAGCTTGGTGCCGGGCTTTGCTTCGGTCTTTTTGGTGGTGCGCTTTGCGGCAGGTTTTTTGGCTGCGGTTTCGCCGTCCTCTGCCTTAGCTGCCTTGGTTTTGGTCGTTGTCTTTTTCGTGGTTGCTTTTTTTGCTGCCGGTTTTTTCGCTGCAGTCTTTTTTGCGGCAGTTTTTTTTGCCGGGGTTTCTTCCGGCTGCGCTGCCTGCTGGGCAGTCAGCTCCAGTTCAGTTTGCTTTGCCATATCTGTTTCTCCCAAATTGGCGTATAAGTTCTATGGCAACACCGCACAATTCCCGCCTTGCGGCTTAAGCACCGCTCCGGCAGCTGCGGCACGGCATCTGCGTTGCCAAAATGCTCGATAAGACATCCAGTATTATCTGCGCTTTTGGCTTGGCATCTGCCGCACCTCGCTCGCCGTATCGGCACTTAGAATTATGCGGTATTGCCCTATCTTAATCGGATACTTTCCGTAATGTCACCATATATGCGGGCCATATCCACCCGCTGCGGCTGGGGCCGCTTGCCCTTATGCCGCGGTATACCGGCCCCCGCCGTTATCCACGGCGGCGCCGGCAAATTCCAGCTCCATGAGCGCCGCCAGAACAGCCTGCACGGCAAGCCCCGTTGCGGCAGCCAAGTCATCTGCCGTCTGCGCTTTAGGGCCCAGTTCTGCCAGCACGGTGCGGGCGTTGGGGGTCAGCTCATCCAGCATAACCCCCTCCTGCACCAGCTCGGTGCCGCCGGGTGCAATGTGCAGGGTATCCAGCACATCATCCGCCGTGCACAGGGCGCGGGCGCGGCCGGTGCGCAGCAGTTCATTGGTGCCCTCGCTGGTGGGGCTGTAAATGCTGCCGGGTACCGCAAACACCGGCCTGCCGTACTCTTCGGCATGGCTCACCGTGTTCAGCGTTCCGCTGCGGGTGCGGGCTTCCGCCACGCAGAGGGCCTCGCTCAAACCGGCAATCAGCCGGTTGCGGGCCAAAAAGGTCCCTGTCATTTTGCCCGTATAATCCGGCGGGTATTCGCTCAGCACGGCACCTCCCAGAGCTTCCAGCTCTGTGCGCAGGGTCACGTTCACCGCTGGGAAGGTCTTGTTGATGGCCGTGCCCAAAAAAGCAACGGTCTGCTGCCCGGCTTCCACCGCCGCGCGGTGGCCTGCGCCGTCCAGCCCTTCGGCCAGCCCGCTTACGATCACCACACCCTGCTCCGCCATTGTCAGCGAAAGATCCCGGCAGGCGGAAAGCCCATACTTTGTGGGGCGGCGGGTGCCCACCATGCCCACATACCGCCGCCCGTTCAGGCAGGCAGGGTTTCCGGTGCCGTACAGCACCAACGGCAGGTCGGGCAGATCCCGCAGCCGCTGGGGGTAATCGGCGCTGTCCGGTGTCAGGATAAAAATATTCAAATCATCGCAGCGCTTTTTCAGCCCCGCCATCTGGGCCGGGGCCACCGCCTGCATAAATTCGCGGGCTCTTGCGCTCAGGTATTCCGGCGGGTTCCAGCCCGCTTTTACCTGGCCATACAGTTCGGCCGGGTCCGGGTATTCTTCCAGCAGTCTGCCCGCCAGGCGGCAGCTGGACCCAACCGCTTCGGCCAGCCACAACCAATACAGTGTGCTGTCCATACCTTATTATACACCTCTGAAGTGCCAAAGCAAGACGCTGCCTGCAACCCCGGCGTTCAGGCTTTCCACCAGGTCCGTCATTGGGATGCGCACCGCCATATCGCAGGCCTGCACGGCAGCGTCCGTCAAGCCCTGTCCCTCACTGCCGATCACGGCGCACAGGCCGTCCGGGTAGCTTTGCGGGGCTTCGTCCAGCGGGCGGGAATGGTAGAGCGCCGCAGCCAGGCAGACCACGCCGCGTGCGCGCAGCTGCTGCAATGCCTGCGGCAGATCCTGCACCGGGGCCACCGGCAGCCGCCCGGCTGCCCCCATGGATGCCCGCAGTGTTTTGGGGGCAAAGGGTGCCGCGCACCCCTTGGAGAGCAGCACACCGTCAAAGCCAAAGGCCGCCGCGCTGCGCAGCAGGGTGCCCACATTGCCGGGGTCCTGCACCGCTTCCAGTGCCAGAATACGGCGTCCCTTTGCCAAAATATCTGCCGCCTGCCAGCCGGGGTGTTCAAACACGCCGAACACATCCTGGCTGGTTTTGGTTCCGGAAAGCTTTTGTGCCACCGGCTCTGTTACCAGCACAGTTTTGCCCGCAAAGGCTTCCAGTTCTGGGGTATGGGCCAGGGCCTTCTCGGTGGCATACAGGGTTTGCAGGGTACAGCCGCGGGCCAGCTCCAGACAGAGCTTGGGGCCCTCAGCAAAAAACAGGCCATCCGCCGTGCGGAGCTTTTCTTCTTCCCGCAGGCGGCAGGCATATTTGATTTTGGCGTTTTCGCGGCTGGTGATGGTTTCCATCTGGCACCCCCGTATGATCTCCATATAAACAAAATGACGCACGCGCGCGCGGCGCATGCGTCTTTGAAAAAGCTGATTCTTACAGCGCCTTCTTGGCGGTCTCGACCAGAGCGTTGAAGCTGGCGGGATCGTGGATGGCCATCTCGCTCAGCATCTTGCGGTTCAGCTCGATGCCGGACTTCTTCAGGCCGTTCATGAAGGTGGAGTAGTTCATGCCCTGGGCACGAACAGCGTTGTTGATGCGGGTGATCCACAGGTTGCGGAACTGGCGCTTCTTCTGCTTACGACCAACGAAAGCATAGTTGCCAGACTTCATCACAGCCTGTTTGGCCATACGGAAATGCTTGCTCTTGGAGCCGTAGTAGCCCTTAGCCAGCTTCAAAGTTTTGGTGCGACGCTTATGCGTCATGGTTGCGCCTTTAATACGAGCCATGGTAATATCTCCTTTTACACAGTCACATTAAGTCAAGTCAGAAAATGATTCAGCCGAATCAGCCGCCGTAGGGCATCATCTTGCGGACAGTAGCCTCGTTGGTCTTGTCAACGTACTTGGGCATACGCAGGCCGCGGGTGAGCTTGGTGGTCTTCTTGGTCAGGATGTGACGGCGCTTGGAAGCGTTGCGCTTGATCTTGCCGGAAGCAGTCATCTTAAAGCGCTTTTTGGCACCGGAGCAGGTCTTAAGTTTCATTTTAGCCATTTTCTTTTCCTCCGTAAGATAGAGTATTTACTTGGTCGGGCTGGGGGACAGGAACATCATCATGCTGCGGCCTTCCAGCTTAGGCTGCTTATCAACCACAGCCTTGCCTTCCAGCGCCTGTGCAAAGCGCTGCTCCACATCAATACCCAGACTGGTGTGCGCCATTTCGCGGCCGCGGAACCGGATGGAAACCTTTACCTTGTGGCCCTGCTGCAAGAACTTTGCGGCCTGGTTGACCTTGGTGTTAAAGTCGTTGGTATCAATGTTGAGCGAAAGGCGGATCTCCTTCAGCTCGATCACTTTCTGGTTTTTCTTGGCTTCCTTTTCCTTTTTCTGCATCTCAAAACGGTACTTGCCGTAATCGAGAATTTTGCAGACAGGGGGCTTGGCCTGGGGAGCCACCTTGACCAGGTCCAGATCCAGCGCCTGCGCCATTTTCAGCGCATCGCGGGGGCTCATAACGCCCTTCTGCTGGCCGTCCGCGCCAATCAGGCGGACTTCCTTATCACGGATCTGCTCATTGATTTCCAGTTCCTTGGAATTGCTGTTGCTCGCGATTGGAATACACCTCCGTTACAAGTCTTGAAAGATTGAAATGAAAAAGCGGCTGCCCCTAAAAGCAGCCGCCTGAATACGAAGTTGGCACGCAATCATTGCGTGATCTTTGTATGACCCGGAGCCCTTTGGCCCGCAAGGTGAACGACGGCACACTGCCGGACGCTGCTTTTTTTACCTCAAATACTATACCACAGCACAAACGCTGTTGTCAATACAAAAGCGTAAATTTCCCCACAGTTTTTTTCGCAGGGGCGCATTTTGTCGCTTCGGGTTCGTTATCAGCCCTTCACGGCCACGCACTCGATCTCTACCAGTGCGCCTTTGGGGATGCCTGCCGCCTGGAAAGCGGCGCGGGCGGGGTACGGCTCGGTAAAGAACTCAGCGTACACCTCGTTCATGGCGGCAAAGTCTGCAATATCGTTCAGCAGCACCGTGGTTTTTACCACATCAGCCATGCTTGCGCCTGCAGCGGCCAGAATGTTGGAAATATTGGTCAGGCTCTGGTGCGTCTGGGTCTTGATGTCCTGCCCGGCAAATTCGCCGGTAGCCGGGTCAATGGGGATCTGGCCGGAAACGTAAATGGTGTTGCCTGCCTGGATACCCTGGGAATACGGGCCAATGGCGGCGGGGGCTTTATCGGTATGCAGTGCGGTGTTGCTCATCGTTTTTCACTCCTATAATATAATAATGTTGGAACATTTTGATTATACCACGCCCCCGCCCGCCTGCAAAGCCCCTGGCGCAAAAACATTCCGCCTCGCCCCTTGACACCCCGCACCGTGTATGCTATTCTATACCTACTAAAACCCGGTGTGGATTTTTACAGCACTGCTACTTTTCGCCACACAACCGCGCTAACGCGTGGTTGTGTGGTTTTTTTGTGCCGTTTTTGCCCGCCATTTCCACTGCATTCCAACTAAAAAGGAGCTACACTTTACCCGTGAACGATACTTTTATGAAAGAGCGGCCTATTTTCCCGCTGCTGGTTTCCATGGCGCTGCCCATGGTGCTTTCCATGACAGTGAACGCGCTGTACAACATTGTGGACAGTTTTTTTGTTGCCCAGATCAGTGAGCAGGCCATGACGGCGCTTTCGCTGGTGTACCCGGTGCAGAACATGATCAACGCCATTGCCATTGGCTTCGGCGTCGGCATCAACGCCCTGATCGCGCTGTATTCCGGCGCGGGGGACCGCTGCCGTGCCGATACCGCCGCCACCCACGGCCTGGTCTTTTCCATCCTGCACGGCCTGATTGCTGCCGTTGTCTGCATCGCCATGATGCCCGGCTTTCTGCGGCTTTTCACTGGCGATGAAGCCGTCATTGCCCTCGGCGTGCGGTATTCCAGTATTGCGTTCTTCTTTGCCCCGGTCATCATGGCGGAACTTTGCTTTGAAAAGCTGTTCCAGGCCGTTGGCCGCATGAACGAAACGATGGCCGCCCTGCTGTGCGGTTCCATCACCAACATCATTCTGGACCCTGTGCTCATCTTCGGCCTTGGGCCTTTTCCCATGCTGGGTATCTCCGGCGCGGCGCTGGCAACCGGCATCGGACAGTGCGTCACCTTAAGCGTCTACCTTATTATTTACTGCACCCACCGTTTTCCCGTGCAGCTGCGGCTCAGCTGCATCAAGCCGGACTGGCGGTTGGATGCCAAGCTTTACTCCATCGGCGTTCCCGCCATTCTCAACCTGGCGCTGCCCTCGGTGTTGGTTTCTTTCCTCAACTCTCTGCTGGCCGCTTACTCGCAGGGGTATGTGGTCATTCTGGGTATTTATTATAAGCTGCAAACCTTCCTGTACCTGCCCGCGGGCGGCATTGTGCAGGGCATGCGCCCCCTCATCAGCTATAATTACGGCGCCGGAGAGCATGGCCGCGTGAAAAAGATCTATAACCTTGCCATGGGTATGAACGCCGCCATCATGGCCGCCGGCACCATCATCTGCCTGATGGGCAGCCCCGCTTTGATCGGCATGTTCACCACCAACGCCGATACCATCGCCGCCGGTCAGGTTGCTTTGCGCATCATCAGCGCGGGCTTCCTGGTATCCACCCTCTCAGTCACGGCCTCCGGCTCGCTGGAGGCACTGGGCAAGGGCACCCAGTCTCTCGTCATCTCGCTGTGCCGCTACATCATCATCATGATCCCCGCTGCGTGGATCCTCTGCCGCATGTTTGGCCCCGTCGGCGTATGGCACGCTTTCTGGGTCACCGAGCTTCTCAGTGCCCTCGCCGCTGCCTTCGTCTATAAGCGCACCGTCAAACTCAACGTTTAACCCCCTCTTATTCCGCCCGGCCCCGCGCCGGGCTCTTTTATTTGCCACTCGCCCCGCCCCATTCAACTCCTAACTCCTAACTGTTTTCCCTCCTAACTTCAATCTTTCCCCCATTTATGCTATACTCTTCCCAACCCGACGGCCCATGTCCGGCCATTTTTGCCCCGGTTCCCGCACTGTGTCGTGGTGTTTTTTGCTTCGGCTGTGGTATCATGCAGCTATAGGGAGGATGAATCCAATGGATCAACAGAAAATCGGCACTTTCTTGAAGCAGCTCCGCCAGGAGCGCCAGCTCACCCAGGAAAACCTGGCTGAAATCATGTGCGTGACCAACCGCAGTGTTTCCCGCTGGGAAAACGGTGTCAACCTGCCCGACCTCCCCACCCTCATCCAGCTTGCCGATTTTTACGGCGTGGAGCTGCGTGAACTGTTAGACGGAGAAAGGAAGCCTGATGCTATGAACACCCCCGAAACAAAAAGCGCCACCGAAGAAACCGCCCGCAAGGTTGCGGACTACAGCAATGACGTGATGGAAAAAGTGACCCACCGGTTCCATTACATGTACCTGATCTCGATTGCCACCGTCCTGATCTACCTGGTCATGAACCACTTTGATTTTTCCGGTTTGCCCGTGCTGCAGGCCATCCAGGGTGCCTGCCTGGGCATTGGGCTGGGTATGCTGATCGTGGGGGCTATCTTTACCAGCAAGCGCGGCAACGGTGCTCTGTTTTTCAAAGCGCACCAGCTGAACTGCCCGAACCGCAAATAAGGCATAAAGAATCCGGCACCCTGGCCGCAAAAGTCAGGGTGCCGGATTTTGTTGTATTGTATCGGAGAGAGTATGTTGGAGGTTGTTAAAATTGCTTTTCCCACTTATACCAGCAGCGCTTGCAAGCTGCTATATATAAGGTAGGGAAATTACTCAACGTCCTGCAAAGCGGCGTAGTTTACTTCGCCGGTGCGGACCTTGACCACCTTGGCCACATTGTAAACAAAGATCTTGCCATCACCGATATGGCCGGTGTACAGAACCTTGGTGGCGGTGTCGATGATCTTGTCTACCGGGATCTTGCTGACAACAACTTCAACCTTGACCTTGGGAATCAGGGTTGCGTCGACCTCCGCACCACGGTATTTCTCGCCGCTGCCCTTCTGCAGGCCGCAGCCCATAACCTGGGTAACGGTCATGCCGGTCACACCGACAGCGTTCATGGCAGCTTTCAAAGCTTCAAACTTGGCCAGCTGCACGATCATAACGACCTTGTGCATGCCGGAATTCAGCTCAGCGGGCAGAGGTTCTTCCTTGACGACCTTGACGGCGGCATTGATTTTGGCTTCGCTTGCCTTGGTGATGTCGTCTTCACCCAGGTCGGTGTTCTCGTTCACGCTCATCTCAGCGTAAGTCGGGTCAGAGATGGAGAAGCCGGAGTAAGCGGAAGTCAGGCCGTGCTCGTGGATATCCAGGCCGTCGATTTCTTCTTTTTCGGTCACACGCAGGCCGATGGTCTTTTTGATGATGGTAAAGATGACGGTCATGGAAACCAGCACCCAGGCAGCCACGCAGATAACGCCCAAAACCTGAACGCCAAAGAAACGGAAGCCATGGCCGTACAGCAGGCCCTCACTGGTGGAGAACAGGCCGGTTGCAATGGTGCCCCACATGCCGTTCATGCAGTGCACGGAAACAGCGCCGACAGGGTCATCAATCTTGACAACGTTATCAAAAAATTCAACGGAGAAGATGCAGAGCACACCGGCAACGATGCCGATGATGGCAGCGCCGAACGGATCAACCATATCGCAGCCTGCGGTAATGGCAACCAGACCGGCCAGAGCACCGTTAAAGGTAAGGGAGACATCGGGTTTGCCGTAACGCACCCAGCTGGTGATCAGCGCGGCAACGGTAGCCAGCGCAGCGGCCAGGTTGGTATTGAAGCAGACCAGACCAGCGGAAACCATGGCGTCATCGCTTGCCATTGCCACGGTGGAGCCACCGTTGAACCCGAACCAGCAGAACCACAGGATAAACACGCCCAAGGCCATGGCGGTCAGGTTGTGGCCGGGGATTGCGCGGGCCTTGCCGTCCTTGCCGTACTTACCAATACGGGGGCCAAGCATCCAGGCGCCCAGGCAGGCGGTAACGCCGCCAACAAAGTGAACGGCGGTGGAACCGGCAAAATCATGGAAGCCCAGCTGTGCCAGCCAGCCGCCGCCCCAGATCCAGTGGCCGGAGATGGGGTAAACGATCAGGCTGATAGCGGCCGAGTAGCAGCAGTAAGCGCTGAACTTGGTACGCTCTGCCATGGAGCCGGAAACAATGGTTGCTGCCGTTGCACAGAACACGGTCTGGAACACGGCATAAACCCAAAGGGGCACGCCCTCCGGCAGGATGGCGCTGTAGTCGCCGCTCATAAAGGGGGCAAAGCCGCCGATGAGCGGGCCGGAACCTGCAAACATGATGCCGAAGCCGACCAGCCAGAAGCACGGTGTGCCGATGCAGAAGTCCATCATGTTTTTCATCAGGATGTTGCCGGTGTTCTTTGCACGGGTCAGGCCAGCTTCGCACAAAGCAAAGCCTGCTTGCATAAAGTACACCAGGAATGCCGCAACCAGCACCCAGATGACGGTTGATGAGTTGTACATATTCAAACCACTCCTCTCAAGATCAAACCACGGCGCTTCCTCTATTTTTTCTTGCCGCATTAAGCCATGGCAATGCCGCATAATTCTAAGTGCCGATACGGCGAGCGAGGTGCGGCAGATGCTAAGCCAAAAGCGCAGATAATACTGGATGCTGCAAAGGTGAGCGCCGCCAGTGGCGGAAACAGCGAACCGAAGCAGGGGCAGCGGTCGCAGAGTGCGAGGGGCTTTTGCCCCCGAAGCACGATGCGGGTACCGCAACCCGACATTATCGAGTATTTTGGCAACGCAGATGCCGTGCCGCAGCCGCCGGAGCGGTGCTTAAGCCGCAAGGCGGGAATTGTGCGGTGTTGCCCCAGATGCTTAAATAACAAAAGCGCCGGGCAGGATGTACCTGCCCGGCGCCATTGCCGTGGTTTTGATTTGCCCACATTGTAACCCCGGCAAGCCCCGCCGTCAAGCAAAACTTTTCATTTTTTGTCAAAATGTGCAATTTGCACAGCGTTCCCCGTTTTGTTCTTCCGCTCGTTTGTGCAACCTGCATTTTCTGCCCGGCTGTCAACTTTATTCTGCATGGTGCTTTGCGCGCAAATTTACATTTTTCATCGTAAAGACACGGTTTCACAATATTTTTGTCACATTTTTTCAAAACCCGCTACCAAAAATTGAGCCGCTGTGTTATAATAAAACCATACTTGGGTAAAATTTGCCCGGCTCGGTTTTTGTACCGTGTACGGGGGAAAATCAACGGTGCTGTGCACCGCAAGCTAAAGGAGGATATTGCCCAATGAGCAATTCTATCGCTCTGCTCGCCCTTGAGGCCGCTGACGGCACTGTGGTTCTGACCAGCATCACGCTGGTGTTCGCCATGCTGGTTGCGCTTTGCCTCATTATCACTGTGGAAGGCAAGATTTTTGACGCCATCAAGAACAAAAAGAATGGCACCAAAGCCGCCCCCAAGGCACCTGCCGCCCCTGCAGCGCCCGCTGCACCGGCCGCACAGAATATCGCCAAGGCTGCTCCTGCCGCCCCCGCAGCACCCGCTGCTGACGGCTCCATCCCCGGCGAGATCGTTGCTGCCATTGCTGCAGCCGTTGCCTCTCTGGGTGAAAACCTGACCATCCGCGGCATTCACCGCGTTCAGAAAAAGACGGCTACTGGTTCCCGCCGCGGCGCCTGGGGCGACGCCGGCGTTACCCAGAACACCACGCCGTTTATGTGATGGAAAGGGGACGAAACAATGGGAGCAATTTTTACCAACATCGCTGAGATCTTTGCCAACTCCGGTTGGGCACAGATTTTCTTTGCCGAGGGCGGCTGGAAGTATGCCGTCATGATCGGCGTGGCCTGCGTGCTGCTGTACCTGGCCATTGTCCACCAGTTTGAGCCTTTGCTGCTGCTGCCCATCGGCTTCGGCATGCTGATGACCAACCTGCCGCTGGACGGCATCTTCCATATGGACATCTTCATCAACGAAACGCAGCACATCAACTGGGAGCTGCTGGGTACATCCGGCGGCATGGCGGACTATATTTACTTAGGCGTCAAGCTGGGTATCTATCCCCCGCTGATTTTCCTTGGCATCGGTACCATGACCGACTTTGAACCGCTGATTGCACGTCCGTCCAGCCTGCTGCTGGGCGCTGCCGCACAGCTGGGCATCTTCTTCACCTTCGTTGGCGCCAAAATCCTGGGCTTCACCAACAAGGAAGCCGCTTCCATCGGCATCATCGGCGGTGCCGATGGCCCGACCGCTATCTTCGTCACCACCCGCCTGGCCCCGCACCTGCTGGGTTCCATCGCGGTTGCCGCGTACTGCTACATGGCGCTGGTGCCTGTTATCCAGCCGCCCATCATGAAAGTTCTGACCACCGAAAAAGAGCGTCAAATCGTGATGGAAAGCCCGCGCAAGGTTTCCAAGACTGAGAAGATCCTCTTCCCGATCATTGTTACCATCATCGTTTCCCTCACCCTGCCCGATGCCGCCATCCTGGTTGGCTGCCTGATGCTGGGCAACCTGATGAAGGAATGCGGCGTTGTTGAGCGTATCAAAAAGACCGCCGGCAACGAACTGATGAACATCATCACCATCTTCCTGGGCTTCAGCGTTGGCTGCACCACCAATGCCGCAACCTTCCTGAACATCCAGACCGTTGAGATCATTGTTCTGGGCATTGTTGCTTTCGGTGTCGGCACCGCAGGCGGCGTTCTGCTGGGCAAGGTCATGTGCTTTGTCACCCACGGCAAGATTAACCCGCTGATCGGCTCCGCCGGTGTTTCCGCTGTTCCCATGGCCGCCCGTGTTTCCCAGAAAGTCGGCCAGGAATACAACCCCCGCAACTACCTGCTCATGCACGCCATGGGTCCCAACGTTGCCGGTGTTATCGGTTCCGCTGTCGCCGCCGGCATCCTGATCAACATGTTCGGCTGATCCTGATACCTAACCCCTAAAACTCAACCGCCCGTCACATTTTGTGTGACGGGCGGTTTTTTATATCTATCCATTTAGAACTTAGGGCACCACCGCACAATTCCCGCCTTGCGGCTTAAGCACCGCTCCGGCAGCTGCGGCACGGCATCTGCGTTGCCAAAATGCTCGATAATGTCGGGTTGCGGTACCCGCATCGTGCTTCGGGGGCAAAAGCCCCTCGCACTCTGCAACCGCTGCCCCTGCTTCGGTTCGCTGTTTCCGCCACTGGCGGCGCGCACCTTTGCAGCATCCAGTATTATCTGCGCTTTTGGCTTGGCATCTGCCGCACCTCGCTCGCCGTATCGGCACTTAGAATTATGCGGTGTTGCCTTAGGGAATCACTGCGCATCCCGGAACCTTTTCCATCCCGTTTTGTACCCGTCCCCAATCCGATTCCTCATTTTCCCCGCGTCGCAGCTTCGCCCCGCCGCCAACTCCTAACTCCTACTTCCTAACTCCTAACTCCTAACTATCATCTCCCGTACCTAACCCCATTCCCCGTTAAAACGTCCTCCTCCCACCGGATCCCCGGCTTTCTTCCCTTCTGGGCTTCCACCAAAAACAGCCAGGGTTTGCTGTGTTCATCCTTGCGCACCAGAGCCACCCGCTTGGGCTCCAGCCCAACGGCGCAGAGCGCGGCAAACACCGCCGCCATCTGTTCCGGGCGGTGGCATAGGGCCAGCTTGCCGCCATCGTGCAGGGCACGGGCCGCACAGGCGGCAACATCCTGCATCGTGCAGCTGCCGTCATGCCGGGCCGTGGCGCGGCGGGCATCCGGGCTGACATATCCGCCGGTAAAATAGGGCGGGTTGCAGGCAGCGAAGTCATATTTTCCCTGTTCCGGTCCGCTTTTGCAGAACGTCCGCAGGTCGGTGCAAAGAGCGGTAATATGCTCTGCACCCGGCGTTTCCTGCACAGCACGGCGGCACAGGGCCGAAGCATCGGCATCCAGCTCCACCGCTGTGCATAGGCCACGGTGTCCGGCATCGTGCCAGGCCAGCGCTACGATCCCGCACCCGCTGCACAGGTCCAGCGCTGTTTCTTTGCGGCGCGGCATGGCAAACCGGGCCAGCAGCAAGGCGTCCGTACCAAAGGCTGCCCCCGGCCCGGTAAACACCTTGGTGCCGTTATCCAATAGTTCCATTCCCTGTGCCATGTTGTTCTCCTCCGTGTAAACAGTTTGTTAAGATTATTCTGATTTTCGCGCTTTTACTTGCGATATTTCACAATTCAGCGTATAATGATAAAAGATTGACAATTATCGATTGCCTTTGCCACTGCCCTTATTCTGACATTTCTCCCCATAAGGAGGCTCATTTTCATGATCTATACTGTCACCCTGAACCCGGCACTGGATAAAACCGTTGAAATTCCTTCCTTTACCACGGACGGCGTAAACCGCATTACTTCCATCCGCACCGATCCGGGCGGTAAAGGCATCAATGTTTCCAAGGTGGTTGCCGCACTGGGCAGCACCAGCCGCGTCCTTGGTATTCTGGGCGGCAGCACCGGGCAGATGATCTCCGAAGCTCTGTCCGGCCTGAACATGACCTGTGACTTTTTGCCCGTTGAGGGCAACACCCGCATCAATCTGAAAGTGGTGGATCCCATCGCCCACACCAGCACCGAGATCAACGAACCCGGTGTTCCCGTGGACCCGGCTACCCTGCAAAGCCTGCTGGACCACCTGCTGAGGCTGCTGCGCCACGACGATATCGTGGTGCTGGCCGGCAGCTTGCCGGTGAATGCTCCTGCCGACACCTACCGCGTGTGGGGCGATGCCTGCCGCGAAAAAGGTGCCAAGGTCATTCTGGACTCTGACGGTGCCGGCATGGTGGAGGGCGTTAAGGCAAAGCCGTTCCTCATCAAGCCCAACAGCGAGGAGCTTTCCCACCTGATGGGCCGCGCGCTGGACAGCCAGCAGGAGCTGACCGCCGCCGCCCGTGAGCTGTTGCAGACCGGCGTGCAAAAGGTCATCGTCTCGATGGGCAGCCGCGGTATGCTGCATGTTCTGCCGGAGCAGACCATCTTTGTGCCCGGCCTGCGTGTTCCCGTCAAGGATACCGTTGGTGCCGGGGATGCCGTCATCGCCGCCCTGGCTGTTGCCGAAGAGCGCGGCCTGACGCTGGAAGAAACGCTGCGCCTTTCCACTGCCGCCGGTGCCGCCAGCGTAATGTGCACCGGTACTCAGGCTGCCAGCCTGGAAACCATCCAACAGCTGATGGAACAGGTCACCTACCGCGAACTTTGATTTCCGCCATTCACTTTTTAGGCAATACCGCATAATTCTAAGTGCCGATACGGCGAGCGAGGTGCGGCAGATGCCAAGCCAAAAGCGCAGATAATACTGGATGCTGCAAAGGTGAGCGCCGCCAGTGGCGGAAACAGCGAACCGAAGCAGGGGCAGCGGTCGCAGAGTGCGAGGGGCTTTTGCCCCCGAAGCACGATGCGGGTACCGCAACCCGACATTATCGAGCATTTTGGCAACGCAGATGCCGTGCCGCAGCTGCCGGAGCGGTGCTTAAGCCGCAAGGCGGGAATTGTGCGGTGTTGCCTTTACTTTCTTTCCACATAAAATGGGGCGCTGCCGTTTCACCCGGCAGCGCCCCATTCCTTTTTCTTTCGTTTGCCCGGCTCAGCGATTGCGTTTGCTGCGGTGGCTGATCAGCATGGCAATGCACACCACCATGCCCAGCAGGGCGGCAGCGCCCAATACCAGCAGCCCCAGCTCAAAGGCCTGGGCGTTAAAATCCGTTTTCAGCTTTTCGGTTGCGGTGTTCAGGGCATCATCCACAGCGTCCCCGCTGCTGGTCGATATTGTAGCGCCGGAATCCGCTTCCAGTGCGCTCTGTGCAGCGGAAGCTGCTTCCCCATCTCCCAGTGCATTCAGGGCATCCACAAGGGCCTGCCCAGCCATCGTGTGCATCAGGGTGCTGGATGCACTTTTGACCTTTTCGCCGTTCACAGCGCGGCTCAGGTAATCAGCCAGTTCATTGCAGGCACCGCGCAGGGCGGGTTCTGCATCGGCATCCACCTGCCAGCCGCTGCTGGACCACATGCCGATCTTATACAGCAGCAGCTGCATGCCGGCATCCGCCGTCATGGTGCTGTACACCTTGTTGCGGAACGCTTCGCTGTCGCTGGTGTTCATGCTGCCAAAGCTCATGGCAATAAACTGGTAGCAGCGGTCATAATCCGTCAGGTTGGTGTAATAGTTCCGCAGCACATCGGCAACGTTGCTGCCGCTTTTCAGCTCGGACCCTGCCACAACGGAGTCCAGGTCAGCGCGCAGGTCCTGGTCGCCAAATTTGGAAGCACTGCCGTCATCCTCAATGGCAAAGGTCTGCTGCATCAGGCTGGCATAGCCGTCTGCATCGCTGGCCTGCCCGGCATACACCTGCGCCAGCTGCATGCAGTCGCCGCCCCAGCTGCCGGCAATGGGCATGCCGCGGTATACCAGGTTCATGGCCGCCAGCAGGTGGCCGAAATCAATGCCCTGCCCGTTGGGCAGTTCCACGGTGTTCATCCCCTGCAAATCCCACAGGTCCGGGTCTGCATCGGTGGCGTACTTTTCAAATTCGCCATCGCGGGTGCCCGCCGTCAGCTGCCAGATGTCCGTGTTATAATCCCCCACACGGGTAAAGCTCAAAGTCAGGTCAATGGGGTCATCGCCGCTGTTCTTTTCTTCAATATACTGTTCCGCCAGCGCTTGCAGGCGGCCCAAGCGGTCCAGCGTTGTTTCATAGTCCGCACTTTCCGCTTTTGCAGGCAGCGCCAGCAGCACCAGCAGCGCCAGTACCCCCGTGATGACCCACACCATACGGCTCCGAATGGCTTCCGTAACCATACACCTCCACATAGGCCGGCACATGCTGCGCACCAGCCCACTTTGTAACTATTTTGTATTTTTTAAGTATATCACAAACAGCCGGTGCCTGTCCACGCTTTTTTCCTCTTTGTGCTGTTTTGGCGCACAATTTACAATCCTTTCATTTTCTTCCCCTGCTCTGCTGGGTGCCAAACGCCGCACAATGTATCCGCCCCGCTCCGTGTACCCTATTCTCTCATAGGGAGGGGCACATTGTGCGCCCGCCAACCTATAACCCCAACAACACTTTGGGGATTAAACTCCCCCGCCTTGCAAACACTTTTTTCTGCCTGTCCATCCCACCAAAAAACAGCCGGGGCCAATGGACTGCACCCCATTTGTTAGACAGTATGATATACTATCTAACAAG
>NZ_JAQFEN010000015.1:0-66668 GCF_027689445.1 Gemmiger qucibialis | reverse complement strand
CCCGGCGCAGCAGCCACCGGAGCCGCCGCGCCGCCGTACAGCGGAACGCCCGGCGGCCCAGCCGCAGCCCGTGCACCGGGCAGCACCCCGCCCGCAGCAGCGGTCGTCCTATCATGCGCAGCAGCCCAACCGGGGCAGCGCGCCGCATCCCCGCCTATGTTGCAAACCGCGCCTGCCGGACCGGCGGGGGATCCTTGCGGGCACAGCGGCGGGCATTCTGCTGTTGGCCGGGGTGATTACCCTGCTGCTGCCAAGCAACAAAGCTGTGGAAAATGTGCCGGTTGGCACAGAGCAGACCGCCCAGGCCGGGCGGCTGGTGGCCCCCGTGCCCTATGCCGACAGCGATGGCTCCGACAACGGCGGCCCAAGCATTGACTGGGGAACCATTGGCCCGGTGCAGCAGGCCGAAACCTATACTTACACCGCCGCCCCGCAGGCCCCCGACATGGTGCCGGAGTTTGGCCGGGTGAGCACCGATTGGTTTTCCGATGCGGCATTTTTGGGCGATTCTTTGACCGCAGGCATTGCGTATTATGACATTAACGTGGGTGGTGCGCTGGTGCTGGGGTATGAAGGCACCAGCCCCAACCAGATCGTGAACCGCACCGCACTGAAAAACACCAACGAGGACGATGCCGAGCAGGTTCCGCTGGATATCCTGGCCGAGCAGCAGCCCGCCAAGCTGTACCTGCTGATCGGCACCAACGCACTGGCGGGATTGGGCAATGATGAAGGCTTTTTGGCGTATTACGGCAAACTGCTGGATGAATTGCAAAGCACGCTGCCCAACAGCATGATCTTTGTGCAGTCCATTTTGAACGTGCGGCCCGAAGCACTGGACCAGGCCCCCGGCCTGACCCCCGAGCGCGTGGGCAGCATGAACGATAAAATCAAAGAAATGTGCAAGGAGCGCGGGTTCTATTACCTGAACCTGACCGAAGCTTTTACCGGGGAGGATGGCTACCTGACGGCGGATTATGCCCAGAATGACGGCATCCACCTGACGGTTGCCGGGTACTCCCACTGGGTGGACTACCTGTGCACCCATGTGCCGTACAACAAAAACAACCCCTACCAGCAGGGCAGCACTTATTATCTTTCGGACGAACTGCGGCAGCTGATTGCGGACCTGCCGTAAACAAGATATGTGAGGAAAAGGAATGCCAAACCCGTATAACCCGAACCCCTATAACGAAGACCAGGACCGTGCGCGGCAGCAGCCGCTGTATGACCAGCCCGGCGGCCCCCGGCAAGACGCCAGCCAAGAATACCACAAAGGGGATGGTGTGTTCCAAATCCCCTGGTGGGTGATCGTAATCACATTCTGCTTTGCGGCGTGGCCGATTGGCGTTGCAATGATGATCATCAACCATCTGCTGCGAATGGGCAAAATCTCTGCGCCGCAGAGCTGGAGCCAGAACAACCGGCAGACCGGCCAGCCGTACACCGTCCGCCCCATCTATGCGGACCCGCAGAAAGCGGAAAAGATGCGCCGGGATGCCCAGCGCGTGGTGCAGAGAGCGGAAGAAGCCGCGCACAAAGCCGAGAAGCGGGTCGAGATCTACCAGAACGCGGACCGCGCACAGGCGTATGACCCGGAGCAGACCGCCCGCCAGAATGAGCGCGGCCGCAAGGATAAAGGTGAGGGCTGGAGCATTGCCCTGACGGTTCTGGGCGTGATTTTTTCCATTGCCATGGTGGCCAACCTGCCGGAAGCCGTGTATTGGCTGCCGGAAGCCCTTACGCAGGGCGGCAGTTACTGGACCTGGCTGTTCCAGGATCTTGCGGGCAGCGTGACCCTGTTGTTTGCGGGCGCGGGCTTCCTGTTTGCCGGGTGGAAGCTGCGCACCGGCCGCCGCATGCGCAAAAAGATCAGTAACATTGTTGGCAACGCCCCCTACATGAAAATTCAGGAGATCGCGGATGCCATCCCCTGCAATTACGCCAAGTGCTGCAAGCACCTGGAAAACTGCATTGACAAGGGCGTGTTTGGAGAGAACGCCTACCTGGATATGCGCACCGGTACCCTGGTGGTACGCGGCGCACCGCCCGCTCCGCAGCCTGCCCCCGCGGCAGCCCCAAAAGCCCAGCCGGAAGAAGCAAAGGCGGAGGACAATTATGCCCAGATTCTGAACCAGCTGCGGGCCTTGAATGATGCCATCCCCGGCGAGGAAATGTCCGATAAGATCAGCCGGTTGGAAGCCGTCAGCGCCAAAATTTTTGCCCAGGCCAAGCAGAACCCGGACAAGCTGCCGCAGATGCGCAAGTTCATGGATTACTATCTGCCCACGGCCCTGAAGCTGCTCAAAACGTATGCCGAGCTGGATGCCCAGGGCGTGGAGGGGGAGAACATCCGCGAGTCCAAACAGCGCATTGAACAGGTGATGGATACCCTTGTGACCGCCTTTGAAGCCCAGCTGGACCGCCTGTTTGAGGATGACGCGCTGGACGTTTCGACTGACATTGATGTGATGGAAAACATGCTGCGTGCCGATGGCCTGACCGGAAACACCGGGAACAGCCCGAAATTGCAGCTGTAAGCCAGCAAAGAAAAGCAAAAAGCAAACCCAACATTCAACAAAAGCCATGCCGCTTTGTGGAAAACCCACGGCGGCATGGCTTTTGTATTTATGGTTGATCGTTTCAGGGAATGGCGAAATTTTTACATACTGGCGGCAACCGCGGCGGCGCAGGCTTCCAGTTCGGCATCCTGGGTGGCGGTCAGGCGGCCGCGCACCGTTACCTTGGCATCCAGCACGATGCAATTTTTCAGCTCGCCGATTTTGGCGGCCATCAGCTTGGCGGACATCGGGGCCCAGCTGCCGTTTTCCACCAGGGCAAAGGTGCGGTCGTGCAGGTTCAGGGCTTTCAGGTCCTCCAGCAGGTTGGCGGCGGGCAGGTAAATGCCGCCGTTGTAGGTGGGGGCGGCCAGCACAATGGTGGATGCGCGCCAGCACTCGGCAACGGCTTCACTGTTGTCAATGCAGGAAAGGTCATGCACAGCAACCTTTACGCCCTTGGCGGCAACTTTGGCGGCCAGGGCGTTGGCGGCGCTTGCGGTGTTGCCGTACATGCTGCCGTACAGCACAACAACCGCCTTTTCTTCGGGTTCGCAGCGGCTCCACAGGTCATACTTGCCAATGAACCAGCCCAGGTTTTTGCGCCACACGGGACCGTGCAGCGGGGCAATGGTCTCGATGGGCAGGGTGGCGGCCTTTTTCAGCACAGCCTGCACCTGCACGCCGTACTTGCCCACAATGTTGGTGTAGTAACGGCGGGCATCGTCCAGCCATTTGCCGGCAAAGTCTACCTCATCAGCGAACAGGGCACCCTCCAGGGCACCAAAGGTGCCAAAAGCATCGGCGCTGAACAGGGTACCGGTAGTGGTGTCAAAGGTCATCATCACTTCCGGCCAGTGTACCATGGGGGCCATCACAAAGGTCAGCTTGTGTTTTCCCAGGTCCAGCGTGTCGCCCTCTTTTACCACCAGGGCATCGTCAATGGCGGCGCTGTCCGTGGGAAAGTACATTTTCAGCATGGGCAGGGTTTTGGCGTTCACCACCAGGCGCAGATCCGGCCAGCGCACCAGCACGGCTTCGATCATGGCGGCGTGGTCCGGCTCCATGTGGTCCACGATCAGATAGTCCAGCTTGCGGCCATCCAGGGCGGCGGCAACGTTCTCCAGGAACTGTGCGCCAACGCTGGCATCGGCGGTGTCCAGCAGGGCGGTTTTTTCATCCAGAATCACATAGGCGTTGTAGCTGACGCCGCGCGGAATGGGAAACAGGTTTTCAAACTTTGCCAGGCGGCGGTCACTTGCGCCGACATAAATTGTATTTTCGGATACAGTCTGAATGCTTTGCATGAATATTCCTCCGTATCAGTAGAAATAGTGAAAAACATTTTGAATGATTAGGACACAGTAAAACTTTGCTGAGGATAGAATACCACATTTTGGGGCGTACTGCAAGATGAAACGGGGGCTTTTGATGGGATGTGTGGTGATTTGAGGGGCGGAAGTTTGTGGGGATGGTGAGCGGCTTGCCCGCAAGAGGAGCAGATGATAGGGCGGCGGGCGCACAATGTGCGCCCCTACTAGTGTGGTAATTCTAAGGCAACACCGCACAATTCCCGCCTTACGGCTTAAGCACCGCTCCGGCATCTGCCGCACCTCGCTCGCCGTATCGGCACTTAGAATTATGCGGTATTGCCCTAAAAAACATTTGTAGGGGACGATGCTCCACATCGTCCCACACGCAGGGCCTTGCCGGAATTATATCCTCTCCCCCGAAAGATTGCAAACAAAAACCGGCCCCTTTTCAGGAACCGGTAAACATTTAAGAATGCTCGGGCAGCGCATGGTGATGGTTGTGGCGATAAGCAACCGAGGGCGCTGTGCGCAGGGCAACGGCATCGGCCACGGCGTCCAGCGTCAGAGCCAAGATGATGCCGCCTATCACATCAATCACCGAATGCTGCTTTAACAGCATGGTGGAAAGAATGATGGAAACGCAGAGCAGATCGGCAGATACGCGTACCCACAGCCATTTGCGGCCGCGCAGCCGTGCGCAGTGGTGATAAGCCAGCGCCAGCGTGACGGAGTTGAACACATGGATGGACGGGAACACGTTGGTGGGCGTATCCGTGCGCCACAAAGCGCGTACCGTGCGGGTAAAGATATCATTGCCGTAAATGTAAGCGGGACGCAGGTCGGTACCATTGGGTACGATTGCGCAGAACAGCAGCGAGAGGGTCATGCCGGTAAACAGCGGCAGGCACAGCCGCCAGAATTCCCTCCGGTCATTGAACCACAACAAATAGAACAGTGTACAGGGGATCCAGGCGAACCACAGGTAATAAGGGATGATGGCGTATTTACAGAACGGAATCAGATCATCCAACCGGCAGTGGAGCACCAGATCCGGCACCTGGATGCCCTGTTCCAACAATTTGAAAAACGCAAGATAAAAGACCAGGTAGCAGGCCATGAACTGGATGGGATGGTCTTTGCACCATGTACGAATCACAAAAAACACTCCTTTTTAAGAAAAAAGGCCGCCGCAGGGGGACCATTCCCCTTGCGATGATAGAGTATTATACTCTCCAAATGTGTCAAAAACAAGGGAAAGCGGCGACAAGGATTGACAAATCGAACTACATTTTTTTGTGCAGCACTGCTAAATTGTGAAATTGAAAATTGTGAAAAGCAACAAAAATAGCAAGCCGGGAATGCTTGCTGGGCTGCGCGGGCCGTTGCAGCAGCATTTGGCTGACTATTAAATCATACGAGCCCCCCGGCCCGGATTTTGCACCAGCGGTGCGGTTTTTACATTTTTTACACCGCCCACCCCAAGATGCGGCGGAAAGAGCGGAAATTCAGCCGATTCCTTTACTTTTCATACATCACACAAATTAGTTGCACACCACAAGGGGAATTGGTATAATATTACTTAATAATGTACGTTTGCCCAGGCGCAGGATTGCAAAACTGCACAAAAAGCTTTTGCCGTGCTGCTGCCCGGAGCAGGAGGGGGCAAAATACCGTGCCGAAAATTGATGTGACCCGTTTTATGGAGCAGAGTGGAATGCGTAAAGCACGCTTTGGCGGCTATGAGCCGGACGATGTGCGTGCGGCACTGCAGGCCCTTTGCACGGAATATGAACAGCGCCTTGGCCGGGCCGAAGCCCAGGCCCGCAAGGCCGAACAAGAAAACGCTGCATTGCAGCAGCATTGCCAGACCCTGACCGCCCAGAACAACCGGCTTTCCGGCCAGAACGCTGCGCTGGCGGGCAGCAGCTCTACATACTCACGCCAGAAAGAAAGCCTGGACGCCCAGGTTTCCGCCCTACAGGAGCGCAACCATTCGCTGAACGACCAGGTGGCCGTTCTGCGGCTGAAGAACGGCAGCCTGCAAAAAGAAAAAGAAAAATTGCAGGAACGTGCCGACCAGGCCGAAGCCGCCCTGCGCATCAAGGGCCGTGAGTTGGACGATGCCCGCAATGCGCTGGAAAACGGCAAAGAAGAGATCATGCAGGAAGCACGCCAGAAGGCGGAGGACATTGTGGCCAACGCCCATGTGCGCGCCGACCAGATCAAGGAGGACGCCCAGGCCGAAGCCCAGGCGATGGATGTTTCGGCCCGCGACCAGGCCAAAGCCCAGGCACAAAAGCTGGTGGATGCCGCCGCTGCGGAAGCCAATGAGATCCAGAACGCCCACCAGCTGCGGCTGAACAACCTGCGCGCCGAAGTGCGGGAGATGGAGGCCCAGCGTGCCGCGTTGATTGATTACCTTGGCCTGATGAGCCGCAAGCTGCTGAACCTGCAGAACGAAGCCATTGCCAATGACCCCGCCGCCGAAGCCCGCGCTGCCGATAACGCGGACCGCGAGCTGGAAACTGAGCTGCCGGAGCTGCACACCGTGCCTACGCCGGAAGCTGCGCTGGATTTAAGCCCCGAAACGGTGGCCCGCGCGGTGGATGAACTGCGCGCCCAGGCCGCTGCTGCTGGGGAGGAGGACGAACCCGAAACCCTGAGCCAACAGAGCACCGCCCCGCAGGAAGTGGAGAAACAGGAAGAATCTGCCGCCCCGGCAGAGCCCGCAGCCGTGCAGCCGGAGGAAGAAACGCCGGAAAACGCAGCGCCGGAGGCCGAAACAGAAGAACAGCCGAAGACAGAAGAAACACCCGAACCGGAAAAGACCGAGGATAAGCCGGACCATCCCACCGGGGACCCCAACCACCAGACCGGTCCGGCGCTGACTGAAGTGCCGGGGGCCATCTTCTCTTCGCCCATTGTGCGCCCGGCGGATGCCCCGCGCCCGGACGATACCCCGCCTTCCGCCACGCCGATGGCCCCGGTAATGCCCAGCTTTGAGGAAGAGGACGAGCTGGACGCCCCGGCCATGCCGCTTCCCCCGCGGGAAAAGCCGCAGGAGCCTGAAGCCGAAGAAGAAGCGCCCACCGTGCCGGAAGAGCCCCAGCCCGAAACGCCGGAAGCCGCCAAACAGCGCGCCGCCCGCCAAAAGGCAATGCGCGCCCTGTGCGCATTGCGCCGCATGCGGGAGCAGCATGGACTGCAGGACATCTGAAAAGACGAGAATGTAGCCTATTTCTACAAACGCAGCCGGATTTTGCGTTAAAAACCTTGGGCAACACCGCACAATTCCCGCCTTACGGCTTAAGCACCGCTCCGGCGGCTGCGGCACAGCATCTGCGTTGCCAAAATGCTCGATAATACACAAAGTATTATCTGCGCTTTTGGCTTAGCAGCTGCCGCACCTCGCTCGCCGTATCGGCACTTAGAATTATGCGGTATTGCCCTTGGAATCCATCTTGCGCTTGCGAAATCGTTGTCATTTTCTTTGTTTTCAGATGCGCCTTGGACACAGAACTGTAAACAATGTAATGTAAAGGCAACACCGCACAATTCCCGCCTAGCGGCTTAAGCACCGCTCCGGCAGCTGCGGCACGGCATCTGCGTTGCCAAAATGCTCGATAAGACATCCAGTATTATCTGCGCTTTTGGCTTGGCATCTGCCGCACCTCGCTCGCCGTATCGGCACTTAGAATTATGCGGTATTGCCTAAAGAATAGGAGCCTGTAAGTGAAAATTGCTGCGGTAAAAAAATTCACACAGGTGTTGGTTGCCATGGCTGTTGCTGCAGTCATGGCAGCTTTGCTGTGTGCGCCCAAAGCATTAGGCACCACGATCGGGGAATTTTCCATTGAGCAGATCTATGTCAACGTGCCGGAGCTGGACGTGTTTGTTCAGGCAACGGATGCACAAGGCCAGCCCATCAGCCCGGACCTTGTGCGGGCGGCAGGGGTGGAGCTGTACCTGGGGGATGAAAAGATCCCCACCGGCAACATCGGCATGGCGAACGAGCCGATCTGCTATGTACTGGCGGTGGACAACAGTGTGGACGAAACCACGCTGAAAGAATACCGCATTGCGCTGCGGCGGCTGATCAGCGCCAAAGGCGCAAAGGACCAGATTATGCTGTATACCCTGGCCGGGGATGCAGCCTGCGTTCTGCCCGCGACCATTGATACCAGGGCGGCAGTGAACGCCGTGAACGCGCTGGAAAGCCAGGAAGAGAACGAGCCCAATCTGGTGCAGGCAGCCACAATAATTTGTAACGATATCAACGAAAATTACCAGAGCATTGCGCCGCGCAAGGCGATCTTTGCCCTGACGGAAGCGGGCAATACCGCCACCAGCACAGCTCTGCTGGGCGCTGTGGCCAAAGATGCCGCCAGCCGCCTGAACATGCCGCTGGATATCTTTGTGACGGTGGATGATGACAACCCCCTTGCCGAGCTGGGCAAGGCCCTGGGCGGCGATAAGCTGGATGTGGTGCATGAAAGCGAACTGGCCGATACCCTGGCTGAAAAACAGCAGGCCCTTGCCAATGCGCTGGAGATCAAAACCGCGGTGGATGAAAATTTTTACGGCGAGCGCCTGGATGTGCTGACCCTGAGCGTGCCGCAGCTGGGCAGCGCAGTGAAAACCAACGCTACCGTGTATATGGGCCACCGCCTGGCCAAACCGGCGGTGGAAAGCGTGACGCTGCATGGCCGCTATGCCATGACCATTCGGTTTAACCAGGCCGTGGGCCGTGCGGAGGACCTGACCTGTTACAGCATTCAGAGCGAGGATATCTGGGGCTGGCATGTAAAAGTTAAACAGGCCCTTGCCAGCGCGGACGGCAGAAGCGTTTCGCTGTACACCGAGCCGCTGTACCAGGGAACCTATACCATTAAGCTGAACAAGATGACCAGCGCCATGACCGCGGCCAACGTGAGCGATTCCGGCACCGTATACCGCTTTACCGTGGAGGATTGGCCCAAGGACAGGGCGTTCTATCTGGCACGATTCCGGCTGCCTGCCATTATTCTGGGCGGGCTGTTGGTGGTGCTGGCCGCGGCAGCCCTGCTGCGCGGCCGCAAGGAGCGCACTGAGGAAAAGCTGGCCGAAGCCGAACACCTGCTGACCGATGCCGCCCCCGTGCAGCAGAGCCTGCCGAGGCGGTGGATCACCCTGTACCTTTCTACCCGGCGGGGCATTGCAGAAACCCGCTGGTCCGCCTATGTGGAAAGCAGCCTGATTATCGGCAGCGATGCCACCCAGTGTGACCTCTGCCTGGCGGATGGCCGCACCCGCCCCCAGCACGCAGTGCTGGAAGTGGAAAGCAACGGCGTGACCCTGCGCCCGCTGGAGGGAGCCGCCGTGATGGTGAACGGCGACCCCATCGGCGGGGAATACCGCCTGCAAAACGGCGATACCATAAAAATTGGCCGCACCACCCTGCGGCTTGTGCTGTAAACGCGCCCGAAGGAGGAAAATGATGAAACTGACCAAATGCCCCAACGGCCATTTTTATGATGCCGATAAACACCCCGAATGCCCCTATTGCAATGGCGGGCTGGAGGCCGGCAGCGCCATTGCTCAGCCCGGCACCGCTGCCGAGGTTGACCTTGCCGCACCCAAAGGCCCGGTGGCCGGTTGGCTGGTGGTACTGGACGGCCCCGCCCGCGGGCAGGACCTGCGTTTGGGCGAAGGCCGAAACTTTTTGGGGGTGGATGCGGCCGGGAACCCCGCCGTGCTGGATGCCAACAGCCCGCTTGCGGTGCGGCGCGGCATTGTGGTGTATGACCCACAGGATAACAACTGGTGTGCGCTGCCGGGATCTTCCAACGAGCTGTGCACCCTGAACGGAAAAAGTCTGATTGAAAAAATGCCGCTGACAGCGGGGGATACCTTTGCTGTGGGCGGCGCACAGCTGCGTTTTGTGCCGCTGTGTGGGCCGGAGTTCAATTGGAATGCAGCGCCGAAAGAGAGGAAGTGACTCCCTTGGCCAGTGAGATTATTTTAACCGTCAGCGAGCGGCGCAACCGCCAAAAGCTGACCCTTTCCAGCACGGCAGCTCCCTTTGTGTTTGGCCGTGGGCGCGATTGCAGCTTTGTGCTGCGCCGCAACAACGTGGGGGAACACCAGTTCACAATCGAATACAAAAACAATGCCTGGCTGATGCAGGACGCAGGCTCCACGACCTGCGGCACCTGGTACAATAACCGCTATATCCATTCCGGTGAGGAAGTGACCCTGCAGCCGGGGGATGTGATCGGCCTGAATACCGACGGCAACGAAACCACACAGGAAATCACCTTCCGCGTGGAGGAAATCCGCCAGGGCGAGGGTACCGCCGCCCTGCGGCGGGAAACGCCCAACGCCACCGTGCTGCGGGAGCTGGATGTGCGCCGCAAGCGCCGCATCCTGATCGGCCGCGGCGAGGACTGCGATGTGCAGCTGACCAGCGACCGTGTTTCCCGCCACCACTGCGAGGTGGTGTATAAGGACGGCCACTATGAACTGAATGACCTTGGCTCCACCAACGGTACTTACCTGAACGGCACCCGCGTGCGCAATGAGCTGCTGACGGACGGCGCTGTCATCAATGTGCCCACCCAGGTGTTTGCATTTTCCGGCGGAATGCTGCACTACCATGAGCATAAGGTGGGCATCAGCATTGAACTGCTGGATGTGTATAAAACCGTCAAAAACCGCAACACCGGCAAGCCGCTGAACATTGTGGACGGCACCAGCATGGGGGTGGAACCCAACAGCTTTGTGGTTGTGGTGGGCGGTTCCGGAACCGGCAAATCTAGTTTGCTGGGCTGCATCACCGGGGCGTCGCCCTGCACCTCCGGCAGCGTCTGTTTTGACGGTATTGACACCCGCGGCAACCGCAATGCCTTTGATGCCGTGCTGGGCTATGTGCCGCAGAAAGACATTATGCACGACGAGCTGACGGTGGAACAAAGCCTGACCTACACCGCCAAGCTGCGCATTGCACGCGATGCCACCCGCACCGAGATCAAAGCTGCTGTGGCCCACGCCATTGAAGCCGTTGACCTGGGCGGGCGGGAAAAAACGATGATTGCAAACCTTTCCGGCGGGCAGAAAAAGCGGGTTTCCATCGCTATGGAACTGCTGGCTTCGCCCCGGCTGCTGATATTGGACGAGCCCACCAGCGGGCTTTCGCCGGATCTGGACCGCAGCATGATGGAGCTGTGCCGCAAGCTGAGCCACGAAAACTGCACCGTGCTGATGGTTACCCACAACATGTCCAACATCAATCTATGCGATAAGATCGCCTTTTTGGGTACGGGCGGCGTGCTGTGCTATTATGGTTCGCCCGAAGCGATGGATGAATATTTTGATGTGGAACTGACCAGCGATATTTTTGAAAAGCTGCACGACCCCGAACAGGTGGAATATTACCGCCGGAAATACTTTACCAGCCCGGAATTCAATCGCCTTGCAGCGCGGTTCCCGGCAGCAGCCAAGGAGGCGGAAAAACGATGCAAAGCGTAAAAATCGGCAAGCTGCTGCGCCAGCTGGCGGTGCTCATCTCCCGCAATTTTCAGCTGATCTGGAACCAGAAGCTGACCCTTGGCAGCTTGATTTTGCAGGCCCCGCTGATGGTGCTTGTCATCAAGCTGGTGGGGGAGCCGGACTGCTTTACCTCCAACCTGATCAACATCGGCAGCCGCACGGTGCTGTTCATTGTGTGCGCCATGGCGTCCTTTATGGGGCTGCTGAACTCTTACCGCGAGATCTGTAAAGACCGGGAGATTATCTTCCGTGAAGCCAGCGTCGGCGTTTCGCTGCTGGCAACGGTGCTCAGCAAGGCCATCACCCTGTTTCTGGTGGAAGCCGTGCAGGCGGGCATTTTGACGGCAGGCTTTGTGGAGATCATCCATATTCCGCAAAACCACCTGCTGCTGGATACCAATGTAGAAATCTTCATTACGATTTTCCTGCTCATGGCAGCATCCAGTGCCATGGGCCTGCTGGTATCTGCCAGCCTGAAAAGCAGCGAAGCCGCGGTGCTGCTGGTGCTGGTGCTCATCATCGGGCAGGTGGTGTTCAGCGGCGTTATGTTCAGTATGACCGGCGCGCTGACGGCCATCAGCTATATCATTGTCTGCCGCTGGGGCATGGGGGCGCTGGGCGCTTCCACCGATTTGAACGACCGCCTTTCCTGGCTGAAAGCAGGGCTGGACAGCCCGATGTACGATGCCACCGTGCCCAACCTGGTGCACAGCTGGCAGATGCTGGGGTTGATTACCCTGGTGTGCGTGGCGGCGGCATGGCTGGTGTTGTATATTGGGTTCAATCGGAAAAAGGGATAATCGGTACAGCACAATCGGCATTTTTTTCACGGTAGGATAGGGTCACCCAACCCTACCACACATTTGGAATGAAATCATCAGGTTTTAATGGCTGCCCACCCGTAGGGGCGCAGATTGTGCGCCCGCGGGTGTTTGCGGTATTCAGGGGCAGAATATTTGGCAAGGTCCGTCATGCGGGCCGATGCAGGTGTTGTTCCCTGCAAATTTTTAGCCTGGCAGCGGGAAACCTCCCCTCAGGCCGCTTCGCGTCCAGCTCCCCTCTAGGGGGAGCCACCTCAGACCTAAAGTAAGAGATTGGCTCCCCTGGAGGGGAGCTCCGGCGAAAGCCGGTGAGGGGTGGTTCCACGCCACAAACCTTAAGGCAACACCGCACAATTCCCGCCTGACGGCTTAAGCACCGCTCCGGCGGCTGCGGCACGGCATCTGCGTTGCCAAAATGCTCGATAAGACATCCAGTATTATCTGCGCTTTTGGCTTAGCATCTGCCGCACCTCGCTCGCCGTATCGGCACTTAGAATTATGCGGTATTGCCTTAAAAATCCCAAACTACAAACAAAAACAACAAAACCGCCGGGCGGCAAGTGCTTTGCTTGCTGCCCGGCGGCTTTTGGTATAGGGAGATATTTACTTGTCTTCTTTTTTCATGGCGTTCTTGCCGGTTTTTACGGCCTGTTTGGCGGCGGCTTTGGCGCGGGCTGTGGCTTTGGTCAGGCCAACGCGCAGGGAGGCCAGTGCTTCGCGGCGGTCGGGGACCATGTCCGGGAAGGCCCGCAGCAAACGGCCGGTGCCAAAGAACCGCTGCTTGCTCAGGCGGATGGTGGTATCGCGCAGGGTGCCGGCTTTGCCTGCCAGTTCGCGCAGCTGGTCACGCAGCTCGGCAGCGTTGGTGGCACCCTCCATGGCGGCCAGGGTCAGCTGCAGTTTCTGCTCATCCAGCAGGGTGTCCATCGTCATGGCGCTGGTGCCGATCACTTCAGTCAGGGCATCGCTGGTGGTGCGCATGGCTTTGCGCAGCTCATCAATGCGGGCCAGCTGTTTGCTGAAGCCGACAGCCTGAATGGCGGATACGATCAGATCCGCCAGGAACAGGCCGCCGAAAATAACATCCAGCCAGATCAGCACAAGGGTGGGGATAGCGGCGCTCGGCTTGCTGAGCAGCGGGTGAACTACCACCATCAGCAGCACGCTGCCCAGCCCCCACAGCAAGGAAAACTGCGGGCAGATGAACCCGCCCAGGTTAAAGCGATACATGGAATAGTCCCACCAGCGGGTGTGGAACATCTTGTACAGGATGTATCCGCCAACCAGCTCCACCAGCGTGGTGATGACCATGCCGCCGAAAAAGGCAACCAGTACGTTCTGGTACCATGCCATATCGCTGCTTGGCATGGTAAAACGGCCAAGAACGGCGATCATTACCGTCATGCCGCAGCCGTAAATGGGGCAGATTGGGCCGTTCAAGAATCCGCGGTTGACCAGCTCCCGCGTGGTGATGGCTGCATAGGCAACCTCCACGCACCAGCCCAGGAATGCATAGACGAAAAAGAAAAATATCGTATGCAGCAGGGCATAAGTGGTCATTCCTGCACCTCCCCGGCGGGGGCGGCTTCTTCCTCCGGTTCCAGGCGGCGGGCCAGCTCTTTGGGCTCCACCCAGGTCACGCTGGAATCCGGCCCCTTGCGGGCAATCAGCGCCTTGATGGGAATGCCCTGTTCGCTGAACATGCCCTCGTGCTCGGTGCGCAGGTTCCAATCCGGCTCATTCTTGTGCAGATCAAAGGTCTGCCAGGTAATCTCGAACCCGGCAGCGGGAAAGTAACCTAGGCTGTCCCGGAACAGGTCATCGTCATCGGTCTTGAAGTAGATTTCGGAACCCTCCGGCATCAAAGCGCGGTACTGCAGCAGCTGGCGCGGGTGGGTCAGGCGGTGCTTGTTGCTGCCAGCGTTTTTGCTCCACGGGTTGCAGAAGTTGATGTAGATGCGCTGCACGGTATCCGCCGGGCTGAACACGCCGGAAAGCCGCTCGATATCCAGCGAGGCGATCTTGACATTATCCGGCGGCAGCTGAGCGGCGGCGTAAGCGGCTTCCACCTTGCGCTTGGCCAAAATCAGGACCTTATCCGTGATATCAATGCCAAGGTAGTTGATATCAGGGTGCAGGGGGGCCAGCTGGCTCAAAAAGCCGCCCTTGCCGCAGCCAAGCTCCAGGTGCAGGGGCTGCTCCGGCCGGGCATACAGCTCATGCCAGTGCCCGGCATGGGTCAGCGGTTCGTGAACATGGAAATCGCAGGCCAGCAGTTCCGGTCTGGCATAGGGCTTAAAACGCATACGCATACAACAATACCTCACTCATGATAATTCACTAAAAAATTCTGGACATCGGCAAAATCAGTGCAGGCAAGGCTGCCCTGGCAAAAGCCGGGCTTGCCGCCGCCCCGCCCGCCGAACGCTTCATTCAGCGCCTTGCACACCGGGCGCACATCCCCGCCGGGCAGGCAGAGCGCATAGGCGAGGCCCTGCCCGCCGGAGGCCAGCACCGCCGTCAGCGCGTTGGTGCGGGCCGATACCGCCAAACAGATCCGCCGCAGTCCGTCACCGTCCGCACCGTCACAGTGTAGCACAGCAGGCTGGCCGGGCACGGCGGCTTGGGCCAGTGCTTCGGACAATGCGTTCTGCATGGCGGCAAGGCGCTGCTTGAGGGCAGCTTCCGCCGTTTGCAGGTTTTGCACGGCGGGCAGCAGGCGACCGGGGGCGGAGCTTAACAGGGTGCCCACCGCGGCGGCATCCTGCCAGGCGGTAGCAATGGACTGATGCGCACGCTCCCCGCACACAACCGCCAGCCGGGTGCCGCCCTTGTAGCTTTGGGCGCTCAAAATTTTGATGGCCCCCACCTGACCGGTGGTGGAAACATGGGTGCCGCAGCAGGCGCACAGGTCGGCCCCGCCGGCATCTACCAGCCGCACCGCACCGTCAATTTCCTTTTTGCTGCGGTAGGTCAGTTTTGCAAGGTCTTCCGGCGCAGGGTACCAGCAGCGCACCGGGGCGTCCGCACGGATCACCGCGTTGGCCTGGGCTTCTGCTTCGGCCAGCTGGCCGGCGGTCAGCGGAACGCTCATATCCATCCGCACCGCGGGGGAACCGATGTGAAAGCCCACATTCTCCGCCCCAAACAGGCGGTGCAAAGTGCCGCTTAAAATGTGTTCACCGGTGTGCTGCTCCATATGGTCGCGGCGGCGCGCCCAATCAATGCGGCCTTCCACCGTCTGCCCAACCGGCAGCGCTGCGCTGACAGTGTGGGTGATCACGCCGCCATGCTCCTGCACATCCGTTACAAGGGCGGTGCCCAGCGCACCGGTATCGCAGGGCTGGCCGCCGCCCTCCGGATAAAAGGCGGTCCGGTCCAGCTGCACGGCAAACTGTTCCCCGGCCGGGGTGCAGACAAGCACCGTGGCGGTAAAAGTTTGAACATATGGGTCTGTTTCGTATAGTTTTGCCGTTGCGGGCATGCAAGGTCATCCCCCTTTCGGAATATTTTTACATTATAGCATAAAACGGCAGTGGAAAAAACAGTTCAAATCCGTTATAATAAAAATCAGTTATAATTCCGGCGGCTCCCCGGCAAGGTGGGAGCCGGAAAGGGGGCGGGAACCATATGAAAAAACGAATCTCAGCACTGGTTTTGAGCAGCTGCCTGCTGGCGGGCTGCGCGGGCCAAGGGGCGGCTGCTACCGGCGAAACCGCAGCACCCAGCCAGGCCGTGCCCACCGCGGCACCCCAAAGCCTGACGGTGAACGGCCTGCTGGACACCAGCGCTGCTGTTGGCGCGCTGGAGCTGTATGCCCAGGCGCAGAATGTGACGCTGCAAAACAGCTTTGAGACCGAAACGGCGGACCTGGTCATTCTGGATGCCCCGCCGCAGGATGATGGAACCTGGAAGAATCTGGCGGAGGACGAGCTGCTGGCCGCCGCCGCGCAGCGTGCCGGACTGGATACGGAAAGCACCGTCACCGCCCTGCCGGTGGGCCAGAGCCTGTATGCCTATTGGGCGGATAACCGTGTGCTGACCGAGCTTTTGCAGAGCGATGCCGCGCTGGACGACCTGCGCGCTGCGACCTGGGAGGAATGGTTCGATTTCGTAACAGCTGTGACCCATTGGTGCGCGGAACCCGGCGCTGTGCAGGTAACGCTGAACGGCAATGCTTACACCCTGCCCGCTGAGCGGCGGGAGACACTGGCAAACCTGAACGGCGTGTTTGCCGCCCAGGGACCGGAGGTTAGCGGCAACAGCGGGGATGGCGGCGTGGCGGAAAATACCCCTGCGCTGTACACCACCGCCCTGCTGGCGGCGGGGGAGCCGCTGACCGAAGAAAACCTGACCGGTCCGCTGAACGCGCTGGAGCAGGAGCTGCGGCTGGAAGATGCCAACAGCGCCTGGCAGGCCGGCATTGCAGACCTATGGACCAGCAAGTATCTGTTCCAGCAGGGCAATGCCCTGTTCTACCGCGGCTACCTGGCCGACCTGATCAGTGACAGCGGCGCAGCGTTGAGCAGCGCCCAGAAAGACGCGCTGGTGTGGCTGCCCATCAAAAATAACCTGACCGAAGCCGACATTGCCAACCAGCGGTTCAACCTGGCCGGGCTGATGAATTACCCCATTTTGGCCAACCGTGCCTGGCTGGCTATCCCGGCGGATGCCGATGAGGAGAGCGCCCGCGCCGCAGCCGCCGCTATTTTGTGGCTGTACACCAGCAAGGCGGGGGAGAGCGCGTTGATCGACACCCTGGACCTGATCACCCCATGGGGTACCGGCAGCAACCAGAACGCCGCCGCGGCCATGCAGGCGGCGCAGGTGACAGCCGGTATTCTGCCTGGCGCAGCGCTGGACCAAACCCAGGCCGCCGCATTGCAGCAGGCCCAGCGCGGACTGTATTATGAAGCGGACGGCATTACCCTGCGGGATGGCCTGTGGGATGAAGATGCCGCCGCTGCCTGGCGCAGCGCCGTGATGGCGGCCCTTGGCGCAGAAAGCGCCGAAGCAGACGATAATTGATGCCCCGGGGTGTACCTGAAAAACAGGCGCACCCTGGATGGGCTTTGCGGAATACAAAAAGTTTTAAGGAGAAGAGAAAAAATGAAGAAGCGTTGCAGCGGTATCCTGATGCCGGTTTCCAGCCTGCCGGGCGGGTATGGCATTGGCTCCATGGGCCAGGCTGCCAGAGATTTTGTGGATTTTCTGGTGCTGGCCGGACAGAGCGTGTGGCAGATTCTGCCCGTTGGCCCGACTTCGTATGGCGACAGCCCGTACCAGAGCTGCTCGGCTTTTGCGGGCAACCCGTATTTTATTGACCTGGATCAGCTGGCTGCGGATGGCCTGCTGAAGCCGGAGGATTACGCCAAAGAAAATTGGGGCACCAACCCCAATTACTGTGACTATGCCCTGCTGTACCAAAAGCGCTACAAGGTGCTGCGCAAGGCATACGCCGCATTTTTGCAGCAGCGCCCGGTGCCGGGGTACGATACCCCCTACAGCGATGACTGGTACCGTTTTACCTTTTTGAGCGATGCCTGGCTGCCGGATTACTGCCTGTACATGGCAATCAAAGAAGAAAACAAGATGTGCGACTGGCAGACCTGGCCTGCCCCGCTGCGCCTGCGCGACCCCAAGGCGCTGGAAGAGTTCCGCACCGGCCATGCCGATGAACTGGGCTTCTGGGCCTTTGTGCAGTATGAGTTCGCCAAGCAGTGGCAGGCCCTGAAAGCATATGCCAACAGCAAGGGCATCAAGATCATGGGCGATATTCCCATCTATGTGGCGGCGGATTCTGCCGATGCGTGGGCAGGCCGTGAGCTGTTTGAGATGGACAGCGAGGGCCACCCCCGCCGCGTGGCTGGCTGCCCGCCGGACTATTTTGCCGAGGATGGCCAGCTGTGGGGCAACCCGCTGTATGACTGGGCCTACCACAAGCGTACCAACTATGCCTGGTGGGTGCGCCGCGTGCGCCATGCGCTGAGCATTTATGATATCCTGCGTATTGACCACTTCCGCGGCTTTGATACCTATTGGGCTATCCCGGCGGGGGACAAAAACGCCCGCGGCGGCAAGTGGGAACAGGGCCCCGGCATGGACCTGTTCCGCGCTCTGCGCACCGCTCTGGGTGACCTGCCCATTGTGGCCGAGGATCTGGGCGAAATTTTTGATTCCGTCCGTGCGCTGCTGGCGGAAAGCGGATTCCCCGGCATGAAGGTGCTGCAGTTCAGTCTGAACGGCACCGATAGCTTGGACCTGCCGCATAACTACCCGGCCCACTGCGTGGCTTACCCCGGCACCCATGACAATAACACCCTGCGCGGCTGGCTGGAAAACGAAACCACCCCCGCCCAGCGCAAACAGGCCAAGGCATATTTTGCCCTGACCGAGCAGGAGGGCGAGATCACCGGCCTGCTGCGCGGTGTGCTGGCAAGCCCGGCGGAGCTGGCTATTGTGACGATGGCCGACTGGCTGGAAAAAGGCAGCGAAGCCCGCATGAACACCCCCGGCAACCCGGCGGGCAACTGGCAGTGGCGCGTTGCCGCTAAGGACCTGACCCCCGCGCTGGCGCGGAAGATCCACGAGATGAGCGCACGGTATTTCCGCGCGGAACCCCTGCCGGAAGCGGAGCCGAAAAAGGAAAAAGCGCCCGCCCCGCAGCCCAAGGCCAAGGCGGCTGACGCAAAAGAGGAAAAAACGACAGCACCGGCGAAAAAAGCAGCAAAAAGTGCAAAGTGATTTTTTGAACAGTAATACTTTTATTATTAAGCAATTCTTTGTGTAATGCGGGTATGGGAAAAGCATGCACGGTATGGTAAAATATACAAAGATTTTATGTCAAGTTGTAGCATTACAACATTAGGGCAACATAGAGAACCGAAAAACGCTTTGTTGGATCTTGTATGTTTTACATGGAGGAAGACGCGTCATGCAGGAATTTACTCTGGAACAAATTGGCATGCAGGTTACCGCATTGCAGAATTTTTTTGACCAGGTTACTTTGATCGACCCGCTGGCCCAGGCCGAGGTGGACCCCGCCACCCTGCAGGCCACCGGCCATGCCGATGCTGTGCCTGTGCTGAATGCAGATGGCCGTGGTTGGCAGCCGATTTTGGGTGAGGATACCGGTTTTGTGTTTTACCAGAACATCCAGGTGGAGAACCGCCCGTTTGTGCTGGCTGCCACCTATTTCCTTACGGCAGATCTGCCCGCCAATGACCGCGAGGCAAACGCCCTGCTGCGCCTGCTGGGCCAGTACCGCGAGGAGATGCGCCGCGATTATGTGACCGGTGTATATAACCGTGCGTTCCTGGATTCCACTTACCGCAAAAAAGTGGCGGCTGCTGCCTGCGCAGGCAAGCCGGTCAGCGTGGTTGCTGCCCGCGTGAACGAGTATTGGAACCTGCTGCGCGAGGAAGGCACTCACGCAGCAGATTGCTGCCTGAATACCGCAGCCGGTATTTTGCAGCTGGCTGCCGGGCCGGACCAGCAGAACGCTGTTGTCCGCCTGGAAGACGGCATTTTCCTGGTGGTGAGCGTTGGCACCCCGGCGGCAAAACTGCAGGCTGCGCTGCATGAAGCGCTGGGCGAATCCCGCCGCACGTTCGGCATCACCCTGTCCCGCCGCGGCGAATTTACCGTGTCGCTCAGCTCTGCCGATTGGGGCGAAGCCGGCAGCTGGGACCTGATGGTGGCCCTGGCCGAGCAGCGCCTTTCCGGCTGCTGAAGAAGCTGAAACAAAAGAATAAATCCCCCTTGTGGAGCCATACTAGCTTTGGGAACATTCCCAAAGGAAAAGGCTGTACACAAGGGGGATTTTTTATGCCGGAAAACCAGAATATGCAAAAAACCAGTGATAACGAAGCCATGCTGCAGGAGATCGTGCAGAACACCGAGATGGGCAAAAACACCCTGGATGAGCTGATGGGGCTGACGTATGACCAGAAGCTGAAAGACGAGATGATGCGCCAGAAAAACGAGTATCGCCGCCTGAACCAGCAGGCCCACACGGCGCTGGATGCCATCGGCGCACAGGCCAAGGGTCAGAGCGCCGCCGCACGCATGAGTGTGAGCATGGGCATCCGCACCCGCACCATGCTGGACAAAAGCACCCGCAACCTTGCCACCATGCTGGCGGAGGGCAGCGGCCAGGGCGTGCTGGACTGCAAGCGCGCCGAAACCGACTACCCCCAGGCCAGCCCCGGCGCCCACAAGTTGATGGAAGAACTGTGCGCGTTCCAGACCGGGGCGGAGCAGGCGTGGAGGGAATTTGTTTGATTAGTTAGGAGTTAGGAGGGAGGAGTTAGGAGTTGGGGGCGCTTAATGAATAAAGAATAAATAATAAAGAATAATTGTGGTGGACCGCGGCGCGGTGTGCCGCTCAGGAAATATTAGGGTTGCTGGTATTTAGAAATGCGGGATGAATGATAAAACAATCTGTAGGGCGCGATGCCCTCATCGCGCCGGGAAAACGTAAATTGAATGCCGCAATCTTAACGCAGCCCGAAACCTATCTGTAGGGGACGATGCTTGCATCGTCCTGCTGGAGCTTTGTCTTATTGCACATTATAAATTTGATGTTTTGCCTTGCCCTATGGTAGGGGGCGGCGTCCTCAACGCCCCGGATGGAAATGTGGAACCATAAATTTTAGGCTCTACGCGGGGAACCACCCCTCACCGGCTTTCGCCGGAGCTCCCCTCAAAGGGGAGCCAATATCTTACTTTAGGTTTGCGATGGACGCGAAGCGGCCTGAGGGGTGGTTCTCTGCAACAAACCTAAAGACATCCGCTCCTCGGTCTCGGAACGGTCAAGACCGTTCCCTACAGGTTGTTTTATTGTGCATAACGGGCAATAAACGCATATCTCACCCATAGGGGCGCACATTGTGCGCCTGCGGACGTTTGCCTTATTGCCTTAGGTAAGGCCCATCGTCCCCTACAAATAAAATAGCCGCAGCGGTGGGGAATGACTCCCTGCCGCTGCGGCTGTTTTCGATTTATCCTATAATTTATTCTATATTCTATTATAAAAAACTGGAAAATCCCCGTAATCGCTACCAGATCGTATCTTTCGTCGGCTGTTCTTTGATCAGGCCGGTGCGGTAGGCGGAGATGAGGCGGTGGAGGTCGGCCACCTGGGCGTACAGATTGGCGCCCTCGTCCATATGTTCCACCAGAACGCGGTCGGTGTGGTTATCGTCCACCACATCCACGCGGGACAAAATATCCAGGTTTTCCTGCACTGCTTTGGCGGTGTTTTCAAATGGCTGGTGGGTGCGCAGGCTCATGCCGTGGCTGGAATACACCAGCGTGTACCCCGCAATACCGGTGCGCTCGTGGTAAGCGCGGCAGAACCCGCCGTCAATCACCAACAAGCGCCCGCCGCCCTTGATGGGGCTTTCGCCGGCTTTTTCCCGCACGGGTACATGGCCGTTCACAATGTGGCAGTTGGCCGTTAAGCCAAACTCCGCCAGGATGCGGCAGCAGATGGCCGCATCATCGTACCAGGTATAGTAGGGATCCTTGATCTCCTTGTGGGTTTCTGGGTCCTCAATGTACAGCCGTTCAAAGGTGGTCATGGCGCTGCGGCCAAACAGCGGGGAGAGCTTGCCGCACCACAAGTACCACAAAAAGTCCTGCCCGCTCTGCCGCTCCGGCGAGCCCTCCGGCGCAAAATAGCCCAGGCGGGCGCGCAGGTCACAGTAATCCAGCAGCGCGCGGCCCCGCAGGGAATGGCCCTCAAACGTTTCGGCGGCAAATTCGCCCTCGTCCGTCAGGGGCACCGCACCGTGGTACAGCAGGCAGCCGTTCTCAATGTGGTATACGCTGCCCTTGGCATACAGGAAGGCAACGTGCTTTTGCAGCTTTTCGCTGTGGCGGAAGGATGCCACCAGCTTGTCCAGCACAAACTTTTCGTCGGCATTCAGGCGGGCCGGGTTCTCTGGATCTACCGTGGGGAAGTTGCGGTCCCGCAGGGGATAGATCTTGCCAAAATAATCCACCGTTCCGGCTTCGTAATCAATGCGGCGCAAAAAATCCCGCCCTTGCATCTTGAAATCCGGGTTGCGGTCGATCACTTCGCACTCCAGCTTCAGCATCAGGATGGTGATGGCCTTGTGCATGACAGCACAGCGGTGCAGCATTCCGTCCGTGTAGGGGCCGCGGGTGGCGTCGGTGTGCGGCATCCAAATGGTCAGATCCTCATTGCCGTAATACTGCTCCGCCATGCGCAGCAGGTGGCGCAGATTGATGCCGTAAAAATCTTCAATCATGCCGTGGTTGTGGTAGGCAAGGGTGGTTTTCAGCACCGTGCAGCAGCACAGCGCGCTGCCAGCGGCGGCACCCATCCACACAACGTCGTGGTTGCCCCATTGGAAATCCACGTTGTGGTGGGTCATCAGTCGGTCCAGGATCAGGTCCGGGCGGGGACCACGGTCAAACAGGTCACCAATAATGTGCAGCTTGTCCACCGCAAGGCGCTTGATCAGCTCACACAGGCGGATGATGAAAGCGTCCGCGCGGTCATTGGCGATAATGCTGCCCACGATCTGGCCATAGTAGAGGGTTTTGTTGTGGTCCTCAAAGTGGGCGTGCAGAAGCTCGTCAATGATATGCCCACAGCCCTGCGGCAGGCAGGAACGCACATATTCCCGTGTGTGCTTGGACGAAACAAAGCGGCATACATCGATCAGGCGCAGCAGCGTCTGGCGGTACCAGGCTTCCAGCTCAAAGCGTTCCGGGTAGCGGGCCTTGAGCAAGGGCAGCTTGCGCGCCGGGTAGTAGATCAGGGTGGCAAGCTCGGCACGGATGGCCTTGGGCACGTTTTCACCCAGGACAAGGTCAACTTTTTCGCGGATAACACCGGAAGCGGAGTTCAGCAGGTGGATAAAAGCCTCGTCTTCGCCGTGCAGGTCACTGATATAATGCTCGGTGCCCTTGGGCAGCTTGGCGGTGGCTTCCAGGCTGATAACGGCGCTGGCAGCCGCGGCCTGGGTGGGATAATCCCGTGCCAGCAGCGAAAGATACTTTAACTCTGCCACGCTGGTGGTGGGGATAGTAGTGGAATTGGAACCCATGGAACAGTATTCTCTCCTTTTTGAAGGGCTTGAATCAAAGCACACAATTGTATTATTGTTGCAAAAATTGGTACTTTTATTGTACGCTGTCCCATGCGGTGCGTCAATCGGAAAAGTGCCGAAAAACCTTGTGCTGCATCCGTTATATTTGACTATTTGATAATCCTTGCCCTACAAAATGGCAGGGTTTGCCGGGGGAGGATGATGTTGTAATGGATAAAATACAGAAAACTGGTGCACCATGCAAACAAAGTTTTCAATAGAAGAGAGGAAAAATTGGCATAAATACACCGCCCTGCTCAAAAGTGATTGACTTTTTGCGTGGGGAACGGTATGATACGGTTGTAATCAAAAAGAAAGCATCTTTTGTGAGAACGCCGTTACTGATGCCGTTCTCATTTTCTTTATCAAATAGAAATAGCAGCACCGCCCGCGGGTAATACCATATCGCGGGCGGTGCTGTTTTGCTGTAAAAAACAAACCCCGCCGCCGGATGGCGGAGGGGCCTGCGTGTGGATTCTTAACTTGTCTCTTTAGTCTTCGGTGAACGCCCTGTATCAATTTATGTGCGGGCACACGAAAAAATCCAGAAAGGCGCAGAGAAAATCAAGACAGCGCATAGGCGCTCGCTCCACTCCGTTCCGCTCGCAATCCGCCTAATCTCCAAGCCAACTCCAAGAACATTCCAAGTCCACACCAAGCAAAATCAACGCATTATCTCATGTTTTCCCGCATGGGACAGAATGAGAGAGGATTGGAAACAAAAAAGAAAGCAGGCCCCGGAGCCGGATGGCGGAGGGGCCTGCGTGTGGATTCTTAACTTGTCTCTTTAGTCTTCGGTGAACGCCCTGTATCATAGTAATATAGAAAAGAATATAAGTCAATATGCGACGACAAACTGTAATTTTTATAAATGTACTTTTAAATTAAAGTGTAGGCATTACAATGATGTGTGACAAGAGATAAAAAGGATTGCGAACAGGACACCATTCTCATTTTCTTTGTCATGGAGATAACAGCCTGTGGGATGAGAAATCATTTTACAGGCTGTTTCGGTTATAGGGGTATTGCCTCTCGCAGTTCCCTTTTATACTTGTAATATGTATTCCGTGCAATGCCAATGAGCCTGATACAATCTGCATCGCACAGCGTTCCGTCAAAATCCCTACTATATTTTCTAATGGACTCCTTGCAAGCGGCAGCTTTCTTGACTATCAGTTTGCGGCCACGCTCCTGCCCAATCTGCTTGCCGTTCAGTTTGGCGGTCAGCATTCCCTCTCTGGTGCGTTGGTGCAGGTCGTCAACTTCCTTTTGAGCTTGCGCAAAGGCAAGGCGTATCTGCTCTTTGGCGAGGTCAACGGTGTACTGATTCAGTGCAGCAATGACCGAGGATACAAAACTGTCGGTAGCGGCATTGCCGGTTTTCAGCTGGGGGCTGATTTGCCGCTGGATGGTCTGGCGGTAAGTCTCGGTGTTGATGTGCGGTTCTTTGAGAAAGCAAAGAGTTACATTTTGGGCGTACAGGTTTTCGTACAGTTGGCAACCCTCATCCGCATTGCGGCTCATGCGGGATACGCTGTCAAATACGATAGTGTCTTCTGCTTGCACGGTGTGAAGCAATTTGTCTAATTCTCTGCGGCCTTGATAGGTCGTGCCAGTATATACTTCTCGGATGATATGTGCGGTTGGGTACGTTGCCAAAATGTTGCGTACTTGCCGTTCGATATTTTGCTGTGGTGTGGAAATGCGGCAGTAACCATATATCTGCATGGCGGTATCACCTCTAAGGCTCGTTAATTTTGATACTGATAGTATACTTACTTTGTCATACGATAGCAAGCAGTTTTGATACTACTTGCACATAGCTTAAATTTGGTACTGAAAATGATGGCGGTGGTCGCTTGTGTGACCGCCGCCATCGTTCTACTTTTCGCTGTCTGCAAGGTAGCACCAAGAACAGGTTTGGCACTCTGGCATTTCTCCGCACGGTGGTATGCCGGTATCAGGCTCATACGGACAGGAATAATAATCGTATTGCATTGTGTAGCTCCTTTAAAAGTGTACATATAAAAATAGCGGTCTACTCTCACTCGACCATTATCACTGTTGTTATAATTTATTCGGCAACAACCATTTTTTCCATACAGTCGCCGCATATTAGGTTGATGACCTTGGTTGCTCGGCAGCTGTTGCTGCATTTGGGACAAATATATTTGCGGGTACTGCTGGGCTTTTTCGTTCTGGTTTCTGCGCCTGCACCGCTGTTGCCGCCCTTGGGGAGCGTTCCGAGTACATCCAGTAGGTTAAGGCTCTCGACCATCTGGAAATCTTGCCAGCCCTGTTCCTCAACAAAATCCAGAAGTTCAAGGCCGGGGCTGGTAATTGTCCAACCATATTTGGGATGGTGTTCGACTTCCAGACCGTGGGTTTCTGCAATGTGCTTGAAATTCTTGTTGTGGTACACGCCGTTATTGCTAGTATCTTTTATACCGTGCTCAGCGCAATACTCGTGTACCATCTCATGGACTAAAACGCCTGCGAGAAAGGCGCACTCCTGATTTAAGCTGGCAGAGCTTATATTGATTTCGTAGCGCCGTTCTTCGCCTGTCTTCCAAACCTTTCCAGTGGTGAAGTGCCCATACGCGCCAGCAGTCTTTTTTAAACTAATAACGACTTCCGGCAGTTCGCCGTCAAAAAAGCGGTTGTTAAGTGCTCGGAACATTTTCTCTAACTGACCTGCCACGCGGCTCGTTTTAATCGTCTGTTTCATTTTCGTTGTCCTTTCGTCTTAAAAGTATACTTTTAAATCCCCGCCGAAGCGGTTTGCAGGTTTGGCCCCTGCCGGCGAAAAGAAAAAGTAAAGCCCCCATCCCGGTGTCAACAGAACATGGAATATCGCAGCACTCCCCGCAAAAGTGCGAGAATATGCCGTGAAAGTCTGTTGACTTAGGGCTGGGGGCTTATATACTTTTTTGAGCGGCAGAGCCACGCTTCTCAATCTCCGCCGCAGCGGTTTATCAGTCTTTTTAAAGTAAAAATAACGCGTTAAAACAAAAATATAATTTTTGCAAAAAAACATTTTTTGGCTTGCCAATCCTTGCGAATTGCAGAAAATGAAATTTGTAGGGAAATCCCTTTTACCGTTATAGCACACGCATAACGATTTCGAATATACAAAATGTATATATTTTCCGTGTGCATGCTTTAAACGATATATACATGATGTATTGAATTATGAACGTTTTAAAGGAGGAAAAACATTATGAAACGTTTCTTTGCGTCGGATGCTGAGAGTGATATGCTTATCGCTGAGGCAACCAAAACCTTTGGATTGAAAATTGGAGACATCATCAATATGGCAATTAAAAATCAGTTTCTGCCGATTACGGAACCGTTCCGCACGGAGGCAAGATTTATCTTGCAACGCCATACAGAAGGAGCGTTGGAAGCTCAGGAAATCAAGCAGTCGATGACGCGCGGTATTAGAGCGTTAGGAACGCGCCCGGTGCGTGATGCAGACCGCTTGCAAGGATTTTTTGCCCGGTACCATTTGCATGAGGATGTAGAGAACTGCACCATTACAGAGAATGATGCCTTGTGGGAATCTGCTGTTGAGGTCTACAATATTCTCGGCAAACAGATTTCAGCTGGAGGCATCAGCAAAATTAACGGTGCGCGTTTGGTGGATGACATTTTTGCAGAGTGGGATACTTTGTGGAGCGAAAAGGCTGTGTACGATGTGCTGGCGGCGCTTGCGTTTCGTTGCGAGCCGAACCAGGCGTTCCACTGGTTTGAGGGCATGCAGTTCCTTACAGGGATTGAGCATGATGCAATGGGCCAGTGGTGCTGTACATCGGGTAGAAAAAAATAAGACCTGACACGCCTTTGCGATAGTAAGGCGTACAGGTCGCAGCAAGGGCGGTGCTGATGCTCTGCGTGGAAGTGCAGAACTTGGCACCGCCAATCTTATAGGGGCAGGGACGATGAAAAATCGTCCCGATGGGGGCCGCAGCCCCTCACTGACGGCAAGCGGGTCTTGTCGGCAGCGGGGAGTCCAGAGGGGTCACGCCCCTTTGGCAAGGTAAGCCCGCAAGGGCGGTGGGAGTTTCCGGGGAAACTGCCATACCTTGTATGACACAGCAGATGGAGACTAAATGTACTGCTTGCTTTTGCAGTACATTTTAAGCCGCAATCGGATGGGGCATGGCCCCCAACGAGAAGGGAATGATTATGATGGCGTGTGCCGAGAAGTTTGGTGCGGGCGCAGTCCGCAATATACTTCGCCACAACCGGCGAGAAATCGAACATTCGAGTAACCATGACATTGACCCGAAAAGGCTGGAGCGGGACTATATACTATCCCCAGACCGGGGCATGACTGAGTATGACTATTTTTTGCAGCGCAAATCGGAACTGTACTGCTATAACCGCGATGATGTAAAGGTTATGGCTGGCTGGATTGTGACAGCTCCGCAGGATTTAAACCCGGAGCGCTACGATAACTTTTTCTGCGCAACATACGATTTCTTAGAAAATCGTTATGGCAAGGAAAATGTCGTGCAAGCCATCGTCCATGATGACGAGGGCGGCCAGCCGCATTTACATTTTTGTTTCGTGCCCGTTGTCGAAGACCCGAAGCACGAGCAGGGCTATAAAATCTGTGCGAACGATGTGCTGGACCGCCGGGAACTGCGCAATTTTCACCCTGACCTGCAACGCTACCTGAATGAGCACGGTCTGGAAGACGCCCGCGTTATGACCGGCGTAACCAAACGGCAGGGCGGCAACCGCACTGTTGCACAGTTGAAAGCCGAACGCGAGTACCAGCAGGAAGTGGAACGCCCTGCGCTATATTTTGGAAAATCCAAAATTGAGCAGGGGCTTCACTTTTAATAAGGTGCGACCATGAAACAAGTTATATGGATTATCAGCTGTTATCTTTATGGCGCGGCGGTAATTCTACTGGTTATACTGCTGCTGTTGGTGTATCTGCGCGGGCAGGTTAATCATCTGCCAAATCCATTTGCCAAAAAGAATCTTGCGTATCGGCAGCCAGCGCAAGCAAGAGGAATACTATTCGGCAAGAAACTGAGCCTATTGGCCTACTCTCCTGAACAGGACGAGGGGCATATTCTCGTAATGGGGCCGTCTGGCACAGGCAAGACCAGTGCGCTGCTGATTCCAACGCTACGCAGCTGGCAGGGAACAGCGCTGGTGGTAGACATTTCCGGCGATATTTCAGCTAATGTCAAAACACCGAACAAAATCATATTTGACCCGACAGCGGAAAACTGCATCCCGTATGACGTGTTTGCCTCAATCAACGCGGTGGTGGATGAGACCGAACGGCAGGAACGCTTGGAACAACTTGCCTACCTGCTGTTGCCGGACAAAGCCAACGACAGCGAGGCAGGCATCTTTTTCACGAAAAATGGCCGCAAAATGATAACGGCAGCGCTTATCTGCTACTATGGCATGGGCTGGGGCTTTGTGCAAATCTGCGAGTTTTTCCTCGGCCACGATTGGCGCGGTTTGCTGAACGATATTGCAAAGCAACAAAATCCGATTGCCAATATGTTCATTAGTTCTTTTGTGGGTGCGTCAGAACAGAATACAGCAGGCTGCAAGCAGGCGGCAGACGATGCCTTAAAACTGTTTGCCGCAAACGAAAAAATTAAAAATGCACTTCGAAAATCAGCCAGCTATGAGCAGTCAATCAGCCCGGCTACGCTGGAAACAAACAGTGTTTATATCTATATCCCTGATGAAAAGCTCAAAATTTATGGCGACCTGCTGCGCATTATCACGGCCCAGTCGATGGAATATTTTTCATCCAGACCGCCAGAGCATAAGAAAATGATTCTGTTTTGTTTGGATGAATTTGCTTCGTTTGGCAAGCTGCAAATCACCGAGGCCCTGCGCAAGCTGCGAAAGCGGCACATCCGCATTATGGTGCTGACGCAATCGCTGGCTGACCTTGACATGATTTACGGAAAAGATGAACGGAAAGCTATGCTGGGCAACTTTAAGTTTACTGTTCTGCTCGGCTGTAAGGATACCGAAACACAGGAGTATTTCTCCAAAATGATTGGTGAGAAGCGTTCCCTACTGGCAACAGACCCAAACCAGAAATCACAGCCCATCATCAAGCCAGCTGACCTTGCACACTTGGAACAAGACCTCTTTGTAATCTGTGATGATGGGGCAATCCGGCTGCGGAAAAATTTCTACTTCAAATAAAAATCACTTTACACATAATTGGTGCGGGCATATACTTTATGCAAGAGGTGCTGTATATGTCACAAAAGCTTAATGAAAATTTTGATTCTAAAATTGCTGTAGACCCGTTTTATTCTGCAAGCAATATGGCTCACCTGCGCCGTGGTATTGATGCGCTTGACGCAGGTAATGGCGTTGAGCATGAAATTATTGAAGATGAAAGCAAAGCAGAAAATGATGATTGATTGGGAGGACGGGCAACCGTCCTCTTTTTCTTTTGTCACAGTTCATTCTTTCCATCAATCAAAAAATAGCAGCAAAAAGCGGGTGACATACACCCGCTTTTTCGTTATAATAGATAAAAATATGTATCTTTGGCTGCAAGTCCGATTTATAGGATGGCGTATTTGCTACAATATACATAGGGTTAAAAAGTGTACTTAAAATTTGGAGGAATCACGATGCCGGATAACAAAAAAGAGCAGGAACGCGAAGAACTTCACCGCGCAATATGGGCGATTGCGGACGACCTGCGCGGGAGCGTGGATGGCTGGGATTTCAAATCCTACGTTCTGGGCATTATGTTCTACCGCTATATTTCCGAGAACCTGACGAACTACATCAACGCGGACGAAATCGCGGCAGGCAACGCGGATTTTGACTATGCCAAGCTGTCTGACGAGGAGGCCGAGCAGGCACGGGATGACTTGGTGCAGACCAAAGGCTTCTTTATCCTGCCGTCAGAATTGTTCGTAAATGTCCGTGCCCGTGCGCCGCAGGACGATAACCTCAACATGACGATGGAGGCCGTTTTCCGTCATATCGAGGATTCGGCCAAGGGCACCGAGAGCGAGGACGACTTTGCCGGTCTGTTCGATGATATTGATGTCAACAGCAACAAGCTGGGCGCAACGGTGCCAAAGCGCAATGCAATGCTTGTCAAGCTGCTGGACGGCATCGGTGCAATGAAGCTCGGTGAATACAAGGAAAACACGATTGATGCGTTTGGCGATGCGTATGAGTACCTGATGAGTATGTACGCCTCCAACGCGGGCAAGAGCGGCGGCGAGTTCTTCACTCCGCAGGAGGTTTCGGAACTGCTGACCCGCCTTGCTGTTGTGGGCAAGACCGAGGTCAATAAGGTCTATGACCCGGCCTGTGGCTCCGGCTCCCTGCTGCTGAAGGCGGCGAAGATTCTGGGCAAAGAGAATGTCCGGCAGGGCTTCTTCGGTCAGGAAATCAACCTGACGACCTACAACCTGTGCCGTATCAATATGTTCCTGCACGATATTGATTTTGATAAATTCAATATCGCCCATGAGGATACGCTGATTTCGCCCCAGCATTGGGACGAGGAACCCTTTGAGGTCATCGTCAGCAACCCGCCTTATTCTATCAAATGGGAAGGCGATGATAACCCGGTCTTGATTAACGACCCGCGTTTCTCCCCTGCCGGTGTGCTGGCCCCGAAATCCAAAGCGGATTTGGCCTTTATCATGCACTCGCTGGCATGGCTGGCAACCAACGGCACGGCGGCTATCGTCTGCTTCCCCGGTATCATGTATCGCGGCGGCGCGGAAAAGAAGATTCGCCAGTATTTGATTGATAACAACTTTATCGACTGCATTATTCAGCTGCCCGGAAACCTGTTCTTTGGCACCAGCATTGCAACCTGCATTATGGTGCTGAAAAAGAGCAAGGCAGAGAACAAGACGCTGTTTATTGATGCCTCGAAAGAATTTGTCAAGGTCACGAACAATAACAAACTGACCGAGGACAACATTGCAAAAATTGTGGCATCGTTCATTGACCGCAAGGATAAGGACTATTTCTGCCGTCTTGTGTATAACGACAAGATTGCGGAACAGGATTATAACCTGTCTGTATCCACCTATGTGGAGCAGGAGGACACCCGCGAGGTCATCAACATTACCGAGTTGAACGCAGAAATCAAGCGCATCGTGGCGCGGGAACAGGTGCTGCGTGACGAGATTGATAAGATTATTGCGGAGATTGAGGCCGAGTGATGGATAGAACAGCCACTTGAAAGGTAAGTGGAAAGTGGTTAGCATAAAAAATGCAACAACCACTCGGCATAGAGTAATTGAAAGAAAAGCCTACTGATGATAAACCGATAATGCGTTGTAAGTTATCCGAAACTTTAATGTAGTGACGAACAAGAAGGAGATAAACCATGTCAAGCATGGCATTTTCTGTGATATCCTTAATTATATCAGTTTTTACGCTTGTACAAACGCAACGTCAGATAAAGTTGAGCAATAAGCACCAGCTTTTTGAAAGAAGACTAAATAACTTTTTTACATTTTATGGTTTATATGAGCTTTATAACGAAAATAGGGTTATTTTCGGAGAAACGCGGAAAGATAACCCACTATTTGACGTTGATGTCAATTTTCTCTGGTTGACTAATAATTCTTATTTAGAAGTATGTATGGAAGCGATGCAGAGGCCAAATTCAAGTCTGGCCCGCAAAGAATTTTTGACGAAGAGGGAAGAATTGAAGAAACTTGCAATGGAAAGTCGGTTGATATTTCCAAGAGAACTGGGCGAGAAGATGGCGTCATTTATTTGCGAATATGAAAAATTATTACAAAAAATGTATGGCTATAAATTGTTACTGAATGAAATGGATAAGCAAATAGATAGGATGGATTTAGCACAATCGATAAAATGCTTTGGAGAAGAAGACAGAAGAAATGATTTGTTAATGGCATATGCGGCGTTGAAAGACGCATTTGAAGGTCTGGAAAAAGACAGAATTGTAGAAAGAGTAGAGAACTTGATAAAATTGGAACCGTAAAAGGCATGAGATACACTAACGTTTGATAAAAGCAAAAAGGCGGTGGAAACGATGGGAAACAGGGCGGCGGAAGAAGCTTGTTTAAACAAAGCGATTGAATTGGCTTTAAAACAACGCGGATGGACAAAAAAGCTTGCTAAAAGTCTTCAAGCTGGATTGCGGGAGGGTTTTAAGAAAGTGGATAGAGACCGCCCTGATTTTGTTGTATTATGTCCACCGATAACAAACGGGAAGAAAGTGCTGATTGGTATTGAGCACTTTCGTGTCGATGCTCATGTAATACAAAAGAAGACGAATGCAGTGGCATCAACGGCAGTAGTCGAGCAAAAGTACGTTAATGAATTTTACCACGAACATCGGGACAAAGTTTTGAATGCACAACCTGTGCCGCAAGAGACATTGAATGACTTGGCTGAATTACTAAGAAATCAAATTGATGTAGAACAAAAAGCAACATATGGAAACTTTGTTGCATCGTTTGAATACGGATTAAAAAAGCACATAGAGCATACTGACGCATATTGGGAAAATCTAAGTGATATATGTGGCAATAATGATGTGAAGTTAGGACTCTTGGTGGAAATTCACGGAGACTTTGACCACTTATATTTATGGCGTGATGGAAAAACAAGGAAAGGAAGACGAGGGTACACGCCAATTCTTGATAACATTGTCGCGCTAATAGAGGAAAAGGTTGATACAAGTCGATTCTCGTTTGCTATACTTTATTTCGCAGAAACTTTGGATACGGAAAGGGATAGAGTTGTTGTTGTACAAACGAAAGCAATTCGAGAACAATTAAAAAAGCAAAATGAGCCGGTGTATAAGTATGCAGGAGAAGATTTTAGATTAAAGGCATTTGAATTGCCTTATGTGAAATCAGAGTCAAGTGTTACATGTGAAGTGGACAAAACTGATAGCAATAAATTTGAGATTTCTATGGCGTTGACAGAAACCCCGATACAAGATAAAGCGGCATACCTTTTTGCAGCTACATATAAAGCACTCGAATGTGAGAAAAAAGGAATACCATATGCAACAACAAAGGGAGTGCTTTTTATAATCGAACTTTTAAGGAACAATGTATGTTGTTGGGAAAGGTCCAAAACTCCCGGTAAGGAATGGATGGTATATCCGATTCTAAAAGATAACAGCAAAGAAATGTTTGACGAACGAAGCGAAGCGTTTAAGAAGCGTTGGGGTGATGGTGGACAAAATGACTAAATTAGATACGCTGATACAAGAACTTTGCCCAGATGGCGTTGAGTATAAGGAATTAAAAAGTGTATTTGAAATGAGGAACGGATACACGCCCTCAAAAGCGAAAGCGGAATTTTGGGAGGGTGGGACAATACCGTGGTTCCGCATGGAGGACATTCGGGAAAACGGAAACATTCTCTCAGATTCGGCACAACATATTACGCCTGCTGCGGTTAAGGGAAAGCTTTTCCCCGCCAACTCTATTATTGTGGCAACGTCCGCGACTATCGGTGAACATGCGCTGATAACGGTTGAATCACTGGCAAATCAAAGATTTACTTACTTAGTTCGCCGCCCGGAATATGAGGAAAAGCTCGACCCTAAATTTGTTTATTATTACTGCTATAAGTTAGATGAATGGTGCCTGAATAACACAAACATATCGAGTTTTCCCTCTGTTGATATGGCAAAGTTTGCAAAGTTCAAGATACCAATTCCGCCGCTGCCTGTCCAACGTGAAATTGTTCAGATACTTGACAATTTCACGGAGCTTACAGCGGAGATTACGGAGAAACTTACAGAGGAGCTTACAGCACGCAAAAAGCAGTATGAATACTACCGCGATACACTTTTGACCTTCGGTGTCCACAGGGGGGGGACATTTGAGACAAAGTGGAGAACGCTGGCGGAACTGGGAAAATGGTCTGGCGGCAAGACTCCATCTATGGCTGAACCGCGCTATTGGAATGATGGAACGATTCCTTGGATTTCTTCTAAGGATATGAAATCCTCTACATTAAGCGATACGCAAGACCATATCACCGAATGGGCGGTAAAGGATGCCTCTATGACGGTTTATCCGGAAAACAGCATTGCAATTGTGACCCGTTCCGGCATATTAAAACATACATTCCCGGTGGCATATATCCCGTTTGAAACAACAGTAAATCAGGATATTAAAATTCTGTCGGTGGCAAACGATGTACACCCTCGCTATGCTTTTCATGTAATTCAAGGCAATGGCAAAGACATCCTTGTAAAGACTAAAAAGCAGGGCGGAACTGTAGATTCACTGGATTTTCAAAAGGTGCTTGCCTATAAAATTCCCGTACCCCCGTATGAAGTACAGGAACGCTTAGCAAAAGTGCTGGATAACTTCGATGCCATCTGTTCTGACCTTAACATTGGTCTGCCTGCGGAAATTGAAGCCCGTAAAAAACAGTATGAATATTATCGGGATATGCTCTTGACGTTTGCTGCGGCTGACGACATAATCTTGACAGACAGACAGACAGACAGACAGACAGACAGACAGACAGACAGACAGACAGACAGACAAAGCCTAATTAAGCTTTTGCAGTATGTGTTTGGCTATGTTGCCTTGCCTTTCGGAGAGATTGCAACTATCGTTAGAGGTGCATCGCCAAGACCGATACGAAGCTATATCACTACGGATAAGGATGGCGTTTGTTGGATAAAAATTGGCGATGTTAAGCCAAACACAAAATATATCGTAAGTACAGCAGAGAAGATAACAAAAGAGGGCGCTGAAAAATCCAGATACGTCAAAAAAGGCGACTTTATACTCTCCAATTCGATGAGTTTTGGCAGACCGTATATATTGAAAATAGACGGCTGTATTCATGACGGTTGGTTAGCAATAAGCGATTATGAAAACTGGCTCTTGCCGGATTACCTGTATCATCTGCTAAACTCGAATGAAATTCAGCAAGAAATGAAGAAAAAAGCCTCTTTTGGAGGAGCAGTACAAAATCTAAATGCAGATATTGTACGAGAACTTGAATTACCAATCCCATCATTAGAAAAGCAATCCGATATTGTAGCCATCCTTGACCGTTTTGACACCCTCTGCAATGACCTCACCACCGGCCTCCCCGCCGAAATCGAGGCACGGCAAAAGCAATACGAATACTATCGGGACAAGCTCTTAACATTTAAGGAGTTGGGTGCATGAGCACTTACAATGTAGTTGCTGCCAGCAACGAAAGTACCGTTGTAACAGAATACGAACCGCAAAGCAAACGCTCTGACGCTTACCAGAGCGAGGCCGCGCTGGAGCAGGCATTTATCAAGATGTTGGAGGAGCAGGGCTATGCCTATCTTCCTATCCACGATAACGCTGACCTTGTGGCAAACCTGCGCCGCCAGCTGGAGATTCTGAACCATTATACCTTTACGGATAAGGAATGGGACAACTTTTTTAAGGATAAAATCGCCAATGCGAACGATGGCATCAAAGAAAAGACCCGCCGCATCCAAGAGGACAACATTCAGAACCTGACCCGCGAGGACGGCTCTACGGTCAATATTACGCTGTTGGATAAAAAGAACATCCACAACAACCGTTTGCAGGTTATCAACCAATATGTGGAAAACAGCGGCAACTATAATAACCGCTATGATGTCACGATTCTGGTAAACGGTCTGCCGCTGGTTCATGTGGAATTGAAGCGGCGCGGCGTGCCTATCAAGGAGGCGTTCAACCAAATCAACCGTTACCAGCGGGACAGCTTTTGGGCTGGCAGCGGTCTGTACGAGTATGTGCAGATTTTTGTTATCTCCAACGGAACGAACACGAAATACTACTCCAACACGACCCGCGACAGCCACATTAAAGAGAGCGCCGGAACGACCCGAAAGAGCAGCAAAAAGACAAGCAACAGCTTTGAATTTACGTCCTTTTGGGCGGATGGAAAAAACCGCGTCATTCCCGATTTGGTGGACTTTACCCGCACGTTCTTTGCCCGCCATACGCTGCTGAACATCCTGACGAAGTATTGCGTCTTTACGTCCGAAGACCTGCTGCTGGTGATGCGTCCGTACCAGATTGCGGCGACAGAGCGTATTTTGTCCCGCATTGAGGTTTCAACCAACTACAAGCAGACGGGAACACTGGCGGCAGGCGGGTACATCTGGCACACAACAGGCAGCGGCAAAACGCTGACCTCCTTCAAAACGGCGCAGCTGGCGTCCAATCTTCCCTATATTGATAAAGTTCTGTTCGTGGTAGACCGCAAGGACTTGGACTACCAGACCATGAAAGAATATGACCGCTTTGAAAAAGGAGCAGCCAACGGCAACACCTCCACGCAGGTGCTGCAACGCCAGCTGGAAGACCGGGATGCCAAAGGCAATCCGCATACTTATAAAATCATCATCACAACGATTCAAAAACTGGCGCTGTTTGTTGCCCGCAATAAGGGACACGAGATTTTCCAAAAGCACGTTGTTTTGATTTTTGACGAGTGCCATCGCAGCCAGTTTGGCGATATGCACGAGGACATCACCAAGTATTTTAAAAACTATCACCTGTTTGGCTTTACGGGTACGCCGATTTTTGCAACCAATGCCAGCACGCGCGGCAAACCTACCCTGAAAACCACACCGCAGGCATTTGGCGGTGAGCCTGATAAAGAGGGTAAGAAAGTTCTGCCGCTACATACCTATACGATTGTTGACGCTATCAACGATAACAACGTTCTGCCATTCCGCATTGACTATGTGGATACGGTCAACCGCAAAGCAGGCATTGGTGATAAGCAGGTCAAGGCCATCGACACCGAAAAGGCACTTGCCGACCCGCGCCGCGTAAAGGAAATCGTCAAATATATCTTAGAACATTTCGACCAGAAGACGAAACGTAACGGTAAGACGTATTCTTTCCGTGCGCTGCGCAATATTGAGGCGGTGGCAACCGATAAGACACGCGGGCAGGTCGCAGAAGTTAAGGACAGTGTACGCCTGTCGGGCTTTAACTCCATCTTTGCGGTCAGTTCGATTGCAATGGCAAAGGCGTATTATCTGGAGTTCAAACGCCAGATGCAGGACTTGCCCGAAGCAAAGCGCCTGCGCGTGGCAACGATTTTCAGCTATGCCGCCAACGAGGACGAGGAAGACGCTAACGGCCTGCTGGGTGAGGAAAATTCTGACGATACCAGCCAGCTTGATGCAAGTTCGCGCGACTTTTTGGAATCCGCAATCAAAGATTATAATGCACTTTTTAAAACGCATTATGATACCTCGGCCGACAGATTCCAAAACTACTATAAAGACCTCTCCCTGCGCATGAAAAACCGCGAGGTTGACATCCTGATTGTCGTTAATATGTTCCTGACGGGCTTTGACGCTACCACGCTAAATACGCTCTGGGTGGATAAAAACCTCGCCATGCACGGCTTGATACAGGCGTTCTCGCGCACGAACCGCATCCTGAACTCCGTAAAGACATACGGCAACATTGTCTGTTTCCGCAATTTGGAGGAAGAAACCAACGAGGCCTTAGCACTATTTGGAGATAGTGAAGCGGGCAGCGTTGTTCTGCTGAAAAATTATAAAGCCTACTATGATGGCTATGATGAAGGCGGCAAACATCATGATGGCTACGAAGAGCTGATTGCCAAGCTGCAAGCAAAGTTCCCGCTGGACCAGCCGATTGTTGGAGACCAAAACAAAAAGGATTTTATCGCACTGTTTGGCGCAATCCTGCGAATGAGGAATATCCTTACCTCGTTTGATGATTTTGCAGGCAATGAGCTGCTTGCCCCGCGTGATATGCAAGATTACCAAAGCCGCTATCTTGACCTCTATCATGAAATGCGGACTCCAAAGCCGGATAAGGAAGTCATCAATGACGATATAGTTTTTGAGATGGAGCTTATCCGTCAGGTGGAAATCAACATTGACTATATCCTTATGCTGGTTGCTAAGTATCACGATAGCAACTGCGAGGATAAAGAAATCCTTGTTGACATCCGCAAGGCCGTGGATTCCAGTATGCAGCTGCGCAGCAAGAAAGACTTGATTGAAAACTTTATTGCGACCATCAATACGGCTACCAAGGTAGATGACGACTGGATAAAGTTTGTCACTGAACAAAAGAAAATCGACCTTGATACACTTATTGCGGAGGAAAAGCTCAAGCCGGACGAAACGCGCAAGTTTGTGGATAACTCTTTCCGCGATGGTGTGTTAAAGACTACCGGCACAGACGTTGACCGCATCCTGCCGCCGGTCTCGCGCTTTGGCGGCGGCAACCGAACGGCTAAAAAGGATGGAATTATTGCAAAATTGCAAGCGTTCTTTGATAAATATTTTGGGCTAATATAATGCAAAAAAATATAGTGACATTCTGTGCGAATCGAGGCATAATATATATGTAACCTCGAAGAGTATATAAAAATTTACGCGATTACATTAAAAATTGAATATAGGCCAATAAAGAGCCTGTACAAAATTTATTGCATCCCTATTGCGGAATTGCAGTTTATGTTTGTGCAGGCTCTTTTTTTGTACATTGAAAAAAGAATAATACGCATCATCGGCAACCCTGTGATGGATGATAACTGCAAAATGGTTGCAAAGTTCAAAGCGATAACTTTATGAGCAGTGCCAACTTTTTGGGAAAGTGTCAACCTGCCTGTAGCTTATCTCCAGAACGTAAAAGTGCAGCTTACCGTTACGTTGCTGACGTTCTGAACGAAACATCCCGCCAAGATTTAGCACACAGCCAATAGGGAAAATGACAGCCTGCCTTTTGGGCTGCAAGCAAAACAACGCTAAAAATGCAGAGGGAAAAGGTAACGCACAACTTTCAGAACAAGAGGGAAGTGCCTGCCCTACATGAAAGCTGTGTTCAGAACGTAAAAAAGCAACCTACCATTGCGCTACAGATATTCTGGGTGAAGTGGTTCAGCCTAAATTATAGTGCTCCAAGCGCCCAAAAGTGCATGGCAGTCAACGCTTTTGGCTATAACGAAAGGTGGCGTTAGAAATGTAGGAAAAAACACCAAACATAAGGAAGTTGCTTCCTTTCAAGATAAGATGAAACCATTTGCCAGCCAGAAAGCTGTGTTCAGAACGTAAAATGCTATCAATGACTACATGGTTAATAAAATGGACAGATAACCTATTACTAGTAGAGCAAAAAGCTGCACACTGCAATGGAAGCGAGTAAGAATTTAGGCATAGCAATAAGGCAAAGGATTCCATCAAAGATACAGCTTATTTTTCCCCTATGCAGACCGCGAAGCGCGAACTTATAGGAAAAGATAAGAGGAAACTTTTAATTTTAATGTGAAGGAAATAAATAATGAAAGATGTAGCAGTTAGCTCTTATTTTCTCCCTATCATCTCCGCGGAGCGTGAACTTATAGGGAGTAATAAGTTGTTTCTTATTTTTTCCTATTTATCCCGCGAAGCGCGAACTTATATAGGAGGAAATAAGGAAAAGCGGATAAACAAATCGAAAATTTATGGGTTAGGATGCAACTTTCCGCAATACTCCTTATTTAATTCAATGATATTTCATGAAATGAATAACATTGGACAATATAAGATATAAGATGAGAGACTTGGCATTTTTGAAATGGAAAGTGTAGAAATATAACGACATATAATTAAATATTTGAAAAGGAAATATTTTCCAAAAATACACAAAGTATCATGAAATCACCCCTAAAGTATCAAGGAGCAATACAATGAAGAAAATGAGCAAACAGGACGTTGAAACTGTCATTTTTGAGAATGCAAAAACTGGCGAGGCATTAGAGTTTCAGCACGAGCAGCACAAAGCCGAGTACGGGGCAAAGCATTTTTGGAAAGCAGACAAAAAATTCTTTGAACTGCTTTCAACGTTTTCCGCGGCAGAAAGCAAGGTGGTGGCATATATCCTGCAAAAAACGCAGCCCACAAAGAATGAGTTTATCGGAGCCTATAAAACCATTGCTAGAAAACTGGGTTGCGATGTTACAACAGTTCGTAAAACATTCAAAAAGATGATGGAAAATGATATGCTGGCTAAGACTGATGACGAGCGGATTTGGATGCTCAATCCAAGATTGCTGGTAAAGGGCGATAATATTGTTAAGGCACGGTTGATGTCAAAGTATGATTCACTGCTTGGCCGCCCATTGAGTGACTGGATTATAACCGATAGCAATGGCAATGACCCGTTATTCCTGCCGATAGAATATCCAACACCAGAAAGCCTGGATACTGCAAAAAGCGATTTTATTAAAGTGTATCATTTGTTTTTTGAAACTCTTTCCGGGCTGGGCGGCAAAGAATCTGAGGTGTTAAATTTTTTGGTGTGTGCAATGCGAAACAGTGATAATACATATACTGGGCCGATGAAAAAGATTGCAGAAAATTTAAGTTGCTCGAAAGCCACTGTACAGAGAGCGATGGATACGCTTACAGATAAAGGATTTGTTGCGATGGAATTTGATTGTGTTTGGCGGATTAACCCTTCTATGGTTATCAAGGGAAACCGCAACAAGGAAAAGGTTCTGATGGATGATTTTCTTATGATTCAAGCGGAATACAACGAGAAGCGGAAAGCACGTAAGAATGGGAAAAGGCGGAAAGAAACTACAGGAAAAGCAGAAGCTGAGGCATAGGTCATCCGAAAGTGGCTAGAGGAAGGGAAATATTCTAGCTCCAATAACGTAAGTGATATACAGATTCACTAAAAATATGAGACGTATTTTGGTATGATGATGTGGGAGAATGTATTGTATAATCAAAGAAACAGCAAACGGTAGAGAATGGCTAATTGAGGTGAAAGGTCAAAGAATGAATATGCTGTTTTGCTAGATATTGAGCTATTCTGATGGGCGAGAAAACAAAAATAAAAACCAGGGTCTATCTACAATGTGTTGGTTTCAATATTAGAAAGTATGCGATGAAGAAATTAGTATGGAAGAATAACGATACTTAAGCTGCAATAGGTGAAGATTAGGAGATAAATATGAGCAAATACGGCGATGAAAATAAAATGATTATGATAACGCCAGAGAGCCTAATGACTCAGTATGCAGAACGAATGGCATGCTTTTCTTATTGTTGCAAGGAATGTATGGAGGTGGCAAAGAAATTCAGAGAAAATAACAGGGATGAAGTTGATAGTTATATAAAGAATATCTGTGATGGGAAATATCCACTACACTTTATCTTGGGACTTAACAGTGTTCAAAACAAAAATGCCGTTGTGATGATGGCGTGCATACTGTATGACTGTAAGAATGAGCCAATGAACTTCATAAATGAAGTAATGCAACTATATATAAAAAATAGCAAAAGGCAAGGACTACCTTCGATTGACGAAAATGCGTTGATGTTCCTTTACAGACAAATTGAAAATGATGAACGGGACGACAAGCAGAAATGCCTTGTGGCTTACAATGCTTTCACACAAAATCTTATCAATACACCGACAAGAGCTTTCTTTGCGGCTTACGCACCTCGTTATCAGAACTTTGAAAAGTGCTACAAAGACATATATCTAAACGCTTTTTTTGCGCTTAAACTAATTGATGCTAGTTATTCAGTGAATAGTATATCCCATACAGAAAGGTATAATTATTTAACGAAGACGATTGTCAGTAAAAGATTTTCGGGAAAGAACTTAAGCACAACATTTACAGAAGACGCAAGAAAGCTACGATATACAACATTAGCAGAAAAAGCGGATGTGGATGAGTATACAATTCCGCTTACAGGAGCATTAAATTCCAGCGGAATACTTAATTCACAATCAATGGATGAATTCCCATTGACGAAAGATATGCTAACAAGTATTAGCATTATTGCCTATAAAGCTGCTCATGTTGATGATGGAGCTGTTCCGCTTGAGAAAGTATGGAAAGAAATTGACCAGCAAGAAAAGAGTACATATGACGACAAAATTATAGAAGAAGCTGAAAACATCCGGAATAAATATAAAGCGGCGCTGTTTAACGCAACCTACTACACGTTTCTTTCGGAAAAATGTAAGAAAGCAATAAGAGAGACGCTTAGTGAATATTTCTTTAATCCGCAAGGAAAGCGACTAGACAATGAACTTAAAAAATGTCAGACGAGGATAAAACAAGACAAAGAACTGATTGCAAAGCAAGAATCCACTTTGGATGAATATCATAAAAGGTTGGAAGTGGCGGAAAAGAATGCAGAAATTGCTCGTAATCGCTACGCAAGTATCCAATCAAAGGTTGAAACTCAGCAATCAGAAATTGAATGCTTAAAGAAGCAACTAGAAGATTTGAAAGCCCAAAATGAGGAACTGAGCCGCGCCATACCCGAGAGGGAAGAAGCAGAAAAAATCGATTTACCCGAAGAGCCTAAAATCGATTATGTTGGATGCCTTACAAAAGTGTTCGAAAGCAAGAAGGTGGTATTTATTGGCGGACACCAAAATATTATGACAAAATTTGCACAAAAGTTTCCGAAAGCTGTAGTAGTAACGAAAGATAAATCAATAACTGCGGAGAATCAGATTGATAATGCAGATGCAATCTTATTCAAAACAGATAATATGGGTCATAAAGAATATAACCCGATAAAAGATATTGCTGTGCGCCGTAATATACCGTATGGATATATTGGAGATGTTACAGCTCTTGAATTGGTTGAAAAAAGCGTGTTTGAGGAACTGGAACGCCTTGGATGCAGTCTATAACGAGAAAAGATAATCTGCAGACGATGTCATATTTTATCTCGTGTAAGTAAAGTCTTGTGCCAACTCTTCTACATATGCTATTTCACCCATCTTGCCACAGTCTTTGCATCCATGCCGTATAACTGCGCTATATGGTACATACTGGCTCCTGATTGATACATTGCTTTCATCTTGGCCTTATAGTCTGGCACGGCATCAGGCGTGTGGAGCAGGTCATTGAGAGACAGCTCCAGCAGGACAGCAAGTTGCAGAACGTATCGCGGTGCAACGGATTTGCTGCATAGTGTGGCGTGCAGCTGCTTGGCGGATATGTCGGCTGTGGGAATATAATTGCCATATAGACTTAAAAGTGCAGTTTCAATTTTAGTGGCATACGTTCTACCTCCGGTCAGGGAACGCCAGCCACGGGAACGTAATGCGCAGTCAAGGATGGCGTGGTAAACAGAGCCGTCCCTATAATCAAAATTGGAATCGAAAGTATCTTGTAGCAATAAATCTAATGCCAGCAGACAATCCGGCACGGGTTCTGCTGGCAGCTTTTTTAGCTGCATAGTAAATGTTGCAGGAAATAGTTCCTGCTGCCGTGCGCTGTTGTATGTGACATCGGTATCGACAAGCCAGCAGCGATGTTTGGTGCAAATCTGCATATCCGGCAGTTGGTGGCTGCGATGCCAATAAGGCTCACCATATAGTTGCAAATCCTCTTGATAACAGACGGGACAATAGCGCATGACGGAGCAATGATTACCGTTGGCTTGGGAAATGCCCATTCGATGTACAGCTAATGGATTGCCATTGACAACATAGGCATAAGAGGAGCGCTTACGCTGTGTGGGAAAAAATCGTGCGTAATATGGGAAAAATGTGTGCTGCATTACAACATCCCTTGCGGACAAGAAACCTTGCGGAAGCTGTGCCAACAGCGCCTTTATAGGCCCGCAGAGCATCAGACTGGGAGCACAGAAATTGTCCCCATATAGCTGCCGTAGGGTGTGCTTAGCACAGTAGTTGCCACTGTGAACATGGTAGCGGCAAATGACGCTGTACCATAGTTCATCAGGGTACGGCGAGGGAAAGAAGCTAATCATATTGCCACCTCGCCTTTGATATACTCAGCATAAGCAGATACAGGTGATTCGCCGTTCTTTTTTGCTTTTTTGAGTAACGCCCGTATATCATTTCCAACAATCTTGGTGGGGGCTGCGGAACCTACGGATACCTCCGGCGCGGTCTTTGTCTGCCGCTTGGCTACGGATTTGGTGGAAAGCTCACTGATGTATTCGGATACCATCCCCAAGTTTCTTAAAAATGCACTTTCAAAGACTTCTAAATCCAGCTTTTCGCGCCCATCAAGAATAGCTTGCTTTTGGGCATTATATAAGAGCTTGGCGAGTATATCCGGGATGCCCTGTGTCTTGCGATACAGCCAGTTTGCAAGCTCTGGTGTCAGGTCGGTGGCATATTGCGTGTACTGGTAATGCCACAGCCCATGCAGGAGCAACGCAAATTCCTTATCATTGGGTAGACGGTCATAGACAAGCCCTGTGGTTCGCCGCGCAGAGCGGAACTCCTGTTGCAATACCTGCAAGACGCGAGGCGTTCCGACCATGCAGATACTTACTCCTGCCCCGTTGATAAGGTGAACGAGAAAATTTAAGAAACGTATACCGCCATCGCTTTTACGATAGGCAATGTTCTGCAATTCGTCTATCACCAGCAGGCCAATATGATTGACCCGTACAATTTGGTTGAGCTGGCTGACAAGGACATCAATGCTCAATCTGCGCGATAGGGCATCTTTTTGATAGCTGGTTCCAACCAAACTGTCGATTTGCAGGTAAATATCCAAAATCAGTGCTTTAATGGACGCATCGTGCGGGGTTTGCACGACTAGATACGGAATCTGATGGCAATAAAAATTTTGCCCGTGATACGAAGTGTGTTCGATAACCTGCGGGAACAATGATAATACGCGTTGCAATGCGGTGGACTTGCCAAGTCCTGATACGCCAATGACAGAAAAAGAATTGCCGCCGCCGACGGATGCCGCAAGGGCATTGCCGTGCATCAGCGAGTAACCATTCTGCATGGCGGCGGCTTCGCTCTGGACTGAATATTGTCCATAGCAATGCTGCATGGCAGTGTAGATTTCACAGTACAGGTCAATCGTCATAGATAGGGGCTGGTAAAACTCGTATAGAGAGGACAACAGCTGCAAGCGCTCCCCGGTGCTGCGGTCACGGTCACTATCGCTATAGGGTGGGATGACCGCCAGAGCGCGAATCAAGTCTTTGCCAGACAGCATCGGTGGCAAAGCCTCTATGAACGGGTTGTTATCATAAAGCGGATTGGGGACATAATCAGCGTGCATCGAAATCATCCTCCTGTTGCTCGGCCAGTAAATCCATCAGCGATACGCTTTCTTGTTTGCGGGCTGTGCTGCGGTTGCGTTGTATCTGCCTGCTGATATTGCTGCGGTCTGGCATTGTACGTTCGGAGCCGTCTGCAATGGCTTGTATATCGCTCATGAGGTCGAGTTGTGCCTGCAATTCCTGCTTTTTCCAGTCAGTACGTTCTATCTTTTCCTGCTGCTGTGCATCAGCAATTTCTGCCAGCGATTTGCCAAAATAGGCTTTTTGAGCCAAATCAAAAGCCGAGTAAGTGCCATTTTCGTATAGCCAAACAGTATCCATACATTCCGGCGCATAGGCAATCTGTACAGTTTCCCGTCCACCGAGACCGGCAGAAACGAAACGCTTTTTAAAAGTGCAGTTTGAAAAGCGGAGGCCGAAAATTTCCAGACCGCGCTGCGTGATTTTTCCCTCAGCACGGGGCAGTAGCGTATAGAGCAGTTTCTTGTCAGTGGCTTCCTTTACTGGACAATCATCCTGCGCCTCACAGAACGACCAGATACTTGCAGCCAGTGGCGGTGTGTTGGTTTCTATCATGGCTGGAGTGCGAGTAAAACCTGTCTGTACAGATTTTGAATTGTAAAACAGAACACAGCGAAGAACGACAGCCGTGAATTGCTCCAAATCCAATGTGCCTTGCCTGCGATAGTCAGGCGCACCGCGTTCCTGCGTATCGGATTCGATGACACCTTTGCCTTTAAGCAGGGGCTTGTAGGCGCTCTGAACCAAATCAAACAGCTTTTCAACTACACCTTTCAAATCCGGGCGATACGCGGGAAGATTTTCAATCTCGATGTGGTAACTCTCGCACAGATTTTCCAATGTCCCGGCCACAAACTCGCTGCCTCGGTCTGTCATAATTTTGGTGGGCAGATGATGGCTCGGCCAGTCTTGTGGGTCAATGTCGATTCCGTGCTGATGACAAAAACTGACTTTGTCGGTAAAAGTGTTCTGAAGCAGCAGACGCAGCGCATATTGCCCGCCCTCTAAACCAACATAAACGCCGGTAATCAGGCGGCTGTAGGCATCGACCATCGTGTAAATGACAGGTCGGCCAATGGGCTTGCGGGAAAGGCGGCTGACGATGTAGATGTCGGCAACGGTGGCATCGGTCATATACACGCCGATGGTGTGTGCATAATCGCAGACCGAGCCAGTAAACGGACGATGATTGCGCTGATAGGCTTTAAGTCCCTGCCTGCTGATGGTCTCGCTGATGGGGTCGCGGTTCTTACGAAAGAAATAGCGGAACTGCCAGAACGTGGGATATTCCGGCTTCAATGTGCCGTGTGCATCGCAGTATTTCGCCCGCAGCATCATTTTGTAGGCGGTCTGCAAGCTCTGCCGCTGCGGGGTGTAGTAATACTTGTTCAGTGCCCAGCGGATGGCTTTTTCATCGGTAGTAAGCTCATGCTGTTCTGGCGCGGGACGCTCTGCGGGTAAAAGTGCATTTTTACTTTGGTATACCCAGTAGCGCCAAAGATATTGCAGCACCGTGCGGCGGGCAATATTATGCTCGGCAGCTATCTGGCGGACAATCTCATTGCGGTGGGACTTATCATAGATACAAGCATCCTCTAACAGCGGCGCAATCAGGTCGAGCTTGCGGTTGCGTCCCTCGCGCTGGCGGTTAGTGATGTCCTCATCCAGAACGAAAACAGAGTACGCCTCGGCAGGAACGGGCTGCAATTCTGCAAGCAATTCCGATGCAACGGGGTACGGCATCCGAAAGTGCTGGCAGCTGACAACATAGCTTTGTTCTTCTCCACAGAGCAGGACACGGACGTGCTCGCCGTTTTCAGCGGCAAGGATGTCAAGATTCCTCATGGTTGGTATCCTCCTTGTCGATGATGATACCCCAATCGGAGATGCCTTGCTGCTGCCAGTATCGGCGGGATAGTTCCAGTTTTTCCGCAACCGAGGGACGGCTTAAATAAGACTGAAAGACAGCCTCACGGACTGCCGTATGTCCATCGTCATAGTGCAAGACAAAATCTGTGGTGTAGGTTTCGCTGGGGAGATTCAAGTCGTTGACAGGAATATTATTGCAGAGGATAGGAACATTACATTCAAATTGAAAAATCGCCGGTTCAGCATCCAGCATTTTCGCGGCGGCAAGCTGCACTTTGTCGTACAGGTGACAGACAGCTTTGCATTTGGTGAGCATGATTTTGGTACAGCGCTCTTTTTGGACTTGTTTTCGCATTTCTTTGACGCTCCTTAATGTAAATTTGGGGCGTCCGTTCACCGAAGAAAAAGGAAAATTACTTGTGCCCTTTTGGGGCAAACTTCCGTTCCACATTTTCCAAAAATCGAACCGAAAAGAACGAAATTTGGAAAAAGTGGAATTTCAGTGTGCCTTTTGGAAAATCTTGATTTTTTGCCTGCCTTATGGATTTGTCGCTAGGATGGTACAAAACGATACTAAGAGGCAAAACAGGATTCCACATTTTCCGATTTTGCATTGACCGTACTATATGCGCGGGCACCCGAAAAAATCCAGAAAGGCGCAGAGGAAATCAAGAGAGCGCATAGGAGCTCGCTCCACTCCGTTCCGCTCGCAATCCGCCTAATCTCCAAGCCAACTCCAAGAACATTCCAAGTCCACACCAAGCAAAATCAACGCATTATCTCATGTTTTCCCGCATGGGACAGAATGAGAGAGGATTGGAAACAAAAAAGAAAGCAGGCCCCGGAGCCGGATGGCGGAGGGGCCTGCGTGTGGATTCTTAACTTGTCTCTTTAGTCTTCGGTGAACGCCCTGTATCAAAAATTTTGCCCTTAGTGCTGGGGGTTCAGGATGGTACGCCAGTCAAGGTCGCCGTGCTCCAGGCCGTGGATCAACACCTCGGCAGTGGCAATGTTGGTGGCAACCGGAATATTGTGCACATCGCAGATGCGCAGCAGGTTCATCTCGTTGGGCTCCGAGGGCTTAGCGCAGATGGGGTCACGGAAGAAAAGCAGCATGTCCACTTCGTCGCAGGCGATGCGGGCAACGATCTGCTGGTCACCGCCGTGGCCGCCCGGCAAAAAGCGCTGTACGTTCAGGCCGGTGGCTTCGGCCACAAGCCGCCCCGTGGTACCCGTGGCGATCAGCCTGTGCTCGCTCAGAATCTGCCGATAGGCAATGCAGAACTGAACCATCAGTTCTTTCTTTGTATCATGTGCAACAAGGGCAATCGTCATAAGAAATCCCCCACTTTTTATAAGTTACAGCATAGCATGGCTATGCGTTTTTCGTCAAAAACAGGTCAGCGGAATGCGCTCGCCTAAAATGCGGCCCGCAAGGGCGTGCCCGGCAATGGCGGCGGGGCAGTCCTGCGGCAGGGCGGTGCCTGCGGCACCGGCGCGCTGCAAGGTGCGGCTTTCCGGGATAACGGCAATCAGCTGCAAACCAACGGTGTCAATGCACTCGTCCAGGTCAAACACCGCAGCATCCTTGCCAAAACTGGAACGGGACACACGGTTCATCACCAGCCGCACGGCGCTGGCGGGGCGGCCGTTCTGTAACAGGGCATCCGCCACAATGCGCCCATCCCGCAGGGCGACCGGGTCCGGCGTTAAAACAACCAGTGCGCGGTCCGCCAAGCGGTTGGCGGCGGTAAACGGTGCGCCCATGCCCGCTGCAGTATCCAGCAGGATATAATCAAAATATTCCCGCATGGCCAAAATCAGCCCGGCCAGCGGTGCTGCGCGGACCTCACCGCCCTCATAGGGGGCGCTGATGACCGACAGCCCAGGGTACAAGGGGCTGGGCACAATAGCTTTGCTGCCATCACACCGACCGCACAGAACATCCTCGATATCGTAAACCGTCTTGCCGTATACCCCGGCAATCATGTCCACACTGCGCAACCCGGAGTCCAACTCGATCAGCAGGACGCGGCGGCCCCAGGCACCCAGCTGGGCACCCAGCAGGACCGATACGGTGCTTTTGCCCGTGCCGCCCTTGCCGGAGCAGATCATAATGGTTTGCGCGTTCATATGGTGGAAGTCCTCGCTCTCTTGTAGGTGTTGCCCTACAAAAGAGAAAACACCCCTTTTATTATTCTATCACAAAGAATACAGCGAAACAACTGCTTTAACTATGAAAAATTGCTGAAATTTGTGCATCGGTTGCCGACAGTTCCTACAAACCCATAAGTTTAATGGAAGCCCCCGCAGCCGCACAAACGCACAAATATATACTATTATAAAGGAAAAGCAGGGGACAGTGCAAGTAGTTTTGAAAAGTCATACTTTTGACTTTTACAGAAACAGTTGTCCGCCGATGAACGGCTGTTATAAAATGCAAACGTTTGAGCAGTTACAGCGGGTGCGGTTGGTTCCACGCACGGCGCAGGCGGGCAAGGGCGTGCTTTTCCAGCCGGGATACATAGCTGCGGCTGATGCCGAACTGTGCGGCAATCTGCTGCTGCGTCTGCGGGACGGCGCCATTCAGGCCGTACCGCAGGGTCAAAATCTGCTGCTCGCGCTCCGGCAGGGCGGTAACCAGCTGGCGCAGCTGAGCGGCGGCATCCCGCAGTTCGCAGTCTTCTTCCATTGTGGCCAGGTCGGGCAGAACATCCGCCAGGGTCAGCATGCCGCTGTCCGCGCCGGTTTCCAGCGGCTCCTGCAAAGAAACGGTGCCTGCTTCGTGCCGGGTGTGGCGCAGCTGCATCCGCAGCTCGTTTTCAATGCAGCGACTGGCGTAACTGGCAAAGCGGGTGGTGCGGGTGCAGTCATAGGTATCTACTGCTTTAATCAGGCCGATGGTGCCAATGCTGATAAAATCATCCTGCCCGCCGGAAACGGTATAATACTTTTTTACAATGTGTGCCACCAGCCGCAGGTTGTGACAGATCAGCGTTTCGCGCGCGGCGGCATCCCCGGCGCGCATGGCGGCGAAGGCGGCTTGTTCCTCCTTGGCGGAAAGCGGCTTGGGAAAGCTGCCGGTTTCCAGCCGGAGGGCCAGGTAGAGCAGATGCGAAGCAGCCGATTGCAAAAAAAGCCATAAAATCCCGATCATAAGACTTCACCCCTGCACCATGGGTATGCGGGCGGCGGGAAAAAGATGACGCGGGATTTTGGGGGCGGGAGAAATGTGGTAATATTAAGGCAACACCGCACAATTCCCGCCTTACGGCTTAAGCACCGCTCCGGCGGCTGCGGCACGGCATCTGCGTTGCCAAAATGCTCGATAAGACTCCAGTATTATCTGCGCTTTTGGCTTAGCATCTGCCGCACCTCGCTCGCCGTATCGGCACTTAGAATTATGCGGTATTGCCTTAAGATGATAAGTAATGATGGGGCGAGGGGACTTGACACAATGTGCGCCCCCTACGGCAAAAATTATATTGCGCATGATGACATCCCACCGGAGGTACAGGCGGCATTTGAACGGCTGCAAGCGGTTTATGGCACCCAGACCCGCGCGGCCAACCCGCTGTATGCCAGCAAATAACCGTTGAACATTCTTGTTAATTGTTGTATAATATTGAACATTCTGGATTGAAACGTGCAACATATGGCACGGGCACAGAGGGAAAGGAAAACAGAATGGAAGTTACAACAAAAAAGCAGAACAGAAGAAAGATTGTCATTGGCGTGTTGATTGCCGTGGTGGTGCTGGTGGCGGCTGTCATTGCGTTTGCCAGCAGCTACCTGGTCAATTATGCCATTGGGCGCAGCGGGGACGGCGGTGACCGTGAGGTGGCGCTGGATGTGGAAGCCCCCACGGATGGCGTGGAACAGTTGATTGCCGAAAACCGCGCCGTACAAAAGCAGGCCAATGAGGAATTTTTGCAGCAGAATCCCGGCCAGACGGTGCAGATCACGGCAGCGGACGGCCTGCGGCTGAACGGCGTGTATTACCCCAATGCGGGCAGCCACCTGTGGGTGATTGCCCTGCACGGTTACCGCGGCAACCATACCGGCGTGACCAACCTGGCCCAGCACTACTACGATGCAGGCTACCAGGTGCTGACCCCTGATCTGCGCGCCTGCGGCGACAGTGAGGGCGATTATGTCGGCATGGGTTGGCTGGACCGCAAGGATGTGCTGCAATGGATCGACTGGGTGCTGGCGCAGGACAGCGAAGCTGAAATTGTGCTGCACGGCGTTTCCATGGGTGCCGCCACCACCATGATGACAGCAGGGGAGGACACCCCGGAACAGGTAAAAGTGTTTGTGGAGGACTGCGGCTACACCAGCGTGTGGGATATTTTTTCCAGTGAGCTGAAACTGCGGTTCGGCCTGCCGGAGTTCCCAATTCTGTATACCGCCAGCGCCACGGCAAGAGCCAAAGCGGGCTATGGCTTTAAGGAAGCATCCGCCCTGCAGCAGGTGCAGAACTGTGAAAAGCCGATGCTGTTCATCCACGGCACCGCGGATGATTTTATCCCCTATGAGATGATGGGGACCCTGTATAACGCCAAACCCGGCACCAACAAGGCCACTCTGACCGCCGAGGGCGCAGGCCACGGCGAGGCGATGGATGTTCTGGGTGATACCTATTGGAATACCGTGTTTGACTTTGAAGGCCAGTACATGGCCGGCTGAGCGTTTGCCATAACAAAAAGGCCGTTGTGCAGTTTGGCTTGCACAACGGCCTTTGAATTATAATTTGAACGATGAAATGGAAAGCCTGAAAAATCAGAACTTGAAACTGTCCTTCAGGGTGACGATGCGGTTGTAAACGTGGGGGTTCTTGCTGTCCGGCGTAAAGTAACCGGTGCGCACGAACTGGAACCGCTCGCCGGGCTTGGCATCAGCCAGGCTCTCTTCCAGCTTGGCGTGGTCAATGACCTGCACGCTGTCGGGGTTCAGGTAATCCTTGAAGTCAGCGCCATCGGGAATGCCGTTCATGTTGGCTTCGGTAAACAGCTTGTCGTACAGGTGGATCTCAGCGTCCACGCAGTGCTCGCAGCTGACCCAATGGATGGTGCCGCGCACCTTGCGGCCATCGGCGGGGTTGCCGTTGCGGGTTTCCAGGTCGGCTTCGGCATGGATGGTCACCACATTACCGGCTTCGTCCTTGTCCACGCCGGTGCAGCGCACCAGGTAAGCGCCCATCAGGCGGACTTCGCTGCCCAGGGTCAGGCGCTTGAACTTCGGCGGGGGAACCTCAAAAAAGTCGCTCTTGTCGATCCAGACTTCCTTGGTAAAGGCAACCGGGCGGGTGGTGGTGTCGTTGGCATCGCGGTTGGGGTTATTGGGCAGGTCAAAATACTCAACCTGGTCAGCCGGGTAGTTGTCGATCACCAGCTTGACCGGCTCCAGAACGGCAACGCGGCGGGCGGCGTTCAGCTCCAGCTCGGCGCGCAGCACGGCTTCCAGCTGGCGCATATCCACCAGGCTGTCTGCCTTGGCAACACCGGCGGTGCGCACAAACTCAAAAATGCTGGTGGGGGTATAGCCGCGGCGGCGCAGACCGCACAGGGTGGGCATGCGGGGGTCATCCCAGCCATCCACAATGTTCTTTTCCACCAGTTCGCGCAGGTAGCGCTTGCTCATGACGGTGTTGGTCACATTCAGGCGGGCAAATTCGCGCTGCTTGGGGAAGCCGGCGCCAAAAATATTGGTCACGACCCACTCATACAGGGGGCGGTGGTTCTCAAATTCCAGGCTGCACATGGAATGGGTGATGCCCTCAATGGCGTCCTGAATGGGGTGGGCAAAGTCATACAGGGGGTAGATGCACCACTTATCGCCCTGGCGGTGGTGGGAAACATGCTTGATGCGGTAAATCGCCGGGTCACGCAGGTTCATGTTGGGGCTGGCCAGGTCGATTTTGGCGCGCAGGGTCTTTTCGCCATCGGCAAACTCGCCCGCGCGCATCCGGCGGAACAGGTCGAGGTTTTCTTCCGGGGTGCGGTCGCGGTAGGGGGAAGGACGGCTGGGCTTACCGGCATCGTTGCCGCGGTATTCCTGCATCTCCTCGCGGGTCAGGTCATCCACATAGGCTTTGCCTTCCTGAATGAGCTTTTCGGCGTATTCATAGCACTTTTCAAAGTAATCGCTGCCGTAAAAAATGCCGCCGTTGGGGGTGGCACCCAGCCATTCCAGATCTTTCAGGATGCTCTGCACATACTCGTCGCCTTCGCGGGCGGGGTTGGTATCGTCAAAGCGCAGGTTAAACTTACCGCCATAGGTTTTGGCGGTCATGTAGTTGATGTAAATGGCCTTGGCGGAACCAATGTGCAGGTAGCCGTTCGGCTCCGGCGGAAAACGGGTATGGATCTCCTTGACCTTGCCCTCGGCAAGATCCGCGTCAATGATCTCAGTCAAAAAATTGGAAAACTTTTCGTCAGCCATGTATTCCACTCCAATAAAATATTGTAGATTGTAATATTGTCGATTTTCTTATTTTACAATAAGCGGCAGGGTTTTGCAATATGGGGAACAGGGGCAAAATGCAGAATTGAACGTGCAAAACCGCTTTTTAAGCAAAAAAACGCTTAGCGATAGTCAATGGCAAGGGTGGGCAGACCGTTCAGGGTAAGGTCTGCAATGTTGCCATCCTTGAATTCATAGTAGCCCTGCGCGGCGATCATCGCGCCGTTGTCGCCGCAGTATTTCAGTTCCGGCAGATACACTTTCGCGCCGAGCTTCTGGGCACCATCGTTCACCAGCTGGCGCAGACGGCCATTGGCCGCAACGCCGCCCGCCAGGCAGATGGTTTTGGCGTTGGTATCCGCTGCGGCGGCCAGCAGCTTTTTGGCCAGGATCTGTGCAATGCGCTCCTGGAAGCTGGCGGCCATATCGGCCACGCGCACTTCCTCACCGCGCTGCTGGGCGTTGTGAACCTCGTTGACAACGGCAGTCTTTAAGCCGGAAAAGCTCACGTTGTATTTACCCTCCACATGCGGGGTGGGCAGTTTGTAATAGTGCGGGTCGCCGGTTTTGGCGGCCTGCGAAACGCTGGGCCCGCCGGGATAGGGCAGCCCCAGGGTGCGGGCAACTTTATCAAACGCTTCGCCCGCGGCGTCATCCACCGTGCGGCCCAGAACATGGTACTTGCACCAGTCCTCTACCTGCACAATATGGCTGTGGCCGCCGCTGGCCACCAGGCAGAGGAATGGCGGCTCCAGCTGTGGGTGGGTCAGATAGTTGGCTGCAATGTGCCCGCGCAGGTGATGTACCGGCACCAGCGGCTTGCCCGCGCCGTAAGCCAGGCCCTTGGCAAAGTTGACCCCCACCAGCACGGCCCCAATCAGGCCGGGGGCAAAGGTGACGGCCACCGCGTCCACATCCGCAATGGCCATGTTGGCATCCTGCAAAGCCTGCTGCACCGTCGCGCTGATGTATTCCGCATGGCGGCGGCTGGCAATTTCCGGCACAACACCGCCGTAAAGCGCCTGTTCTTTGACGCTGGTAGAAATAACGTTGGAAATTAAATGTTTTCCATCCTCCACAATCGCAGCCGCCGTCTCATCGCAGCTCGATTCGATGCCTAAAATATACATTGTATACCCCCGTGTGAAGTTAGGAGTTAGGAGGGAGAAGTTAAGAGTTAATAGGAACGAAAAGATTTTAGCAACCTTTTATTTTGATCTGTAGGGAACGGTCTTGACCGTTCCCTACAGATGCCATGACGGGATTTGCAGCAAGGTTGGCGGGAGCATTGCAATTTCTCATTGCTCATTGCTAATTCCTAATTAACTCCTAACTCCTACTTCCTACCTCCTATCTGTTAATGTGCTTCCAGCCAGGTCTTGCCGGTGCCGACTTCGGCGGTGAGGGGGACGGAATAGGATACCACCTGCTCCATCTCCTCTTTCAGAATACGCTTGACCTGTTCCACTTCGTTTTCCGGCGCTTCCACGATCAGTTCATCGTGTACCTGCAATAGCAGGCGGGCCTGCAGTTTTTCGTCCCGCAGGCGCTGCCAGACATGCACCATGGCCAGCTTAATGATATCCGCCGCGGTGCCCTGGATGGGTGTGTTGCGGGCCATGCGCTCGCCGGAGCTGCGCACCTGGAAGTTGGAGCTTGCCAGCTCCGGCAGCGGGCGGCGGCGGCCAAACAGCGTTTCTACATAGCCCTTCTCTTTGGCGTGTTCAATGCAGTTCTGCATGTAGCCGTCCACTTTCGGGAAGGTATTCAGATACGTTTTCAAGAAAGTATCTGCCTCCTTGACCGAAATGCCGAGGTCCTTGCCCAGAGAGAACGCTCCCTTGCCGTACATGATGCCAAAGTTGATGGCCTTGGCGGAGGTGCGCAGCTCATGGGTGACATCCGATTCCGGGATGTGGTAGATCTTGGCCGCGGTGGCGCGGTGAATGTCTGCCCCGGACAAAAACGCCTGCTGCATGGCTTCATCGCCTGTAATGTGGGCCAGAATGCGCAGTTCGATCTGGGAATAGTCGGCGTCCACCAGCGTTTCGCCGGGGGCGGCCACAAAGTAGCCGCGCAGGCGGCTGCCCAGCTCGGTGCGGATGGGAATGTTCTGCAAATTCGGCTCAGTGGAGCTGATGCGTCCCGTGCGGGCTTCGGTCTGGATAAAGGTGGAATGGATGCGTCCGTCCGGCCCCAGGGCTTTCAGCAGGCCCTCCACATAGGTGGAAAGCAGCTTGGAATAGGTGCGGTACTTCAAAATATCATCCACCGCCGGGCTGTAGGCGCGCAGGCTTTCCAGCGTTTCGGCGTCGGTGGAATAGCCGCGGGCCGTTTTTTTGCGGGGCGGCAGGCCCAGCTTGTCAAACAGGGCTTCGCCCAACTGCTTGGGGCTGTTCAGATTGAACTCGTACCCGACCTCAGCATAAATGTTCTGCAAAATGCCGTTCAGCTCGGCGCGCAGGCTATCGCCGAACTGGCGGATGCCCTCGGCGTCCACCGCAAAGCCGATGCGCTCCATGTCGGCCAGCACGCGGGCCAGAGGCAGCTCCATCGTGGCCAGCAGGTCGTGGCCGCCCTGCTCGTCCAGCTTAGTGGAAAGCACATCCAGCAAGGCGGAAAGCGCCCCGGCATCCGGCGCGGCGGCGCAGGCAAAGGCGGGGGCAGCAGCGTATTCTGCCGCCAGCTGCCCGGCCTGGTAATCACTGGCCGAAGGATTCAGTAGGTAGGCGGCCAGCTTGCCATCAAACACAATGGCCGCGCCAACGCCGCCATGCTCCAGTGCAATGTGGTACAACGGCTTTGCATCAAACACACGCAGCTGCACCCCGGCGGCATCCAGCAGAGAGGGCAGGCGGTCGTTATCCAGCAGGTAAACGGAATCCCCCTGCACGGCGTACCAGCTGCCGTCCTTGTTCTGGGCCAGGTCATATCGGCCTTCCGGCGCAAGGGGCAGCAGGTCGGGCTGCACTTCCGGCAGAGTTTCTGCGCTGGCGGCAACCGCTGCCGGGGATTCATCCAGCCCCCAGCGGGCGGTCAGCTTGTGCATTTCCAGCTCAGCCAGCAGCTGGGCTGCGGCAGCCGGGTCCCCGGCAGTGCGGCAGTAGTGCTCCGGCGCAGTTTCGATGGGAGCGTCCTTGCGGATGGTGCCCAGCATGTGAGAAAGCTCGGCCAGCTCCTTGTTGGCTTCCAGCTTTTCCCGCTGTTTGGGTTTGATGGCTTTGTCGTCCAGGTGCTCATACACGCCCTGCAAACTGCCGAACTTCTGCACCAGGGCAAGGGCGGTCTTTTCGCCAATGCCGGGCACGCCGGGAATATTATCGGAAGCATCGCCCATCAGGCTTTTTACTTCGATCAGCTGCGGCGGGGCCACGCCGTATTTTTCCTGGATGGCGGCGGGGTCCATGGGCAGCGTTTCGCGGTTGGTGGCAAGCAGCACCGTGGTGGCATCGTCTACCAGCTGCAGGCTGTCCCGGTCACCGGTTGCCAGCAGGGTGGTGCCCCCGGCGGCCTCGTTGGCGGCGGCCAGCGTGCCCAGGATATCGTCCGCTTCCCAGCCGGGCTTGCTGACCTGCACAAAGCCAAGGTCGGTCAGCAGCTGCTTTAATACCGGCATCTGCTCCGCCAGCTCCTGCGGCATACCATGGCGGGTGGCCTTGTAGCCGTCATAGGCGGTATGGCGGAAGGTGGGGGCTTTTTCGTCCCAGGCAATGGCCACAGCGTCCGGGTGGTGGGCGGAAAGCAGGTTGAGCAGGATATTCTGGAAGCCGAAAATGGCGTTGGTGTAGCGCCCATCCTTGGTTGTCAGCAGCTTGATACCGAAGTAAGCCCGGTTCACCAGACTGTTGCCATCCAAAACCAGCAGTTTCATACAGGAACCTCCGAAAAAACGAAACACATCGATCGCAATAATAAAAATAGTATATCACAAATTGCACTGGTGTGGGGAGTGTGGTAAAATAATATTTTAGCTGAAGCAAAAACAAAAGTTGGGAGAGAGTTAGGAGTTAGGAGTTAGGAAGTAGGAGTTAGGAGTTATTGGTGTGCGCTGGCGCGCACAATTTTGAATGTTATGGCAACACCGCACAATTCCCGCCTTGCGGCTTAAGCACCGCTCCGGCAGCTGCGGCACGGCATCTGCGTTGCCAAAATGCTCGATAATGTCGGGTTGCGGTACCCGCATCGTGCTTCGGGGGCAAAAGCCCCTCGCACTCTGCGACCGCTGCCCCTGCTTCGGTTCGCTGTTTCCGCCACTGGCGGCGCTCACCTTTGCAGCATCCAGTATTATCTGCGCTTTTGGCTTGGCATCTGCCGCACCTCGCTCGCCGTATCGGCACTTAGAATTATGCGGTATTGCCTTAGGTTTTATTGCTTTACCCCAAAAATTCAAAACGCGGCGCAAGCCGCACCTTTAACTCCTCACTCCTAACTCCTCGCTCTTCACTCCTGCCTATCAAAAATATGCAATTACGCAATCTAACCATTCCATATGCACAGCCTGCGGTGTTTGCGCCGATGGCGGGGTTTACGGATGCGGCGTGCCGGCACCTGATGGCGGACCATGGCGCGGCGTGGACGGTAAGCGAGATGGCCAGCGCCAAGGCCATTACCTTTGGCGATGACAAAAGCGTGCGCCTGCTGCGGGACAAGGCCTCCCACGGCATTTATGCCGTGCAGCTGTTTGGGGCCGAGCCCGAAACGATGGCGCAGGCGATCCGGATCATTCAGGAAAAAGGCGTGCAGTTTGATATTCTGGACATCAACATGGGTTGCCCGGCCCCCAAGATCACATCCAGCGGTGCAGGTAGCAAACTGATGCAGAACCCGGAGCTGTGCGGCCGCATGGTGGCCGCTGCCCGCGGAGCCCTGGGACCGGATAAGCCTTTAACCGTTAAAATGCGCATTGGCTGGGATGCCGAGCAGCTGACCGGCGTTGCCGTGGCCCGGCAGTGTGAAGCAAACGGTGCAGACCTGATCGCCGTGCATGGCCGCACGCGGGAGCAGATGTACATCCCGCCCATTGATGTGGATGCCATCACGGAGATCCGCAAAGCGGTCGGCATTCCGGTGCTGGCAAACGGCGATATCACCACGGCGGAAGACGCAAAGCAGATTTTGGAGCAAACCGGCTGCGCGGGCGTGATGATCGGCCGCGGCGCGCTGGGCGACCCCTGGCTGTTTGAGCGCATCAACGCCGTATTGACTGGCCAGCCGGAGCCCGGCGAACCCAGCCTGAACGCCCGGATGAGCGCACTGCGCGCCCAAATCTACGAAATGTGCGAAGAAAAAGGCGAATGGACCGCTATGCCCCAGGCACGCGGCCAGGCCATGCACTATATGAAAGGTCTGAAAGGCGCCGCGTCCCTGCGCCGTTATTGTTCCATGCTGGAGCATTTTACCGATGTGGACAAGCTGATTGAGGCGGTATATAAGCTCCAAGGGTAGTTAGGAGGTAGGAGTGAGGAGTTAATTAGGGCAACACCGCACAATTCCCGCCTTGCGGCTTAAGCACCGCTCCGGCAGCTGCCGCACCTTGCTCGCCGTATCGGCACTTAGAATTATGCGGTATTGCCCTAACTATTTACTTACTTTTTCGTTAGCTCATCCAGGTTCTGCGTATAGCACGGCAGCATGTGCTCAATGAAATAATCGGCTTCGGGGCTGTGCATGGCGGCCAGATCGGCTTTTTGCTGGGCGAGAGCGGCGGTGAACTCGCGGTTGCCGCTTTCCACCTCCTCCATGCACTTGATCAGGGCCGAAAGCCGGTCTGCGGCTTTCAGCAGCTTGCGCTCGGCATCGTTCAGCACACTGCCGGTCAGGTAGCTGCCTTCGATCTCATGCAGCTCCGGCGGCAGCAGATCCGCCATGGCAAGGGCGCTTTCCCGTTCCACGGCTTTGTAGGCGGTGCGCAGGGCTTCGTTCTTGTATTTGACCGGGGTAGGCATATCGCCGGTCAAAATTTCCGGTGCATCGTGGTACAGCGCCGCGGCGGCCACGGTGTCGGGGCGGATATCGGCCCCGGTGTGGGTGATGTTCTGGGCGATCAGGCAAAGCGCATGGGCCAGCAGGGCGGTATCCGCCGTGTGCTCACTCAGGCTTTCCTGCCGCATGCAGCGCATCAGCGCCCACCGCGTAATATACTTCATGCGCCCCAAAAGAGCGTGAAAAGGGTATAGAGACAAAACAAAGCACCTCACTCTTGAAAAAATTAGGGCAATACCGCATAATTCTAAGTGCCGATACGGCGAGCGAGGTGCGGCAGCTGCTAAGCCAAAAGCGCAGATAATACTTTGTGTATTATCGAGCATTTTGGCAACGCAGATGCCGTGCCGCAGCCGCCGGAGCGGTGCTTAAGCCGCTAGGCGGGAATTGTGCAGTGTTGCCTTAGAAATTAGGAATTAGTAATGAGAAATTAAATGGTGGGCAATGGGGCAGACCTTTTGCCAAAATACGAGGAGCCAAAGAATGGCAGATAATTGCTCATTGCTAATTCCTCATTTCTAATTTCTAATTATAAAGTATATCACATCCCTTCAAAGGAGGGAATTGCATTGAAGATTGGCGGCAAGCTTTTGGAGCGCAAAACAGGCGGGCGGTCACGGTATTGGCAGGTGTTCTGGCTTTGCTTTGCGGTGGCGGCGGCGCTGTTTTTGCCCCACTGCATCATTGATGGCCTGAACGGCGACTTTTTCCACTACGCCGGTGACTTTAACGACCAGCAGATTTCCTTTTATTCCTATGCCAACAATTTTGTTAAGCAGGGGGGCAGTTTCAGCTGGGCAACGGACCTGGGCAGCGGGTTTGTGAACTCCTACAGCTTTTATCTGTGCGGCAGCCCGTTTTTCTGGCTCACCCTGCTGCTGCCCTATCGGTGGACGCCCTGGGCCATGGTGCCAATGCTCTGCCTTAAATTTGCTGTGGCGGGCGGCGGGGCTTACCTGTGGATGCGCCGCTGGGTAAAAGACGAGCGCTGGAGCATGGTGGGCGCGTGTCTGTATGCGTTCTCCGGCTTTACGGTGTACAACGTGTTCTTTAACCACTTTTTGGACGTTGTGGCACTGTTCCCCTACATGCTCAAAGCGCTGGATGACGCCGTGCTGGACCGCAGGCACGGTGCATTCCCGTTTTGGGTTGCGGTCAACCTGCTCAACAACTATTTCTTTTTTGCCGGGCAGGCCGTGTTTTTGATGATTTATTTTGTCTGCATGGTGGCGGGCGGCCGGTACAAGCTGAACCTGCGCCTGTTTGGGGCGCTGGCGTTCCAGACGGTGCTGGGCTGCTGCATGGGCTGTGCGCTGCTGGTTCCGGCGGCACTTTCGCTGGTGCAGAACCCGCGCACAATCGATCCATTCAATGGGTACGGCTACCTTGTATACGGCAGCGCCCAGCAGTACCTTGCCATTTTTTACAGCGCTTTTTTGATGCCGGATGCCCCCTACCTGAAAGACCTGTTCCAGGAGGGCATCTTAAAGCACACCAGCATGACCGTCTACCTGCCGGTGGTGGGCATTGCGGGCGGGCTGGTGTTCTGCCGCGTGCGGCGGCGCCACCCCTTTGCGCGCATCATGAAAGTGTGCCTTATCTGCGCCTTTGTGCCGGTGCTGAACAGCATGTTCTATGCCCTCAATTCCAGCTATTATGCGCGCTGGTATTATATGCCGGTTTTGGTGCTCTGCGCCGCCACGGCTATGACGCTGCAAAAAGCCAACCTGTGCGAAACCGAGTACCGCCGCGCGCTGGGCCTTGTGGCGCTGTGTACCTTGAGCAGCATTGCCTTTGTGCTGGTGCCCAATGAAAAAGACGGCACCACCACCATTGGCGTGGTGGAGGAACCGCTGCGCTACTGGGGCATTTTGCTGGTCAGCATGTTGGGCGTGGGGCTGTTCTGGCTGCTGCTGCATTACCGCAGGCAGCTGGCGGCACGGTTCCCGGCGGTGGTGCTGGCCGTGGCGCTGGGGTTCAGCTTTGTGTATGGGCAGGTACACCTTTCCATCACCAAATACGGCCAGTGGTACCACGATGCGGACTATGTGCAGCAGACCTGGCGCGAAGCCCCGGAGCTGAACGCCGTTCTGCCGGACGATGTCTTTTACCGGCTGGACGCTTACGACAGTTATAACAACCTTGGTTTGTGGCTGGACAAAAGCTGCATCCAGTTCTTTAACTCCACGGTAGCACCCAGCATTCTGGAATTTTACCCTACGGTGGGCGTTAAGCGGGATGTGAACTCCAAGCCGGAAGCCAGCCTGTATGCCCTGCGCGGTCTGTTGAGCGTGCGGTATACCCTTGTGCCGAAAGAAAAAGTTGAGGATTGGGAAAAAGAAAAGCTGGAAGGCTGGAACCTTGTTTCAAGCACCACAAGCTACCTGATTTACGAGAACGAGAACTGGGTGCCGATGGGCTTTACATATGATTCCTATATTACGGAAGAGAACTTTGAAACGGTGAGCGATACCAACGCGGGCAATGTACTGATGAAAGCCCTGCTGCTGACCGATGAACAGGTGGAACGGTACGGCCAGATGATGCAGAACCTGACGGATGATGAGAAAAATAACATCAGCTATGAGGATTATGTGCAGGACTGTACGGCCCGGCGGGAAAGCGCTGTGACAAGCTTTACCGCAACGCGCACCGGCTTTACCGCGCAGGCGGATCTGGAAGCCGAAAATCTGGTACTGTTCAGCGTGCCCTATGACGATGGTTTTACCGCAACCGTGAACGGTGTGCCGGCGGAGGTGGAGAAAGTGGACAACGGCCTGATGGCGGTTGCCGCCCCGGCGGGCCACAGCGAGATCGTGTTCACCTACCACACGGCCGGTCTGCGGCAGAGCGTTGCCGTCAGCGCCGGCGCTATTGTGGTGTATGCCGTGTGGGTGTCAGTATTGCACCAGGAAAAGCGCCGGGAAGAGAGCAGTGTGGGGTAAATGATGCCCCGCCAAACCGTTGGGGGTGTGCACGGTCAAATTTAGGGCAACACCGCATAATTCCCGCCTTACGGCTTAAGCACCGCTCCGGCGGCTGCGGTACGGCATCTGCGTTGCCAAAATGCTCGATAATACACAAAGTATTATCTGCGCTTTTGGCTTAGCATCTGCCGTACCTCGCTCGCCGTATCGGCACTTAGAATTATGCGGTATTGCCTTAGGATGCAGTCGGGGGCGGAAAATTGCGTTTTATCCCGATAGAGACCGTAGGGGCGCACATTGTGCGCACGCGGGTGTGTGGCATATGATGGGGTGATATACCCGGATACAGCCCGATATGTGGAATCATGGCACAACACCCCGCCGGTGCCAACACCTGGTCTGTGATTGCATTCCCCTTTGCGGGCCGATGGCGAGCATCGGTCCCTACGGATTGCTTGCAACGTTTGCAACAAATGGCAAGGTCTCTCCCCGGCGGGATGAGGGCATCCCGCCCTACAGCTGATTTTTAACTATCTACTATAATTTATATATTAAAGTATTAAAGTTTTTTCGCCGAAGCCCTTTTTTCAAAAAAGGCTGGAAAATCCCGCGTGGAAAATCCATCGTAAAACAGAAAGTGAGAACAAAGATGCCGAACCATGCCGAACAGCTGGCGCAGGAACTGAACCTGAGCCTGAAAAACGTACAGGGTGCCATTGACCTGATCGATGCCGGGAACACCATCCCATTTATTGCCCGCTACCGCAAAGAAGCTACCGGCTCTATGGATGACCAGGTGCTGCGCAACTTGGGCGACCGCCTGGAATACCTGCGCGGATTGGATAAGCGTAAAGAAGAAGTGACCGGCTCCATTGAAGCGCAGAACGCCATGACGCCGGAACTGCAGGCCGCTTTGGCTGGTGCCAAAACACTGGCCGAGGTGGAGGATATCTATCGTCCGTATAAGCCCAAGCGCAAGACCCGCGCCAGCATCGCCCGCGCTCGCGGCCTGCAGCCGCTGGCCGATGCTACCTTGAAGCAGGATACTAACTTTGACCCGCAGACAGCCGCCAACGACTACCTGAACGAGGAAGTCCCCGATGCAGCAGCCGCTCTGGCCGGGGCACAAGATATCATTGCCGAAACCATCAGCGATGACGCTCGCTGCCGCGCCGAGCTGCGCCGCTACTACCATGCGTTCGGCATGGTTAAAAGCGTAAAAGCTAAGGACGAAGACAGCGTATACACCCAGTATTATGATTATACCGAGCCTGTCGCCAAAATCCCTGGCCACCGTATTCTGGCCCTGGACCGCGGCGAGCGGGAAGGCTTTTTGAAGGTGAGCATTGCCGTGGAAGCCGAGCGCGCCGGGGGCATTGTGGCCTGGATGTTCGCCCGCAAAAAGACCGGCGGCCCCAGCGCTGCCATTGTGGAAGCCGCGGCACTGGATGCCTACAGCCGCCTGATCCACCCCAGCCTGGAAAACGAACTGCGCGCCGAACTGACCGCCAAGGCCGCCGAGGGTGCCATCACTGTGTTTGGCGAGAATCTGCGCCAGCTGCTGCTGCAGCCGCCCATCCGCGGCAAAACCGTGATGGGCCTGGACCCCGGCTACCGCATGGGCTGCAAGGTTGCCGTGGTGGACCCCACCGGCAAGGTGCTGGATACCAACGTGGTATACCCGGTGCCGGAATTCAAGCGGGTGGATCAGGCCAAGAAAACCATCAAGAGCATGGTGCTGAAAAACGGGGTGGAGGTCATGGCCATCGGCAACGGCACCGCCGGACATGAAACCGAGGAGTTTGCCGCCGCCGTAATCCGTGAACTGGCCGAGGAAAAGGGGCTGCACCTGCAATATATGGTCGTCAGTGAAGCCGGTGCTTCGGTATATTCGGCGTCCAAGCTGGCGGCGGAGGAGTTCCCGCAGTATGATGTCAACCTGCGCAGCGCGGTTTCCATTGCGCGCCGCTTGCAGGACCCGCTGGCCGAACTGGTTAAAATTGACCCCAAGGCCGTGGGCGTGGGCCAGTACCAGCATGATATGCCCCAGAAGCGCCTGAACGAAACGCTGGACGGTGTGGTGGAAGACTGCGTGAACAGCGTTGGCGTGGATCTGAACACGGCGTCCGCCCCGCTGCTGGCCCGTGTGGCCGGCATTACCAACGCTACCGCTAAAAATATTGTGGCTTGGCGTGAGGAGGAGGGCGCGTTTACCTCCCGTGCGCAGCTGAAAAAGGTCAAGGGCCTTGGCCCCAAGGCATTTGAACAGTGCGCAGGCTTTTTGCGCCTGCCGGGTGCCAAAAACCCGCTGGATGCAACCGCCGTCCACCCCGAAAGCTACCCCGCCGCCAAGGGCCTGCTGGAAGCCTGCGGCTGTGACGCCAAAGAGATCGGCACGGACGCGATGCAGAGCCTGCCGGTACGGGTGAAGAGCCGCGGCACCAAAGCCCTGTGCGAAGCACTTGGCGTGGGCGAACCCACCCTGATGGATATTGTGTCCGAGCTGTGCAAGCCGGGGCGCGATGTGCGCGACAGCCTGCCCAAACCCCTGCTGCGCAGCGATGTGATGGGGCTGGAGGACCTGAAGCCCGGCATGGAGCTGAAAGGTACCGTGCGCAATGTGATTGACTTTGGCGCATTTGTAGATATCGGCGTGCATCAGGATGGACTGGTGCATGTTTCCCAGATCAGTGATAAGTTTATCAAGAACCCGAGAGATGCGCTGAAAGTGGGCGATGTGGTGCAGGTCAAGGTACTGAGCGTGGATACAGCCAAAAAGCGCATTGCCCTGACCATGAAAGGCGTGCCCCAGAGCTGAAAACCTGGCCGAAAACCGCAAAAATCAGCACTTTTCGGCAGAGCATGGAATTATGTTGCCGGAAGGAAAAGCCAAATGGACAGTTTGAATGTGCAACCTGCCAAAACAGGAACAAAAACCGTTAAAATACAGAGCCGAAAAGACAAAAACTGAAATCAGAAAAGTCAAAAAATAAAGAAAATTCGTGAATAAAGCGACAAAATTTTGGCAGCCTGTACAAAGCGGAACATGAACAAATTTGTCTTTTGTGCATCCCGATGAAAAAATGGCAACAATGAATCTAACATAGGTACGCCGGATAGAATTATGCTATAATGCAGCTGTAAGGGAAAGGAAATGTGGGTCCCGCCCTTACCGCGCAGGCATGATGGCCTGTGCCGGGTTTTATTTATGGAGGTCATTATTATGGTAAGACAAGTCAAGGTTTCCAACTTCGCAGAAGTACAGGGAATCGTGTCTGCCGCTGCCAAGTGTTACAATGAGGTCGGCGTGCATGACATGAAGGGCAGCATTGCTGATGCAAAGAGCATTCTCGGTATGATGAGTCTGGACTACAGCCATCCGGTCAAGATCGTCTGTGAGGACGAACATGACCTGGACTGTGTGATCCAGGCACTGCGCCAGTAAATTCAGCTGCCCGGCGGGCTGGCTTTCAGCCCCGGAGGCAGGAATAAGGAAAAACAGAACAGGGCGGTTGGCCATTTGAAGTGACCCCCAAAAGTTAGACAATATTTTGAAGTAAAAATTGCTCAAGCAGCCGAAAGGGCTTGCTGTCTGTGAATTGCAGGCGGCAAGCCCTTTAGCTTTGCCTTGATCCTGCGGTTGTTGTAGTAATCCAGATATTCGATCAGTTCCTGTTTGAAGTGTTCCATGGATTGAAATTCTTGCAGATATAACAGTTCACTTTTGAGCAGTCCGAAGAAATTTTCTATCACAGCATTGTCCAGACAGTTTCCCTTGCGGCTCATGCTCTGTCGGATACCCTTCTCGCGGAGCATCCGCTGGTACTGCTTGTGCTGATATTGCCAACCCTGATCAGAGTGGAGAATCAGGTTTGTTCCGGCCGGGATCTTTGCAAACGCCTCATCCAGCATGGTGGTTACCATGCTGAGTACAGGACGATCCGATATGGTATAACTGACCAGATCGCTGCTGTGCAGATCGAGAATCGGGGACAGATAGAGCTTTTCTCCAAACAG
>NZ_JAQFEN010000014.1:4544-67321 GCF_027689445.1 Gemmiger qucibialis | reverse complement strand
ATACATAAGCGATCGTAGCTCAGCTGGATAGAGCGTTCGGCTCCGACCCGGAAGGCCAGAGGTTCGAATCCTCCCGGTCGCACCAGAAAACCTCATTGCAATGTGTTTTTTGCAATGAGGTTTTTTGTTTTTGTTAGTGTTTGATTTTCAGAATAATTTTAGCAGCATATCGTCTGCCGCATCGGTGTACTGCCCTTTTCCTAGACGCTCGTTCCTCAGCCTGTTTATAGTGATTCGCATGAGGCGGATTTCTTCTGTAGAAAAAGTAGCTTTTTTATCGGCTGGGACAGAATCAATTTTCAGTATCAGTCGCCCCGGGTTTTCCGTGTTATGGCCAAGTGCCTTTTCTTGATAGTAATAGGGAGCCAGTGCTTTCAGTAAGATACTTTTGTTTGCGCGTGTCAGCTTGATTTTTCTCGTCATAATCCAATCGCCTTTCCGAGTTTCTCCTGCGCCTTGCGTTTGTTCTTGTCAAAGGCGTGGGCGTAAATGTCCAGCGTTGTACTTGCCTGTGCATGACCCAATAGACTAGCCACCGTTCGTACATCCACGCCCTGCGCAATCAGCAGGCTGGCGTTCGTGTGTCTCAGGCTATGTACACTCAAGTCCAGCGGTAGGTTATTTGCTTTCAGAATCAGTTTAAATCTATATGTGAATGTGCTGGGACACATAGGCTTTCCGTTAGGTTGACGGAATAAATAGTCTTCCTCGTCCACGGTTTCGTTTGCAGTCTGTTCCCTATCCCACTCGCACTCCTTACGCCATGCTTTGAGTAGCTGGCACATTTCCTTGCTCAGATATACCATACGATCACCGCTGCTGGTCTTGGGATCCTTAGTGATTGATTCTTGGTGGCTAAGTTTGACCACACCCCGCTGTACATGGATTGTACGTTTGCGCCAGTTGATGTCACTCCATTTTAATCCACAGGCTTCTCCACGCCGCAGCCCGGTTGCCAGCACCAGCTTGAAATAGGTTTCGTACTTCATACTCTGACCTTCAAACGCCATAATCAGCTTTTTAACGGTTTCCTCGTCAGCCACCGGGCGCTCTTTCTTTTGTCCTTTCGGCTTGTAGCACCGCCATGCAGGATTGTGGATCAAATAACCCTCGTCCACAGCCGTCGATAGGATGCCGCACAGCGTGTTGTGTAAACCTTCGACTGACTTCTCGGATAGATTCCCTCTGCCGTCCAAACGCGGAGCGTGGCGCATTTGTTCGTAGAAATCGCGGATAACCTCTTTACGCAAATCGGTCAGCTTATAGTTGCCCAGCGCGGGCAGGATTCTGCGAATGTCCTGCAAATCTCGTTGGTATGTAGAGTCCGCCAGCTTCTTCGGTCCTACATCAGCTACCCAATGCTCAATGTACTTTGTCAGCGTTATGCTTCGGTTGATGGGTTCAGGCGTATGTTGAACCTCGCGTTCAAATAGGATTGCCTGTTCCTTTACCCATTTCTCGGCTTGTTTCGGAGTATACTCTTTGGGTGGCTTGACCGTTTTCTGTACAGATTTTAGCCTATTGCCCTCATAATCATACCCACGAGAGACCACAATCAAGTAACTGTTGCTGCCGCGCTTTCTGATAGATGCCATGTTTTGCACGCTCCTTAGTGTTATTTTATTGACCTGCGGTACTACAAAGCATACCGACAACTGCGACAGAAAGCTATCACCACACCCAACAATCTTTCGCCCTAAAATCTACCTATTACTGACTAAAACGGCACCGCCATTGCTGACGGTGCCGCTGTTTATTTAACCTGCCTTCTTGGCTTTTCTATTCTTATTTTTCATAAATGCAACATAGCACGGATTTTGGTTGTTCAGCAGATCTTGCATCAGGTTTGCGGCCTGCTGTTTCGCCACGTCCTGCGGGTGGCAGTAGGTGCGCTCCAAGAATGCCGTATCCGCATGACCCAGCAGGGATGCCGCCACCTGTTTGCTGGTGCCTTCCTGCAGCAGATAGGTTGCGTAGAAATGCCGTAGCGTATGCAGATGGTATTCCTCTGGCAGCCCGCACTTTTTATACAGCTTGCGCAGATGCCGTGTAAAAGTATCCGGGTGTGGCACATGACCGTCGGGGTCAGTAAAAATTGGCTGCTCTCTATCCGGAACGCCGCTATGCAGCACCTGCTGCTGTCGCAGCGCCATCAGAAGCTCCCATATACCCAGCGGAATGGTTACAATCCGTTCCCGATGACTTTTAGTGTCGCTCTCAACAATCTGCCCGGATGCGCAGCTGCGGGAGCGGCGGACGGTCAATTCACAAGCACCGGTTATGTCCTGCCATTGCAGGGCGCACAGTTCCCCGCGGCGCAGCCCCGTCGTGATTGCCAAAGTATAATAGGCGCGATACAGAATCGGTTCGTTCTGAATTGCCCACATCAGTTTACTCATTTCATACTTCTGCGGAATATGCTGCACCTCTTTCTCGATATGCTTCTTGCGGACACGGTGCGCTGGGTTGAACGGAATGATGTCGTTTTTCTTAGCATCCTCCAGCACCGAGGAAACCGTTTCCAGATATTTCTGCACAGTAGTTTCCTTGATGCAATTTCCACCACGCCCCGGGCGCTTGCGCAGTTCCTCGCACATTTCCTCTAAGGTCATGGGGAGCAACTTTGCAAGCGGAATACCGCCAATCAACGGGTAGACAATATCCAGATTGCGTTTGTACCCTGCATAGGTGGTAGCTTTGAAAAACGGTTCTTGCCGCTTGAGCCAGTTTTCAGCGTACTGTTCAAAGTGGGTCTGGTCGCTTTCCTCGACACCATACTTGAACTTTTTCTCGATGCGCTCGGCCTCCGCCATGACATACTGCTGAATGCCGCGCTTTGGCACGGATGATGGCACAGTGATGGTCTGCGCTTTCATGCGTTTTTGTCCGTTGACCTTGTAGCCGTTGCAGACAGTGATTTTGAATTTTCGTTCGGATTTTTTCTTGATGTAAGCCATTGTACCTCCTTGTCAGCGCTGCCGAGAACGGTTTCGGCGGCGGTTATGATTTGTATGGTGTTCTTGATTCTCGCGGTCTATGCGGTTGGATTCGCGTGTGCGTTGGATACGCTTGATTGCTCCTTCCGCAATTTTATCCTCTTTACGAAGTTCGGCAATCTTACAGGTAAGCATTGCACGGCGGTCAGCCAACTCCGGCGGAGCATCCTTTCGGCGCATCTGCTTGACGATTTCCGCCCGCTGTGCGGCAAAGGTTTCTATCCGCTGGGACAAACCCTTGCGGTAGTCCACGATTGCCTGTAAAGACGGGAACTTGTGGTCGCGGACAAAAGCGTGTTCTGCAAGAATTTTCTCGGTATCTTTCCAGATGCGCTCCAGTTCCGGGCGGTTGATGCGGGGCTGCTGTTTCTTGGGCAGGATGCCTAACTGATAACAGTAGTACAGATACAAGCGGTGCATCTGGGATTCCCCGAAGAATACCTCGAAGAAAATTTGGAGGATGCCTTTTCCTGCATAGGTATCCTTTGGGCGATACCGTTTCGGCGTATATTGCCGGGGCGGGTGCTTCAACTCATACAGCCTTGGTCCATACAGCAAGTAATTGCTGCGAAGCCGGTCATCTATGGCTGCAAGGTCGTATTCTTCTCCCAGCCTATAAAGCCGCACGGCTCGACCACCATCCCGCGCCCGAATCGTTGCATACTTTCGGTTTGGGTCACTACCGAAAATGTACCCCTGCCGGTACAGCGCTCTGTGAAAATCCTCAGCGGTGCTGGCATCCTCACAGGCTTGGTCAATGGCCTCCCGCATTCGGGCGTACCGCGCCGGTTCCTTGGCCTTGGGCTGCTCCACCACCGACAAGCCGTACTCCCGGCACAACTTGTCGGATGCTGCCCGGAACTCGGCATACTGGCTACGGCGCTGCTCGTATTTCTTCCCGTCCACATACGATACGGAATTGATAACGAAGTGGTTGTGCAGGTTATCCGTATTCATGTGGGTGGCGACCAGCACCTGAAAGCGCCTGCCCCAGACCTTGCGGGCCAGTGCCACGCCGAGCTCATGGCATTGCTCCGGGGTGACCTCACCCTCGCGGAAGCTTTGGTAGGCGTGGAGCGCCACCACGCCGTCTGTTTTACCAAAGCGTTCCTGTACAGCCCGCATATCTTTCCACGCATGGTCTGCCCTGCAATGGATGCCGGTGACAAGTTGGGCGCTCTCGTTCAGCTTGGTCTTGGCATCGTTCTCTGCGTAGTGCAGCGTTTGGGCAAGGGCATCGTATTCGGTTTTGTCCGGGTTGGCTGCATAGTCAAGGACGCGCTGTAAACTGTCCTTGATTGCCCAGATCTTAGTTACCGCCAATGAGCAGGTCCCTCATGCGGTCGGTCTGGGCGTTGATGGCTGCCCCTTCCCGTGCAGAACAGTTTTCTGCCATTTCATCAATCTTATCCAGCACATCAAATACCTCCTTGGGCGGGTGTCCACCCGGTTCATACCCCAGCACCCGCTGGCGCAAATATTCTGAAAGCGACAGCCCGCATCGTTTAGCCATCAGCGTCATTTTTCGTTTCTCTGTGACGCTGACGCGGACATTGATCCCGACACTGCGCTTTCTCATGCGCCAGCAGCCTCACAGGGGTTCGGGGCTGTCCCCGTAGGCTTTTCGGCGGGTTGCCCTGTGGCAACACTTCGCCCATGCTTGCGTTACAGTTCGCGTACTCTGAAAGCGTCGCACCCTATGCAAGAAAACACCCAAAATATTGATGAGAGCTATTTCTTACTCTCTGTGTCGAATTTGTTTCTTTTAGGAATACAGATTTCCCATTATAATTGAGATACCTAAAAATTTCTGTCAGGAGGTATATTATGTCAATTCCCACATTGAAACAACAAGCAAACGGCACGGTGCTGACACTACACGACAAGCCCTATATCATGCTTGCCGGTGAAGTCGGCAATTCCAATTCTTCATCTGTGGAATATATGGAGGGCGTCTGGCAAACTGCCGAGCAACTCGGCATGAATACCCTGCTGCTGCCAATCACATGGGACCAGGTCGAGCCAGAGGAAGGACAGTTTGACTTCTCTTTGCTGGACGGCCTTGTGTTGCAGGCACGCGGCAAAGGCAAGCACCTTGTTCTGCTTTGGTTTGGCAGTTGGAAAAACGCCGAATGTATGTACGCTCCTGCATGGGTAAAGACAGATTTACAGAGGTTCCGGCGCGGCCAGATTGTCAAAGGGAAAAACAAAGCGCCCCGCGAAAACGCCTATGGTATGCTGTATACGACCCTTTCTTATCTGTGCGAGGAGACCTGTGCTGCTGATGCCCGTGCCTTTGGCAGACTGATGCGACATCTGCGCACACTCGATGGTGAGGAAAACACCGTTCTTGCTGTTCAGGTGGAGAACGAAACCGGACTTTTGGGAACTGCTCGGGAACGTTCCGACGAGGCCGATGTTGCATTTGCTGCAGATGTTCCGCAGGACTTTGCCGAGTATATGCGTTCTCACATCGAAACAATGGTGCAGGACGTGCAGGAGGCTGTCGAGAACGGTGCAACCTCAGGCAGTTGGGGCGAAGTATTTGGCTCAGTTGCAGAGGAAATTTTCAGTGCATATTATATCTCACGCTATGTCAACCGTGTTGCTCAGGCCGGAAAAAAGGAATATCCATTGCCCATGACTGCAAACTGCTGGTTGGACAAGGGCGGCGAACCGGGCACTTATCCCAGCGGTGGGCCGGTTTCCCGTATGTATGAAGTCTGGCAGTACGGTGCCCCCTGCATTGACCTACATACGCCCGATATTTATGTTCATGATTTCTGCAACATTTGTGACGAATATACCCGCCGCGGTAAACCTTTAATGATTCCCGAATGCAGTACACACAGCTATTCTGGCCCGCGTATGCTCTATACGGTCGGTCATTATCATGCACTTTGCTATGCCCCCTTTGGCTTTGAAAATATGGGGCAGCCTTTTACCGGAACCCAAGGATATTTATTTGGCATGGACGTAACCGATCCCTTGCTTAAAACGCCGCAGAATACGGCGGAATACGGCTGGTACGGCCGTACACTGAACAGTCTTATGCCGCTGTTGGGCGAACGCTACGGCACAAAGAACCTACAGGCTGTCTGCAGCGAGCGTAAAGACCAGTGCGCTATGAACTTTGGTAAATTTACGGTCTATGCCATTGTAGAACATCCCATGATTCAGCAAAAGGACGGCGTTTGTCTGGCTATGAAACTGTCTGAAGATGAATGTATGCTTGTTGTAAACCGCTGCGGACTGCAGTTTGTTTCTGCGGAAGCAGACAAGCCCAATCTGGATTTACTTTCCGTGGAGGAAGGCCGCATGGAAAACGGCGAGTGGAAAGTGACACGCCGATTGAACGGTGACGAGGCCGCTTTGATGACTTTCTTTGAGCCGACCGTCCTGAAAGTTAAAGTGTTCACTTACGTATAAACACTTTTTCAAGTGATTTTCTTTGTTTGATACTCTTTATCTGCAAAAAGACAGACCGCGCATCGCCCTTGCCGGGAAATGCGCGGTCTGTTATTTCAGAACTGTTTTATAAATCAATCATTTCTGTTTCAGGCGTTTTCAGCCGGGGCGGCCTCGGCTTTGGCCTTCTGGGCGGCTTCCCATGCGGGGATTTTCTTTTCCAGCTTCATAAAGCCAAAGGAGCAGGCTGCAATCACAATCATCAGCACGGCGGGGACGAGCGCATAGTCAATGCGAATCATCATCAGTGCGCTTGCGGGCTGATCAACCGTACCCTCTGCGGCAATGTAACCGCCGACGCTGAGCAGGATGCCGGTGATGAAGCTGCCCATGGCGCCGCCGCACTTGCCCATGAAGTTTGCCAGAATACCGGCAGAGCCATCCATGCGGGGCAGGCCAATCATCTCGTTATAGGTGCAGCAGTTCATAATGAACAGAACGCCGTAGTATGCCAAAGGCAGACCGGCCAGACCGCCCAGCACACCGCCGAGCAGGACGCCGGTCAGGTTTGCGCCGGAGACGAAAACAATGATGTAACCAACGATACCGATGCAGGCAAAAACACCGACCATCTTGCTCATACCGCCGATTTTCTTCATAATCCACGGGAATACCAGCATCAGCGGCAGCAGCACAATGCTGAAAATGGAGGTAACGCTCATCATAGCGGTGTTGCCGATGATGTACTTGAAGTAGTAGGTCGTAACGGCCAGAGAGGTGCTGATGTTATAGCACAGCATAATAATAGCATACAGCCAGACATATTTGTTGCGGCGGAACATCGAGAAAATCTCATTCAGACGGACCGGCTGGAACTGCTCGTCACCGCCGTCCACGCTGGGATCCTCCTTGCAGAAGAAGAAACGCAGCAGAGAAATCAGCAGCAGGGGAAGGACAAAGATTGCCACAGTGGTACGCCAGCCGCCGGCGCTGGTGGCCAGCTTGCTCATTACGATGGGGAACAGGATGCTGACAATCATCGAACCGGCCATCGTGATAACGCCACCGTAGGAGGCAACCTTGCGAATCAGGATGGGGTTGTTGCTGAAGTGGCGGATGGTGTACGGTGTGTTGGCCGCACCGCGCAGGGTGGTGAAGATGGAGAACACCAGCGTGTACATACAGAAAATCCACACAACTTTCAGCGTGTTGCTCCATGCAGGGCTGCCGGAGAACAGGCCCAGAGAGCAGAGCATAACGCCGACAATGGCAAGCTCATAGGGGCGGCCCTTGCCCAGCTTGGTATGGGTGTTATCGACCAGCCAGCCCGCAAAAATATCCGTAAAAGCGTCGATGATTTTACTTACCATCAGCACAGTGCCCACAACTGCGGGTGCAATGCCAAGGGTGTCGCTGCAATAAATGCTCAGATAGCCCAGAACGATTACGTTCAGGCCGGCCATAGCGATGTCCGAGCTTTTCCACGCCATCAGGCGGCCGAAGCCGAGATGGTTGGGGTCGTTTTTCTTGTTAGCCATAGTATTGTTTCTCTCTTTCTTTTTACAAAATTTTCAATGTAGTTGTGGCACTGCCTTACAGGACCTGCGCTCACCCCTCCTTTTTTACCTGATTCAATGCGGCGTTCAGCTCATGTACAAAGGCGGGTGTGACCAGCTTACCCATCTGCTTCAGGGTGGCCTCCACGCTCATCTTGTCCATCATGCGCTGCATGGATTCGGGAATCTGAATATTTTTAGCAACATCGCCGTAGGCGGCTGCGGCCTTGGCCTGCAGCGGGGCAATAAGCTCATTCAGCACAGCAGAGGCTTGCGGATGGGCCTTGACATCTCCCATAGAATCCTTGATGGAGAAATACCCTTCCTTGACGATCTCGTCCGCGCGGTCAAACCAGTTCACAACCTCGCCGCCCGCTTTCACGTAGGCGGGGTTGGGCTTATCGACCTTGCGGATGGCAATGGTATCGCTGCAGGCACCGCTGCGGGCTTCGATTGTATGCTCGCCGGAAATCGGCACTGTGAATTTGAAAATCTTGTCGCCGTCCTGTGCGGCAAACTCCTTGCCGTCCACAAACAGTGTCACACGCGGCTGGTTGGAATAGACCTTGATTTCGGTTTCGCTCTCAGCACGGTCGGCGTAGCGGCGGCCGCAGATATGCACAAACGGCTCCTTGCTCAGGTAGGCCTTATAAATGTAGAAGGCATCCTTTTTCGTCTTGCGGTCAAAGGTGACAAGGCCCTTCTGGTTCTGGCCGGGCTTGCCGCCCTCATCGCGACCGTCCGCGCCAAAGTCGAACATATTCCAGCAGTGCATCGCCCAGATATAGGGCCGCTCCGCCCACATTTTGAGCATGTGTTCGTGGTAGACGGCCTGATAACCCTCGCTCCAATCGCCCTTGGCTGGCTTGGCGCTCTGGTAGGCGGGGTTTGCATCCGCACCGTACTCGGACAGGCCAATCACGGCATCGGGGTGGTTCTTGTGGAACTCATCAAACCATGCATCGTTCTGGTCCCACTCCCCTACATACCAGCCATAATAGAGGTTGTAGCTGCGGATGTCGGGCAGGAATACCAGCGGGTCATTGGCATCCAGCATAAAGATGTGCGCCATGGTGGTGGGGCGGGTGGCGTCCAGCTTGTGGCAGAGGTCGTTGAGCTGATTGTGGTTCTCGACCAGATCCTTCGTCTTGCCGCTGCCGGTAATCTCATTGGAAAGCCCCCAGCAGACGATGGACGGATGGTTGTAGTTCTGCACAACCAGTTCAGTCATCTGGGAGAGGGTGTTGGCGCGGCCCTCGGGCATATGCTCGGTGATGTAGGGGATTTCTGCCCACGCCACAAGGCCGTATTTATCGCACAGGTCGTAGAAATACTGCGCGTGCTGGTAGTGGGCCAGGCGCACGGTGTTCGCGCCCATCTCGCGCAGCAGGGCCATATCCTCGTCGTGCTCTTTTTCGGTCAGTGCGTTGCCAAGGCCCTGGCGGTCCTGATGTCGCGCTGCGCCGCACAGGCGGTAGGGACGACCGTTCAGGATAAAGCCCTTCTCCGCGTCAAAGGCAATCGTGCGGCAGCCGAAATTGGCTTCCACGGCATCGCCGCTATCGAGCGTGGCCTGCATTTTGTACAGATACGGGTCATTGACGCCATCCCACAGGTGGACGTTTTCGAGCTTGAACGTACCCTCGGCCTTGCCGTCCGTGACAGCCGCGGAAAGCGTCTCTTCGCCCAGCGTAAACTGCACGCTCTGCGCGGTGCCGGCAACCCACGCCTCGGCGTGAATTTCAGCGGTTTTCAAATCGGCGCTCAGCACAGGGGTGATGCGCAGGCCGGGCGCGCCGTGGTAGTCCAGCGCAAAGTGCGCCTTGGGCACAACCAGCAGATGCACCGGGCGGTAGATGCCGCCGTAGAAGGTGAAGTCGGCCTTCTGCGGGTAGACCGTGCGGTTTTTGCCGTTGTCCACGGCAACGGTCAGGGTGTTCTGCGCGGCCAGCGCGGGCGTCAGATTGACACGGAAGGTGGCGTAGCCGCCCTCATGCCGGGCCAACTCCTGCCCGTTCAGCGTGACCACGGCGGTCATGGCAACGCCCTCAAATTCCAGCCAGACCTCCTCGCTGTCACTGTGGGCGGGGGCGGCAAACGCCTTTGTGTAAAGGCAGGTGCCGCGGTAGTAGTCATTGCCGCCGTCCTGTCCGTCCTTGGCGTTCCAGGTGTGGGGCAGTGTGACCGGGGTTGCTTTCTCGGGGGTGTCCCCGCGTGCAAACAGCCAGTCACTGTTCCACAAAATTTGTTTTCTCATCATCCCAAACTCCTTGCAATTATTTATGATTCTCCGCCGGGCAATACAGCAGGCTGCCCTCGGTAATTCCGTTTTCATTAAAGCTGTCTACCCGCAGATAGTAGTCCTGCCCCGCCATCAGGGTGGACAAATCCAGCTCCTGCACGCCGTAGACCAGCCAGCTCTGGTAGAGCTTATCGGGTGCAATGCCATAGCGGATATTGCACCCCTGCGCGTCCATTTCGGCAAGCGGCTGCCACTGCACCAATGCATTCATGGGGCCGGTGCGGTGTACGGTGGCCTGTGCCTGTGCCGGGGCAGCACCGCCGCCGAAGCCAAAAATGCGCAGGCCGCTGATGCGCAGCGTCTGCCCATAGGGCAGTGCCCCGCCGGTCAGGCGAATGTAACGCGCCCGGACACGCTCCGGGAGCGGGAAATAGGCATTGCTGCCCTCATGGGATACCTCCTGCAGCAGCTGCCAGGTGGTGCCGTCCGTGCTGGTTTCCAGCGTATAACGGCTGATTTGCGGTTCCTTTTCGATATACCGCGCGCCGCCGCTCTGATGGCAGTACAGGTTCTCCGGGTAGTCCACCGACAATGCTTCATCCGCAAAATTCACCTGTATGGCGTGGATGTTGCAGATCTTCTCCAAATCCACCGAAAGCCACTGGCCGGGTCGGGCGTCTGCTGCGCTCCACCATGTGCGGCAGTTTTCGTCCGCGGCCAGCGCCGGGGCGCTGCCCTCTGCCGTTGAGGAGGCCGCTGTCGGCTTCTGATAGCTGAGCAGCATACACGCCGGACGCACGCTCCACGGGTCAAATTTTCCGTCTGGGATGCACAGCGGGTAATCCGCAAAATTCTGGTTGCAGAACAGCACGCCATCCGCATCCACGCCTGCCGGGAAGAGCCCGACGCGGCGTTCCATATCGTGATTCACGCTGACGCGCATGGTCGAGGCGTGCCAGAAATTCCCATCGGCATCCTGTATCGTGCTGCCATGCCCCGCGCCCTGCATAAAGCCGCCCGGCTTGGAGGAAAAGGGGTTGCTTTGCTGCAGCGTGAACGGCCCGAGCGGCGCATCGGCCACATAGACGCCATCGCAGTAGGTGTTGAACTGGGTGGCCGGGGAGGCATATTGCAGATAGTACTTGCCGTTATGCTTTGTCATAAAGGCGCCCTCGATGTAGGGCTTGCCAATCGAACGAAACATTTTGACGAGCTTTTCCCGATTGAAGCCGCCGCCCGCGGGCAGTGCTTGCGGCAGCTGCAGCTCCCCGGTGACCGGGTTGACAAAGGGCTTCAGTGCCTGATACACCGGGCTTGTCTCCTTGGGCGGGACATTTCCGTTCTCGCCGCAGCGCTCATAGCCCAGCGTGTCCGCCTGCTCAAAAATCAGCTCGCGGCGCTCCCCGATGGGCAGCATGGTGTCGGGGTCCATCTCGATTCCATAGATGGGGTCGGTGTTGCCGCAGCCCCAGTACAGATAGACGCGACCGTCATCGTCACAGAAGAGGTCTGGGTCCCAGAAATCAAACGGCGCACTGACCTGCTCAAACGTATCAGACAGCGGGTCCTTTGTGCGCAGGATGGGGCAGTTCTCGCCGCGGCGCGAGGCACAGAAGTACAGGTACTCCCCCACTTGGCGCACATCCGGCGCATAATCATAAATCAGCAAATCACGGTTGGTGTGGTATTTCCAGTCGGTCAAATCGCTGCTGTGCCAGAATCCGCCCGACATCGACGCGAACAGATAGTAGACACCCTTAAAGTAAATCAGTGTCGGGTCAGCAGCCTCACGGTAGGTAATCCGCTTTCCGTTTTCCATCATATGCTGGTAGCGGTAGCCAAGGTCAAGCGGGTTGCAATAGCTTCTTTTCATTTTCACAGGACGCTCCTTTCTGCGGTGGGTTGGCGGACGTTCTTGTCGGCACAGGAAAAATATGTTAAAATGAATCCACTTAGATTGTAAAACACGGAGGGACAATGCAAATGGATGTCCGGCAGAATCTGCAGCTTTATAAGGATATGATTCAGTGTGCGGGGCCGCTGTACCTGTGGGCCTACAACGACTGCGGCCGGCTTGTGTACAGTAACTGCCCCGAGGAAGAAGTTCTGGCACAGGTATTTGAGCTGTTCGGCTGCAAAAAGCGGCTGTATGACCACCTTTTGCCCGATACGCCCATGCAGGTTGCCTCCTCCATCGGCCTGCAGTGGTGTGCTGCGGCAGAAACGGACGGCGGCAAGGTAAAAATGGTCTACCTGATTGGCCCCTATTTTACCGAGAACACCGTTCTGCGCAATATGGAGCTGGCCATGCGGCAGCTGCAGAATCTGAATCTCAGTGTGGAGACCACCATGCAGATTGAAAAGGCTCTGAAAGCATTGCCGACCCTTGCCACGAACATCATGAACCACTATGCCATCACGCTGAATTACTGCGTGACCGGTGTGCAGAAAAATACCTTTGACATATACAACATTACAGATGAGGATTACGGAACCGTTGATGTGGAGGAGCAGCTTTCCACACGCGACCGCCATAAGGTCTGGACAACCGAGCAGGCGCTGCTGCGCATGGTGCGCGAGGGCGATCTGAACTACGCCTTTGTGGTCAATCAGGCCAACAGTGTCAGCAACGGCGTCAAGGTTGACACCAACGAAATTCTGGGGCAGGCGCGGATCTCGGTGATTGTATTTACCTCCCTGTGCTGCCGTGCTGCCATTGAAGGCGGCCTTTCCCCCGAGGAAGGCTATACACTGGGCGATGCCTACATTCAGCGTGTAGCCGACGCCAAGGACAGCACGGAGCTGGGCGAGCTTTCCAACACGATGTACGCGGATTTTGTACACCGGGTACACCGCTGCCGCACCAACCCGGAGGTGTCCAAGCAGATACAGGACTGCTGCGCGTATATTGAGCTGCACGCCGAGGAGGAAATTCCCATCGACCAGCTGGCCAAGCGCTTTGGCTACGCCGAATACTACCTGACAAAGAAATTCAAGCGGGAGATGCACACCAGCCTGACAAACTATATCAAATATGTACGCATTGAGCGCGCCAAGCTGCTGCTGACCACCACCGGGCTTTCCCTGCAGGAGATTGCCGACAGGCTGCATTTCTGCTCCCGCAGCTACTTCGGCAAGGTCTTTTACGAGGTGGTCGGCTGCTCGCCGTTGGAATATCGCCAGAAGCAATAAGAGCTTCTGTCTGCATTATAGCGCCCATCGCCCAGTCCTGAACAACAATAAAATAGTCACAAATGTAAAAAATTCGTCTTGTTTTCCCAACAAGGCGAATTTTTGACTTTCAAGGCAAATCTATTACTGTTTTACCCGGGCAAAGCTCTGTATGATAGAGACAAGCAAATAGCACACCCACAAGAACCTCACTGCAAAGGAGAACATTATGCAACGATTTGACCTGAACCAGAACTGGGAATATCTTGAAAGCAGCCTGCAGAACCCCCTGATGGTGGGTATGCTGCAGGGCTGGAAAAAAACAAGCCTGCCCCATGACTACGCCGTGGAAAAAGCACGCTCACCCGAGGCAGCGACCGGGCTGGATGAGGGCTTTATGGCCTGCGCCGGTCTTTACTACCGCAAGAGCTTTACCGTGGAACCGGAAATCATCGGCCAGCGCTTCTGGCTGGAATTTGAGGGCATTGCCGGCATTACCGAGGTCTGGCTGAACAAAAAGCCGATCGCCAAGCACAACAACCCCTATACCGGCTTCTGGGTGGAGGTGACGAATCTGCTGCAGGCGGGCGATAATGAAATCACCGTCTACACCGACAACCGCACCAAGCCTAACTCCCGCTGGTATGTGGGCTGCGGCATCTACCGCAGCGTGTGGCTGCACATGGCGGGGGCTGTCAGCGCCGCGCCGCACGGTATCCGCGCCACCACCGCCGCGCTGGACGGCAGCAGCGCTGTGGTAGAGGTCAGCACCGCACTGACCGGCACGGCGGACAGCGTAACCTATGAGCTGGTGGACGCAGAGGGGCAGGTGCTGGCTACGGCAGAGGGCCTTGGAACGGTGCAGCTTGCCGCCAACGGCATTACGCCGTGGACGCCGGAAACACCCGCCCTCTACATCCTGCGCGTGACCGTCACCGCCAACGGAACCGCCGACACGGCAGAGCAGCGCATTGGCATCCGCACAATTCAGGTAAGCAGCAAGACCGGTCTGCTGCTGAACGGTCAGCCCCGCACGATGAAGGGCGGCTGCATCCACCATGACTTGGGCATTCTCGGTGCGGCTGACCATGCCGCCGCCGAGCGCCGCCGGATCCGCCTGATGAAGGAGAGCGGCTTTGATGCCATCCGCGCCGCGCACAACCCCTTTGGCCCGGCGTTCCTGAACGCCTGCGATGAGCTGGGTATGCTGGTTGTGGAGGAAGCCTTTGACGAGTGGGTCATGGGCCGCACCAGCTTTGGCCTGCACGTCACCTTTGAGCAGTGCTGGGAAAAAGACCTCGAGGATATGATTACCCGCGACTACAACCATCCCTGCATTGTGATGTGGAGCACCGGCAACGAGGTGGAGGAGCGCGACGGCACGGCGGACGGCTTTGCATGGGCAAAGCGTCTTGCCGACAAGGTGCGTTCGCTGGACGCAAGCCGCCCGGTATCGGCCACGGCCTGCGCGCTGTTCTCGGAATACGGCAACCGCCCCGCAGGCGGCACCACCGGCAACCAGGCGCTGAATATGGCCTACGACACCTTTGCCGAGGGGCGCGACATCTGGGGCCCGGGCACCGCGCCCTACTTTGCCCCGCTGGACGTGGCAGGCTACAACTATAAGGTGGCGCGCTACGCCTACGATGCCGAAAAGTACCCCGACCGCGTGATTTACGGCTCCGAGAGCTACCCCCGCGCCGCACTGCTGAGCTGGCAGGGCGCGCGTGACAATGTCAATGTCATCGGCGATTTTGTCTGGACGGCATGGGATTACATCGGTGAGGTCGGCGTGGGCCGCTGGGAGGTCAGCGCCGAGCCGCGCCCCAGTCAGCCCGCATGGCCGTGGCTGACCGCCAACTGCGGCGACTTTGACCTGCTGGGCCGCAAGCGCCCGCAGAGCTATTACCGCGATGTAATCTGGGGCAACGACGCACCGCATATCTTCTGCCTGCCGCCCGAGCTGGTTGACAAGCATCTGGCACGGCTTTCGTGGGCGTGGCTGCCGGTGCAGCGCAACTACACCTTCCCCGGCTGCGAGGGGCAGGACGTGGAAGTCAATATCTACGCCGACGCCGACGAGGTAGAGCTGCTGCTGAACGGCCGTTCCCTCGGCCGCAAGCCCTGCACCGAAGCGCAGGAGTACCTTGCGGTGTTCCGCTTTGCCTATGAGCCTGGCACGCTGGAGGCTGTCAGCTACAAAAACAGCGTTGAAACGGGCCGCGACACGCTGGCAACCGCAAGCGAAACCGCCGCTTTGCGCCTGACGGCCGACCGCCCCGCCATCGCCGCGGACGGAAAAGACCTCTGCTTTGTGCAGATTCAGTGCGTTGACGCCGCCGGAAACCCGGTTCTTGCCGACCAGCGCGAAATCAAGGTGGAGCTGCTGGGCGGCGGCACACTGGCCGTGCTGGGCACCGCCGACCCCAAGCCAGACCGCCTGCTGCCCTTTGCCGGGCCGGTTTGCCCGCTGTATGACGGTGCCGCTATGGCAATTATCCGCAGCGAGGGCGGTGCCAAGGGTGCGCTGCTGCGCGTGACGCTGGGCGAGCTGGTGGCCGAGCTGGGCATCGGCTTCACCCCTGTTGCTGCGCAGTCTCTGCCTGTGCATGAGGCTGCCCCCAGTGCCGCCGACCTGCCGCTGGGCACCCTGCTGGAAAACGAGAAAGCCCGCGCCGTGCTGGCAAAGGTGCTGGGACCGATGCTGGAAAGCCCGATGCTGGCCCAGATGAAGAGCATGAGCCTAAAGAAGCTGCTTTCGATGGGCGGTCAGGCCCTGCCGCCGGAGGTGCTGCACGCACTGGATGCGGCGTGCGCCGGGGAATAAACAGGAGGAAAGCTATGCTGAAGGTTTCCAAAATTCTGATTGACCGGCAGGAAAACCCTGCCGCATTGAGTGAGCCGACGCCGTATCTGGGCTGGCAGCTCGAAAGCGACCGCCAGAACGTACACCAGACCGCTTACCGGATTTGTATCAGGGACGGCCTGATGCCCTTTTGGGACAGCGGGCGCATCACAGGCAGCGAGAGCGCCGCCGTCCGCTATGCGGGCCCGCCGCTGAACGAGGAATGCCGCTACACACTGGAGCTGACTGTCTGGGATAACCACGGCGAGTCCGCGCAGGGCAAGGCCGAATTTTCCACGGCACTGTTTGCGCCGCGCTTTCTCACCGCGCAGTGGATTACCCACACCCTGGCGGACAATCACAGCGAATGTCCTGTTTTTGTGCGACATTTTTCTGCCGAGCCTGTGCAGAAGGCAAGGCTGTATCTTTCCGCCTGCGGCATCTATACCGTGCGGCTGAACGGGCAGGAGGTCTCGCAGGACTGGTTTGCCCCCGGCTGGACCGAGTACGCCAGCCGCCTGCAATATCAGGTATATGACGTCACGGCGCTGATTCAGCCGGAAAACACGCTGGAAATCACCACCGCAAACGGCTGGTATGCCGGTTATCTGAACGGAACGCGGCAGGTGTACGGCAAGCAGACGGCCATCTTTGCCGAGCTTTCTCTCACCTGCATGGACAGCCACCGCGTCACGGTTGCCACCGATGTGCGCTGGCAGTGGTACCTTGGGCAGCACCGCGAGGCGGAGTTCTACCACGGTGAGCGCATCGACCGCACCGCTGTGCCAACTGCACCGCAGCCGGTTGTCCTTGCAGAAGATCTGAACGCCCATGCCCCGGCGCTGGTTCCCCAGCAATGCGAGCCGGTGCGCGTGCTCGAGCGCCGCGCCCCCGTGCAGCTGCTGCATACGCCGGACGGCACGCCGATTCTGGATTTCGGCCAGAATATGGCCGGTGTTGTCCGGCTGGACTGGCAGGGTTCCCCCGGGCAGGAAATCACCCTGCGCTTTGCTGAGGCCCTGACGCCGGACGGCAGCCTGTATACTGCCAACCTGCGCACCGCCAAGGCCACCGATACCTTTGTGTGCAGCGGCGGCAAGGATACGTTTGTCCCCCGCTTCACCTACCACGGCTTCCGCTATGTCTCGATTGCAGGCATGGGCGGCAATCCGCCGCTTGACGCCTTCACCGCGCTGGTGCTGGGCACGGACGCTGCCGCCACCGCGCAATTTTCCTGCTCCTCCCCGCTGGTCAACCGCCTGTGGGCGAACATCGTGTGGGGCCAGCGCTCCAACTTTGTCGATGTGCCTACCGACTGCCCGCAGCGCGATGAACGGCTGGGCTGGACCGGTGACGCTGCTGTTTTCTGCCGCACCGCCGCGCAGAATGAGGACGTCTACCGCTTTTTCCGCAAGTGGCTGGCCGACCTTGCCATTGGACAAGCCGCGGACGGCGGTGTGCCGCACATCGTGCCGAACGTGAACGGACAGGGCAGCGGCGGCGCTGCCGTCTGGTGTGACGCCGCCGTCACCATTCCGTGGACGCTCTACGAGCTTTACGGCGAACGGGATATTCTGGAACGGCAATACCCCAGCATGAAAGCGTGGGTAGAGTATATGCGCCGTCAGGAAACGCCCGACCATCTGCGGCAGTGCGGCTTTCAGCACGGCGACTGGCTGGCCCTTGACCGCGAGGAGGGCCGCGGCAACCGCGGCAGCACCGATGCCTACCTGATTGCCAGCGCCTACTATGCACATTGTACCCGGCTGCTTGCCAAGGCGGCGGCCGTGCTGGGCAAAGCACAGGAGGTAGCCGAATATACCGCGCTGCACCGCGCAATCTGCAGCGGTTTTCAGCAGGAGTACATCACCGCAACCGGGCGCGTGGTGGGCGAAACTCAGACCGCGCTGGCGCTGATTCTTCTGTTTGACCTTGCCAGGGCGGAGCACCGCGACCGCATTGCCCAAAGCCTTGTACAGAATCTGGACAAGCATCAGGGGCACCTGACAACCGGCTTTATCGGCACGCCGATTCTGATGGACGCGCTTTCTAAAATCGGCCGCAATGACCTTGCCGGAAAGCTGCTGCTGAACGAAGATTTCCCCGGTTGGCTGTATGAGGTGCGCTGCGGCGCAACTACCATGTGGGAGCGCTGGGACAGCGTCCGCCCCGACGGCAGCTTTGACGAAAGCGGCATGAACAGCTTTAACCACTATGCCTTTGGCGCTGTGGGTGACTGGCTGCTGGAGCAGCTGGTCGGTATCCGCCCGGCTGAACCGGGCTACCGCGCCATTACGCTGCAGCCGCAGCTGATTCAGGGCATCACGCAGGCTTGTGCCCTGCGCACCACCCCCTACGGCAGGGTGCGCCTTGCGTGGCAGTGCCTGAACCATCTCATCACCGTGGAGGTGGAAATCCCCGCCAACACCACCGCACAGCTTTTCCTGCCGGAGCAGGAAGGCTCCATCACGCTGGGCAGCGGCAGCTATCAGTATTCCTACGCCACTGAAACCGATTTAACCCCGCAGCGCTTTACGATGGACACACCGCTGCGCACCATGCTGGCGGACGCCGACGCCAAGGCGGTGCTTTCCGCTGCCCTGCCGGGTATGCTGGACGGTCCTGCCGCCGCATTCCTTGCCGGCAAGAGCTTCAACGACTTGAAAGGCATGATGCCGGGCGGCGAGGCACTGTTTGCGCAGCTATTGACAAAGCTCAACCAGCTCTGCTGACAGACCAAACAAACGCCATATTATTTTCTTTGCATTTCCGCACTTTATGATGGATGTAACACAAACGCAAGGAGACAACACTATGAAATTTCCCAAGGAGTTTTTACTGGGTGCGTCCACGGCGGCGCATCAGGTGGAGGGCAACAACCGCTACAGCGACCTGTGGGCACAGGAGCAGATGGAACATTCCAGCTTTGCCGAGCCGAGCAACGATGCCGTAGACCACTACCACCGCTACGAGGAGGACATCGCCCTTATGGCCGGGGCCGGGCTGAATGCCTACCGTTTTTCTATCGAGTGGGCGCGCGTGGAGCCGCAGGAGGGCTGCTTTGACGAGTCCGAGCTGGAGCATTACCGCAAGGTGATCCGCTGCTGCCGCGAGCACGGTGTTGAGCCCGTGGTGACGCTGCATCATTTTTCCAGCCCCAAATGGCTGATTGAGCGCGGCGGCTGGGAGGCCGAGAGCACGGTTGACTATTTCAAGCGCTATGCCGTCAAGGTTGTGGAGGCTCTCGGCGATGAGCTGCACTATATCTGCACCATCAACGAGGCCAATGTGGGCCTGCAGATTGCTGCCATCTCGAAGCGCTACATGATGCAGATGCAGAAGGCCGCCGCGGCCAGAGCAGCCGCCGGGCAGGCCGAAAGCAGCGTGCAGATGGGTATGAATTTGCAGAAGATGCTGGAAAACCGCAAGGCAGCCGCCGCGGAATCACTGGCGCTTTTCGGCACCGAGAACCCGCAGACCTTCCAGACGCAGCGCACGCCGGAGGGCGATTTGCTCATTATGCGCGCCCACGCCGCGGCGCGGGATGCCATCAAGGCGATTTGCCCCGAATTGAAGGTCGGTCTGACCCTGAGCCTGCACGATTTACAGCCGGAGCCGGGCTGTGAGGCACTGGCCGCCAAGGAGTGGGCCGAGGAATTTACCCACTATCTGCCCTACATCCAGAACGATGATTTTCTGGGCGTGCAGAACTACACACGCACCCGCATTGGCCCCGATGGCCAGCTGCCTATGCCGGAGGGCGCGGAGCTTACCCAGATGGGCTATGAGTTTTACCCGCAGGCGCTGGCCAACGTGCTGCGCGCCGTGGCCAAGGATTTCCACGGTGATTTGCTGATTACCGAGAACGGCATCGGCACCGGCGACGATACCCGCCGCGTGGAGTTTATCCGGCAGGCGCTGGCCGGTGTGCAGGATTGCCTTGCCGAGGGCCTGCCCATCAAGGGCTATCTGCATTGGAGCCTGCTTGACAACTTTGAGTGGCAGAAGGGCTTTTCGATGACGTTCGGCCTGATTGCCGTCGACCGTGCCAACGGCCAGACCCGCCACCCGAAGCCGAGCCTTGCCTTCCTGGGCAGCTACGCCGCCGATTGATAAGCCCCAGGCTGCAGCTTTGTTACAAGTAAGGAAAAATCCCCATAAAAAAACAAGCGATGAACCCGTTTCTTCCCCTGTGGGAGTACACCCCCGACGGCGAGCCGCATATCTTTGGGGACCGTATCTATCTGTTCGGCTCCCACGATACCAAGGGCGGTGACCGCTACTGCTCTAAAGGCGACTATGTCGGCTGGTCTGCCCAACTGGACGATCTGAGCGACTGGCGATATGAGGGCGTTATGTACACCGCCGAACAGGACCCCCACACCCGCCCCGGTGTTACTGATTTGTACGCGCCCGATGTGGTGCAGGGCAAGGACGCCGCTATTACCTCTACTACACGCTACCGGCACAGCGGCGCTCTATCTGATCTACCACGGCGAAGGCCCTGCGGATTTGCAGCAAATCCGTTTTGAAGCGCTGTAACCCACGGTTCCGGGATATTTTTCCACAAAAAAACAGCCGATTTCTCTGGGCAGCAAATAAAGCCAAGCCGCCACGCATTTGTATTGCAATATGTAATACAATGTGCTATACTGAAACTTAGAAAGGTGGTGCTTTGCATGGCAACCAAAACTTCTAATGTTACTGCGCGGGTTGAGCCGGAAGTCAAAGAACAGGCTGAAACCATCCTCTCCGATTTAGGAATTCCCGTTTCCACTGCAATCAATATCTTCTATAGGCAAATTGTCCTTTGGAACGGACTGCCGTTTCGTCCCTCCGTTCCTGCAGCGCGGCCCAAATCCCGAAGTGAAATGAACGATGCTGAATTCAATGCACGAATGTCTGCCGGTTATGCTCAGGCCAAGCAGAATCAAGCGGCACCTTCCGATGAAGTATTTGACCGTTTAATTGGTGAGATTCAGAATGGAAAAGCAGTATAAGGTCAAAGTCACTGTACGTGCAGAGCAATCTCTGCGCGAAATCAGCCACTATATTGCGGTTGACTTGATGGAACCACAAACTGCGGTTAAATTACTGCGAACATTGCAAAAGGCCATCAATTCATTGGATATGTTCCCTCACCGTGTTCATCTTACACCGGAAGAACCATGGCACAGTCTGGGCATTCACCGCTTGGTAAGCAAAAACTATTATATTTACTTCTGGATAAACGAATCAAATCTCTGCGTTCATATCACAGACGTGATTTACGCCGGGCAGAATCAGCCTGTACAATTAGAAAATATGAATTTCGAAGATTGACCACCAACTGACCACTAGCAGTGATTTTTGCTGCCGGTGGTCAGTTTTTATCGTTGACACATTGTTTTATATTGTTTGTGATCGGTGTGCCGTAGCAGTGCAGAACCAACAAAAAATCGCAGTATATCATCAAATCATGCGCCGCGTCGTAGTTCTCCGACCGAATGCCTATAAGTAACTACGCTAGCTGGCATAGGTTTCCCCAAAATGCACCGTGTCATCGTTCGTTTTTTGCCTTCTGCTTGCCTGTATAGTGCTTGATTTCATGTCGTTTTTCACATACTTTCCAACTCACTTTTTTAACTTCTATACTATAATCGACTATGATCAAGTCCTACTATTGCATGGATTTTCCGTTGCTACTACAAGCCATTGACTCATTTAGCTTCCGGTTGCGCTGTATTGCTGCAAGGTCAAGGTTTTTCATATAATAAATTGCACAGGCAGTTTATACTCACTTCTCAATAACTTCTTTAGTTGGTGTGATTTTCTTTGTTACCCACGCCTCTATAAATGTACAACCTGTAACATCTAACTTCCCATCTCCCTGCACTCCATTTATGTTGTCCAAAATCGCCTACGGGAATTATCTCATAAGATCTATTTTGTCATTTTATAAAAACACACAACACTTATCACGCTGATTACAATATTAATAGCAAAAATGAATCTGCTTTTCCTTCATTTTTCTGTACATAACAAGATTTTTATCAAGAATCAATTTTGAAGCAATTTCATCCTCAGCAAGCATACCTTCACAGAACAATTCATATGCCAAAATCCATGAAGTAGATTTCTCCGCAAGTAACTGCTTTTGCTCTTCAGTTAAAACGCCTTTCCTCAGCAGCATTATTTGAGCAAGCTCGTTTTTTCCTTGCACAATTTTATCGACAACATTTGTGTCCATTGTAATTGGATCCTGCGTTTCCAACAAAAGATAAAGAAGCCAGAGAACCTCTAAATCATGTTCCTCTGTGAGCTGCATTAACAGCATCTTTATGATTTGCTGCTCTTCATCTTCTTTTAGGCATTCTTGCTCTGCGCTTTTAAGTATCAACGAGCAAGCTTTAACCAGTGAGCGGTCATTATTTGCTAAAATTGTAAAAAGGTACGCACGATAAAGTTCTTGGTTTTCTTCATCTTCCAATCTGATTGGATTGGCCTCGATGCATTTCAAAAGATATCGCACGGCTCCTTCTATACCTGCAGTTTCAAGATTAAAAAACGTATTAAACAAATCCATTAGGTCCGAGGGACTCGTTTCTATATTGATATCGCTGCTATTTCGATACTTTTTAAATATTTTGCCCAAATTTTCAGCCACATAATACGGAAAGTCAACAATCTTTATTTTTTCGTAATTTAAAGAAAAGCCGTATTTCTTCAAAACCTTTATAAATTTGCTTATGACTTGCTTTTCATTGTCTTCGTAAAGGTACACATCATAATCATCTACATATCGTGTATAATTCAATTCCTCATTGTGGAGGTCTCTATCTATTCTTGTCAGCATTCCTTCCGCAATGATTCTAGAAGACAGGGGGCCTACAAGAAGACCATTTGTTCTCTCCAAATTCTGTCTGCGATAAACAGAATCCAGCTTTCTATACTTTTCGTATATATCCGATACCGCTTCCCTACGCCGCATATGTTGGTATTGATTATTTGCTTCTTCAACACCAAGCATAATTGCAGGAATCATATGAATATAAAAGCTCGAATAGAAATTTGATATGTCTAGTTTCAAGATTTTTTTGGCGCCTGACGATTTAATTATTTTTGAAGCTAAATTGGAAACATAGTTTGACAAGTCCGCGTGTGTTGTTACTTCACCATCATACACTTCTTCATGCCGCACAATTCGATAGTTTTTATCCAAAATCGGAGAAAAGGAGCAGGTATTTCCGTCCGTAAGCTCTATCAGATCCTTGATAATATGAGTTTCTTTCATATACAAATGTGTGATTGCATAAGCACCGATTTCTGGAATGCTAATAATTCTACGCGAATCATTTTGATTGAATCTACTCATATTAAAACTGTATGGCTGAATCAAGTCGCAGTTTTCCTGTGGTACATGTAGAAACACTTTCGTATCCAACCGAAAGCATGGTGGAAGGTACTCAGAGAAAAAGCCGGTATTTCTAATTTTTTTATCAATATCTTCGTATTGTGAATCCGTAAGCGACATAGTATAAATCACACTCCAACTATATACCTATGCAGGGTATACTAATATTAAATACCGCTTACGTTGATAAGTCAATATGATAATCTTATTTTATTTGCCCTTGACATTTTCACGATATCGTGATATCATAGTGGCAAGGAGATGGTAAAAATGCCGGTATTATCCAGATTTTACGGAATCATTATCCGTATGTATTTTCTGCAAAGCGAACACAATCCACCGCATATTCATGCCATCTATAACGATGATGTTGCTGCTATTGACTATATGACTGGTGAGGTTTTGGAGGGTTACTTGCCACCGAAAGCATTAGCTATGGTTCGAGAATGGCTTGTGCTACACAAAAACACCTTGCAGGAAATCTGGGAAACTCAAGAGTTTAAGAAAATTCCGCCGCTGGAGTAAGGAGGTTTCTTTTATGTTCCATAAGGTTAAAAGTGTATCACCTCTCCCTGATTATAAACTAAGCGTTGGATTTAGTGAGGGCGTTGTAAAATTATATGATGTCAAGCCTCTGCTTGAAAAGATTCCTGCTTTCAACTATCTGAAAGAGCATCCCGAAGAGTTTGCCTGTGTCAGCGTTGATGTCGGCGGCTACGGCATTATCTGGGACGATGAATTGGACTTGTCCTCTGATGAATTATGGGAGCATGGTGAGCAGGTCAGTACGCCTTTTGATGACTTGATGTCTTTCGGTGACGCTAGCGAATTGTGGGGACTGAGTGAAAGCACTCTGCGAAAAGCCGTTTCTTACGGAAAACTTGTGAACGGCGTAGATGTTTGTAAGTTCGGAAAGCAGTGGGTCGTATCAAAAGCAGCTATGAAAAGAGCTTATGGTGAGACTAAGAGGTAATGATCCTTTTCCATCTGTTTGAAAAGTTGACCACCATTTGACCACTACTGTGCAGTCATACTACAAAACGCAGAAAAAGCCTGTTGTGATAACCAACAATGAGCTTTTTCTTGTTTTGGCGGCAAATGTGCAGAACCAACAAAATTTACGGTTTATCGTTGGTCTGCGCCGACCTGTCGCAGTTCTCCGACCCGGAAGGCCAGAGGTTCGAATCCTCCCGGTCGCACCAAGAGCAGCACCTTATGGGGTGCTGCTCTTTTTGTTTTGCATGGATTTTATGGGGCGGTAAAAGAGTGGATTCGAACAGCCCGTGCCCCGCGTTTTGCGTCCCGCGGGGCAGAAACGCCCCAGTGGGAACTTTCTGTTTTTCGTTGTTTGCATGATGAGCCTGTTCCGCCTGCCACGCGGCAAACTCCCGCTGGCCCTCCTCGCTGTTCCAACAGGCAAGGATGGCCGGGTAGAATGCCCGCGCCAGACGGTCAATGACTTCATCGGGATAAGGGGAAGTGTTTGTGGACTTTTCCTTTTTGTTCAAACGCACGCTCCTTTGGACATCTGTGAACAGCATACCATGTGCCTGATTTCCGTTTCGCACATTGTAATGTTCGCAGAAAAAACTTATAATGCTTTTGAACCTGTAGGACACACAAAACGCGGAAAAGAGAGGGAATCATGAGAAAACTGTTCCTTTTGGAAGATGATCTGAGCCTGATCAGTGGGCTGACCTTTGCATTCAAGAAACAGGGCTTTGCACTGGATACAGCCCGGACGCTGGCAGAAGCCGAGGTGCTGTGGTCGGACAGAAAATATGACCTGCTGGTGCTGGATGTTTCCCTGCCGGATGGCTCTGGCTTCGATTTCTGCCAGAAGGTGCGGCGCACATCCAACGTGCCGATTCTGTTCCTGACTGCTTCGGATGAGGAAATGAATATCATCATGGGACTGGATATGGGCGGGGATGATTACCTGACCAAGCCGTTTAAGCTGGGTGTCCTTTTGTCGCGGGTCAATGCACTGCTTCGCCGTGCACATGCGTCCAGCGCAGGAGAACCCGTACTGGAATCGGGCAGCATCACCGTCCGGCTGTTGCAGGGACAGGCGTACAAAAACGGAATCTTGCTGGAACTGACCGGCGCAGAGTACAAGCTGCTCTGCTTCTTTATGCAGCATCCGAATGCCGTGCTATCCAAGGAACAAATTCTGGATGCACTGTGGGACTGCGATGGGGATTACATTGACAGCAGTGCCTTAACAGTGTACATCCGGCGGCTGCGGATGAAGATTGAGGACGACCCCGGCAAACCGCAGATGCTGCTGACTGTCCGCGGCATGGGCTATAAATGGAATGGGTAAAGGTGTCGTATGAAAGTATTTGCAAACCGGGAGATCCGGAATTTATTCCAAGCCGTGCTGGCGGTCTGGGCGGTGGCATTGGCGCTCACGCAGGGCATCGTATGGCATACGTCGCATGTATTTTCTTTCGGGTTACTATTGGTTTTTCTGCTTCTGGGCGGCTGTCTCTGGGGCGTGCTTTTTCGCTATTTTCAAAGGCAGAGCGCGCTTCTGGAACAGGCAGTCCAGCAAATCCAAAGTTGTCTGGATGGCAACCCGGATGCACGACTGGACTGCGACCGGGAGGGAGAACTTTACCGTCTGTTTCACGCCGTTAATGCATTGGCGGCAGTTCTGAGCGCACACGCAGACAACGAGCAGCGGGAGAAGCGTTTTTTGAAAAATACCATTGCAGATATTTCGCACCAGCTCAAAACACCGCTGGCAGCGTTGAATATCTACAACGGTCTGCTTCAGGACGAAGCTGTTTCGCCATCGGAGGTCAAAGAGTTTGCAGACCTGTCCGAACAGGAGTTGGACCGCATCGAAACGCTGGTGCAGAATCTGCTCAAAATCACCCGGCTGGATGCCGGTTCGGTCGTCTTGGAGAAGAAAAACGAAAATGTTGCTGAAATGGTGCAGGACATCGCGCGGCAGTATCACTATCGTACAGAGCAGGAACAGAAAAAGCTTGTTCTGTCCGGCTCAGAGGCGGTTACACTTTGGTGCGACCGTGACTGGATGCAGGAAGCTGTGGACAATCTTGTAAAGAATGCCCTTGACCACACAAAGAGCGGAGATACGATTCAGGTAGAGTGGAATGCACTGCCGTCCATGGTTCAGATCAAAGTGCGCGACAACGGCAGCGGCATCCACCCGGAGGATCTATACCATATCTTCAAGCGGTTTTATCGCAGCCGCTTCTCACAGGATACACAGGGCATCGGGCTGGGTCTGCCGCTGGCAAAAGCCGTTGTGGAAGCCCATCACGGCACCATTGAAGTAGACAGCGAGCTGGGAAAGGGCACGACCTTTACTCTGAATTTTCCGATTCCTACAAAACTGTAGGCTGGGTGTAGGCTTGCAGTAAGGTTGACGTGTTATCCTTTTCTGCACAGACAGAGAAGATCCGTCTGAATCGAAGGAACCTGCAAAGTGAGGGATACACTATGGAACTATTAGAAGTCAACCATCTCTGCAAGACCTACGGCAGCGGAGAAACTGCTGTCCATGCGCTGAAAGATGTCAGCTTTTCCGTGCCGAAAGGCGAATATGTGGCGGTCGTTGGCGAATCCGGCTCCGGCAAAAGCACCCTGCTCAATCTGATCGGCGGACTGGATACGCCGACTTCCGGCAAGGTGCTGATTGACGGCAAGGATGTTTTTGCCATGAAAGACCGGGAACTGACGATCTTCCGCCGCCGCAATATCGGTTTTATCTTTCAGGCATTCAACCTCATCCCGGAGCTGACCGTGGAGCAGAACATCCTGTTCCCGGTGCTGCTGGACTACCAAAAGCCGGACAGGGCATATCTGGAAGAACTGCTGACCGTGCTGAATCTGAAAGACCGTCGGAAGCATCTGCCAAGTCAGCTTTCCGGTGGGCAGCAGCAACGGGTAGCCATTGGCCGCGCCCTGATGACCCGCCCTTCACTGATTTTGGCGGATGAGCCGACCGGCAATCTGGACACCCAGAACACCAGCGAAGTCATTGCCCTGCTAAAAGAAACATCCCGGAAATACGAGCAGACCATCCTGATGATCACCCACAACCGCAGCATTGCGCAGACGGCAGATCGGGTGTTGCAGGTATCGGACGGCTGCCTGACCGATTTTGGGAGGTGCCGGGAATGAGCAGCACAGAAATGAAAAGCTATCTGAGCCTGATTCCGATTTCTGCCAAGGTACGCAGACGGCAGAACCGCATGACGATTTTGTGCATCGTCATTGCGGTGTTTCTGGTCAGTGCTATTTTCAGTGTAGCGGATATGATGCTGCGCACCCAAATGAATCGCGCAGCAGGAAAAGATGGCAGTTGGCATTTACAGATTGCTGGAATTACACAGAGTCAGGCAGAACAGCTGGCACAGCAGCCGGACGTGGTGTGCACAGGTGCAGGAGCGGTGTTCAATGAGGGCGGAGAAGAGGATTACCGCCTGAACGGAAAACGGGTGGTTCTTTACGGTTGTGATGTGCAATTTCTGCTTGTGAATCGTTCCGTAGCCTTTGCGGGGACTTTTCCGGAACAGGACGGAGAGGTGCTGCTTGGAAAAGGTGCCGCCCGGATTTTTGGTGTGGCAATCGGAGATTCGGTCACGCTGAAGCTGCCGGACGGGCAGAGCCGGACACTGACTGTGACTGGCATCGGCGGTGTGGACGAAAGCTATTACGAAATGCAATTTGCACTGGTGGATATTTATCTGCCGCAGGAGACATTTGAATCGCTTCTGACTGGGCAGGGAGAAGCTCTGCCGCAAACTGTGTACGATCTGCAGTATACCAGCGCTGCCAAGGCGGCAAAAGCTCTGCCGCAGCTACAGCAGCAGTATGGCGAGGATGCCGTGCATGAAAATTTGAATGTGATGGGTTCTGCCGGACAGAGCAACAGCACTGCGTTCCGGACGGTGTACGGCATGGCGGGCGTGCTGTTTGCTCTGGTGCTGCTTGCCGGTGTGCTGATGATCTCCGGTACCATGAACAGCAATGTTGCGCAGCGCACCCGGTTCTTTGGTATGATGCGCTGTCTCGGGATGAGCAAACAGCAGGTCGTTCATTTTGTCCGGATGGAAGCACTCAACTGGTGCAGGATTGCGGTCCCGATCGGCCTTGTTCTGGGGACATTTTCCAGTTGGGCGGTGTGCGGCGCACTGCGGTACGGCATTGGCGGCGAGTTTGCGACAACGCCAGTATTCCGGTTGAGTATGGGCGGTCTGTGCGCCGGTGTTGTGGTGGGCGTAGTAACGGTGTTGCTGGCGGCACAGGCTCCGGCCAAGCGGGCTGCAGAGGTCCCGCCTGTGGCGGCGGCTTCCGGGAGTGAACAGGCGGCAGTTGTGCATCATGCAGCGAATCTTGGCTCCGGTCGGACTGAAACTGCACTGGGCATATACCATGCCACCGCAAGCAAAAAGAATTGGTTCCTGATTACCGCAAGCTTTGCATTAAGCATTGTGCTTGCACTGGGATTTATCGTTATTTTGCAGTTTGCTTCTCTGCTGTTGCCAAGTTTGGCACCATGGCAGGCGGATGTGATATACACCGGTTATGACAACGAACGGGTGCTGCCGGATACCATGGCGCAGCAGTTGCGAAGGATGCCCGGTGTTGCACGTGTATGGGGCTGTACGGGTCTTGTCCATGTACCTGCCAGCAGCGACCGGAACAATGTCGAGCAGGTCACATTCTGTTCGTACGATGACTTTATGCTGGAATCCAGCAAAAGCATGGTGGTCAAGGGAAGAATGGCAAAAAATTCCGGTGCAGACAATGAAGTGATGACGATGTACAACAAAACAAACCCCATCCGTGTCGGGGATACCATCACGGTGAACGGTGTGCCGCTGACGGTCGTGGGCGCATTCTCACAGGGAATATTTTCGGACGATGTGACCATTATTGCGCCTGAAACGCTGTTCCGCCGTGTAGCAGGAGAACAGAATTACAATATGATCGGGGTGCAGCTGGACCGCACCGCCAGTGACGAGACCGTGCTGGCGCTGGCGGCTTTTTCCAGTGATCAGATCGTTGTGCAGGATTTGCGGGAAAGCAACCGGCAGGACCGTGGGACTTATTATGCGGCACGGATCGTACTGTATGGATTTCTTGCCATTATTGGCGGCATTTCCCTGCTGAACATCATCAACAGCATTTCCATGAGCGTGTCGGCACGAATGAAGCAGTATGGTATCCTGCGTGCCATCGGGATGGATGATGCACAGCTGAAACGCATGATCTCTGCCGAAGCTGGCACCTATGCGGTGTCCGGTTTTGTGGTGGGCATTGCGCTGGGTCTTGTGCTAAATCGGAAGCTGTATATCCTGCTCATCACCCATTATTTCGGTGCAGCATGGCAGGTGCCGTGGGGCTGTCTTGCCGTGATTGTCGTAGTCGTGCTGGCGGCTGTGGTGCTGGCAGTATATAACCCGGTCAGGCGAATCCTCATGCAGCCCATTACTGCAACCATCAGTGAATTATAAACCAGAACAACAGATGTCCATCAGCTTATGGCGAAAATCATAGGTCGGTGGGCATCTGATTTATGAAAAGGATTAAATGCTGTTCGCTGATTTTCCCATTGCAAACCGTTGTAAAATATGGTATTTGTCATATGCTCACATCCTTTCTTGATTTTTCCTGTTGCCTCGTGTACCCCATTTGAATACACTTTCCGGAGAGAAAAAAGAGCCCGGAGAACCTTACCGATTTGGTAAGGCCCTCCGGGCTCTTATATATTATCTCTGTTCTATCCGGGCGTAAGGGTACACTTTCCCCGCAAATCTTGATGTGAATTCAATAAAAATTAAATACTGCGCGTAATATCGTCAATCATGCAGTGATCTAAATAATAAAAGAAACCGCGCACATCAAATATCACTGATTGATTTTCAACTTGTTCTGAAAAAACTTCGTGTTATACAGTTTCAGTGCTGCGGGAACATCCAACTGATTTTTGCAGAATCCCAGCGTCTTTTCACAGTTGTGACCCATATCTGCAATCAGCAACAATCCGGAAACAAAGGCGGCCATACCACTGTTAAGGAACAGCAGCGGATCGGCCATCTCCTGTGGGGTGGCAAGGCGTCCTGCGCCGCCGTTTTCTTTGACAAGATTATCCTGCCCGCCGGCCATTTTCTCAAATTCTTTTTTCATGCCGGTGTCGGTGGAGCCCGGCAGCAATGCATTCACACGGATCCCGCGCTTTCCAAGTTCCACGGCTTTCAGCGAGGTGTAGTAGTTCATGGCACGCTTGGAGAGGGTGTAGGCCATAACACCCACGCCATCCTTAGGAGAAACTGATTTCATAAACGCAACCATTTCATCCCACGTCTTGCAGTCCATAACTTTCACATACTCTTTGCGCCATTTTTCCCACATCAGACCACCACAGCTTGTCACATAGGCAATGCTGCCGCCGGACGGAATGCGTTTTTCCAAATAGGTATCGGTCATGTACTTGTTTGCTATAAAATTCACTGTGAACGTCAGCCAGTAACTTGTCCGCGCCCCGGACAGACCCGCCACACCGAAGAATCGGTCAATCACCTGCGGCAAAACGCCAAAGGCCGCATCAATGCTTCCTTTATCGGACAAGTCTGTTTCAACAAAGGCTGACAAGCCCTCTATATCTGCTTTATTGCGATCCAGTGCGTATACCTGTGCGCCCAGTGCCACCAGTTTTTCACACAGTGCTTTGCCGATGCCGCTGGCGGCACCCGTTACAACGCAGACCTTATTTTGATAATCTTCCAGCATGGATTTGTTCCTTTCTCAATGAAACTTCGCGGCGGCCAACGACAGTGTTCCATAGCCCTTCATGCGGAAATAAATGGCACTGATTCCATCAGGGATTGCCAGTTCCGTTGTCTGCCATCTCCACTCGTTCCCTCTTGCCGCCGAAACCGTGCCAATCGGCTCACCATCCGCAGTGAGGAGTACGTCAAAGCCGCCATAATAGCACATACCACGCGTCTTGACCGATACTTTCGTGACATTCTGAAAATTCAGATATTTGAATCCAACTACCGTACCGGGAGTTAAATTGCAGATATAGGCTTCCGGTTTACTTTCACTTTCCGGCATGACATCCGCGCCGTCCTGCGTGATGTACGGGAACGGATTCTGCCCGGCCTCGGCATTGACCTGCGGCGGCTGCGTCATATACAGGTTACAGGCGGCATAGGCGGGCAGTTCACGCAATTCGACAGCCGGCAAGGGAGCGCCGCTCGGTCCGCTTGTTGTGATTTCCACCTGCGGGATACGCCCGTCCGGCAAAATTTCAATCGGTTCCACCATGCCTTGACGGCAGAACATACTGCTGTTCGTGTGGCGATGGTAGAACACATACCAGCGCCCATTTATCTGCTCGATACTGCCGTGGTTGTTGCCCGTAAAATACCGCGCCGTATCACACAAGCCTAAATCGGCATTATCTACCAGCGTGCCGCCATAAACAAAGCCGCGGCAGGGGCTGTCACTGACAGCATAGCACAGTTCATGGCTCAACTCGGACGAGTAGATAAAATAGTACTTATCCCCCACTTTGCGGATGCTGCTTGCCTCGAAAAATGCGTGTCCCTCAAAGCCCGTTCCTTTTGCAGTCTGGGCACCGGGTACAACAGCCGGATAGGTTTGCTCAACAGTCAGCATATCGGACGCAAGGCGATAACAGAGCGCCCCTGTGCGGCCCGGCATCATCGGCGGGCAGAAGCCGCTGTATAGCCATGTGGTTTCCCCCTCGGTCAGCACACCGGGGTCAAATTGCTGCTCATCACCGGGGCGTGCGCCCAAAGTCGTGCCATCTGGGTAATGAACATCCCCGTAATAGGTATATTTCCCTGCGGGGGTATCACAGACAGCCACCGAGATGGCAGAGGTTTCGTTCAGCGCATAATAGAGATAGTAGCGTCCATCCGGACCGCAGGTCACATCGGGGGCGTACAGGCACTGGCGGCCATCCTCGTTATGGGCAGCTTCGGCGCGGGTGTAGATGATGCCCTCGTACTGCCAATCAGTCAAGTCATCCACCGGGGCTGACCAGCATACATAGTCGTTCTGGCAAAAAGCATAGCCGGCAAAGCGGTCATGGCTGCCGTAGACATAGACACGTTTGCCAAACACATGCGGTTCACCGTCCGGCACATACTCCCAGCTTGGGAGATACGGGTTCATTCCGTGATTTTTCATAATTTTCTCCTCATTCAGCGCTCAAATGCAGGATTGCCGGAGCGCAGCCGTCGGCAGTAAAGGTCACAGTCACCGGTCCGGTCTTTTCCGTGCTGCGCAGGACAGCCTGTAAATGACCCTGCCAGCTCTTATGGTGGTGTTGGTCGTAATGCTCAGCATTTTTATAGGCGGCGCTGCCGTAGCCTTGCAAAGATGCCGCACCGACCACCTCGATTTTCACATCATAGTCGGGCAACAGTTTGACGGTGCCGTTTTTATCTGTTACATAAACATCCGCAAAGCAGAAATCCTGTCCGCCCGCGCGCAAAATGTTCTTATCGGTCTTGACGGTCAGCACGGTTTCGGCATCGGCTGTGCGCACCGAAGTGCGGTAGATTTCATGTCCGTCCGCATCATAGCCAACACCCACGAGTTCACCCGGTTCATAAATGCAGGGAATCTTGGCAAAGTAGTCTTTCACCTGTACCTTGCCCGCGCTCTTACCGTTCACAAAAATTTCCACACTGTCGGCATCCGTGTAGGCATCTACAAAAGTCCGTTTTCCCTCATATCCTTCATAAGTCCAGCCGTCTACCGTATCGGTCCAGCGGTAACTTGTGGCAATAGGGGGCTTTCCGTTATGAACAGGCGGCTGGCTGGCAAGGTACAGCGCGTGTACAGGCTTGTCTAAAAAGCCGCCCCAAATAAACTCATAACGATGCAGCGACGGCTCTGCCTGCCCTGTCAAATCCAGCACGCCGCCGTGGTTTGTGACCCACGGGTAGCTTTTGTGTTCCTCGTTTTCCTCATAGTGCAGGTCGCAGCAGTTGATTTCACCCAAGTGAGATTGCAATGTCCAGACAAAATCGCCGATCAAGTAGGGGTGTGTCTTGGCAAACTTCATCGTATCCGGCAGCATGGTATGGCGGGTTTCGGTACCCAGCAGTACACGTTCCGGGTGGAGTTCATGCAATACCTCATACCGATCCTCATAGTAGTTATACCCGGCAATATCCAAATAAGGGTAAAGGTTTTTTGTGGCATCTTCATCCATGCGGATGTAGGTTTCCGGGTAAACCTGCCCTTTCTCGTTGTCAGGCAGATTGTTGACTGCGCTGCGGAAGATGGACGCATAGTGCATCCAATCCGCCTTTTGCCGTTCTGGGTCATCGCGCATCCATTCGTCCTCATCGGTTGTCAGATAAGGCGTACCGTCCAGATATTCCCGCAGCCAATGTACGCTGGGGCATAAAGTGGTCGGACGGGTCGTATCCAGCGCATGGATGGCATCTACAATTTCCTTGCCGACGCGCACGCCCTTTACACCGCCGGCCTCCGGAATTTCGTTGCCGATGGAGTAAATCACCACACTGGGATGATTGTAGGCATCCTGCACCATTGCGGCTGTATCGACCTTAAAGTCCTGCATAAAATATCGGTTATAAGGGGAATTGGGGGACTTCATACGATACCAATAGTCAAACGCCTCATCCATCACATAAAGACCCACTTCATCGCAAGCTTTCATCAGACTGCGGCTCATCGGGTGGTGGGCGCTGCGGATTGCGTTGAACCCGGCCTTTTTGATATTGCGGGCGCGGTGCAGTTCGGTGGCATCATTGTTGATAACGCCGATAACGCCCATATCATTATGGATGCAGCCACCGCGCAAAAACGTCGGTTCCCCATTGATAAGCAATCCACGTGCGGGGTCAATTTCAATTACACGCAGACCAAACGATTCCGTGACCGTGTCAACTGCTTTTCCGCCGCTGTACAGGGTGACTTCGGCAAGATACAGATTCGGATGTTCGGCGTTCCAGAGCTTTGCGTCCGGAATTTCCAGTTCGACCACAGCATGTCCGTCTGCAACAGCCGCTTTGGCGCAAACTACTTCTTTCCCGTTTTTCTCGGCGATTCGCACCTCGGCACAGTCACCGCCGTGGGTCATTACCTCGACCCGCACGCAAGCGGGTGCGACAGACAACGTTGTGACACGCACGCCATATCGTTCTATATAGGCGTCCTCACCCACCAGCAGATGCACCGGGCGGTAAATACCGCCGCCCGTGTACCAACGATTGTGACCGTCCTGCGGCACATGGGCGGTGACTTCAATTGTATTGTCGCCTTCGTGCAGAAGTCCATCCAGTTCCACCGTAAATGGCGTGTACCCGTAAGCTTTTTCGGCGGCGGGGCGGTCATTCACTGTCACCGTCGTCATGCAGTATACACCCTCAAATTCCAGTACAAGGTGCTTATTTATAAGTTCCGACGTGATGTGCAGATTCTTTGTATAGGTATAATCGTTGCCGCGCCAGCCTGCCAGCAGAAACCATGTAAACCCCGGCTCGGTATTGCGCGGGGTGTTGAGCATGGCGTCATGCGGCAGGGTCACATCAAAATCGCGGCCATCGGGGCAGCTGAAATGCCAGCCGGTGTTAAAATCCAATCTTTGCATTGTCAATTTACCTTTACATGATTTTTGTGTCAGCTACAAAGCTGCGATTTTTGCCATCGGGATAAGCATCTCCCACAATCATGAACTCCGCTTTCCCGCGAATATCCTCAGAGGATGCCCCGACCATCAGCTCGACTTTCCCGTGTTCGACTTTCCAACGCATATCGGCATCCAGAAAAGCCAGTTGGCTCATTGGCAGGGAAAGACAGACCGTTTTTTCTTCACCCGGCTGCAGATTCACTTTGGCAAACCCAACCAGTTCTTTAACGGGACGCACCATGCTTGCCGCCACATCATGCACATAAAACTGCACGATTTCTGTGCCGGCTTTATTTCCTGCGTTGCGCACATGCAGCCGCCCTTTCAGTACACCGTCGGCCTGAACAGCGTCTTTTTCCAACTGCAATGTATCGTACTCGTATTTTGTATAACTCAGTCCATGACCAAAGCAGTAGCGTGGCGTGTGCGCTCCATCGATATAGGCGTTTTTCGGCGTGCCTCCTGTCATACTGTAACAGGTATTTGTCGGGTGGTTGTAGTACACAGGAATCTGCCCCTCATGGCGTGCCACGGTACAGGGCAGCTTGCCGCAGGGATTCGCCTTTCCGGTCAGCAGCGCGGCAATGGCCTCACCGCCCTGCGCACCGGGAGCCCATGCCTCCAGTATCGCGTTGCATACGCGGTCTGCCGTATCGCTGCTGATGGGGTGACCGTCAAAGTGAACGCCGACAACCGGCTTGTGCAGCGATTCCAATTTTTCTAGAAAGCGTTCCTGACAAACCGGCAGTCCAATGTGCATGGCATCAATACCCTCGCCCGTTGTGCAGGACGCATTCCAGCCATAATGACCGCCCAAAGTGCAAATCACCAAATCGGCATCTTTTGCGATCTGCAGTGCCGCATCATAACCGCTTTCCTCATTGCCAGCATAGGGGTATCCCTGTGCATACAGAAACTCTGTATGCGGGGCAGCAAGGCGCAATGCCCCCAGCATACTATACGCATCGGGATAGCAGCGCCGTGCCAGCGGCTCGACACCGGGGTTTTCCATAACGACTTCACTTCCCGGATATGTCTTCTGCACCGCATTTTCTGCAGCCGGAGAATCCGCATCGGCCTGGATGCCGGCCATGCTCATCTTAACGCCCAGCGTATTTTCTTTCATGGCCAGTGCCGAATATCCGCCGAATAAGGCACGGACACTGTCAGCGTGCCAGCCGATAACAGCCACCTTTTTTACGCTTTTTGCCAGTGGCAAGACACCGTCGTTTTTCAGCAGGATCATTGACTCCTGCGCGATTTTGCGGTTCAGCGCCGTATCTGCGGGAGTGATTTCCGCCTGTACATTTTCAGCGGGGAAGGGGTTTTCAAACAGACCCAAACGGAATTTCATCGTCAGAATACGCAGCACCGCTTCGTCCAGCAGCGATTCCTGCACAACACCGCTGCGAATGTTTTCTTTCAGTTCATCGTTATAAGCCGCAATGGTCGGAAGCTCTTGATCCATACCCGCTTCCAGCGCAAGGCGTCCTGCATCGGCAGGACTCTCAGCCAGATGATAAATCGATTCCAGCTGTTCCACAGCACTGTAATCCGACACAGTTACACCGTTAAAGCCCATCTCACCGCGCAGCAGATCACGCAGAATTGCCTTACTGCCTGCCGGGACCTGCCCATCAATGGCAGCATAGGAGTTCATTACGCTGTCAAGTTTTCCATCTGTAATGGCTGCCTGAAACGGCTTGGCATAAACTTCGCGCAGTTCACGCGGGGAAACGACTGCCTGTGCCGTATGGATTCCACCCTGTCCTGCCATAAACCCAAGAAAATGTTTGCTGCAGGCACTCATACGATGTTTATCCTGTAAGCCTTTCACATAGGCTGTCCCCATCGCAGCGGCAAGGGTCGGATCCTCACCGTAGGTTTCTCCCATACGACCAAAGCGCGGGTCACGGCAGATATCGAACACAGGAGCCAGCGCATGACTGATTCCCATAGCGCGTCCCTGTCGGGCAATGCAGGCTGCCATTTTCTTCTGCTGCTCCGGGTCCCATGTGGAAGCCTGCCCCAGCCCGCAGGGAAAAGAAGTCGCCGCTGTCACCATCACACCCGTTAATGTCTCGATATGGAAAATTGCGGGGATATGATGTTTGCCGGACTCCATGATTTGTTTCTGCAGCCTTGTAATAAGTCCCGCTACGCTGCCCACATCGTCCAGCATAGTCGCAATCAAAATGCAAACCTGACCGACACCGTAGGGGTTCTGCTTCTCCACCGATTTGCCAAGGAAAGAATCAATGGCATTGTAACATTGAATCTGACCAAATTTTTCATCCAAATTCATCCGTGCCAGCAGGTCACTTGCACGTTCTTCCGGGGAAAGACTGCTATCTTGGTATTTCTGCATCATCGTATTTCCTTTACTCGTAATCTTCCAGTTTCCAGCTGTCCCGCCATTCAATCTTCACATTATCGCCGTCAAAAAGGATGGGAAGCCAAACGTAGTCGGCATTGCGCGTATCCTCTTGCGGCAAATTGGCAAGCAGCGCCCAATCCGCAGGCGTTTTCTCCACGTCCGGATCAAAGAGTCTGTCGTAAAGCGGACCATAATGCGTGTAGTCGTAATCCGGTGCATTCGGCATCCAGCGGTCGGCACAGGCAATGTACAAGTCCTTTTTGTTCGGAACCTTGAATACCGACGAAATCTGGCTGTGAAAGCTCGTTTTTGTCTTGTCACCAATATGCGGGTCACCCTGTACCGTATAAGGACCGTGCCATGTATCAGCCATGGCTGCCTCTGACGGATTCGGGAAATACCCGGTTGTGCCGGAAGTCAACAAATAGTGTTTTCCATGCCGTATAAAATGAGCCGTAGCCTCCCGCACATGGGGCGGTCCTTTGTGGGGAAAATGCGTGGAGTAATAGCCGGTCACATCGGTGTAATCCTCCGTCAAATCGGCGATGATCGTCTCAGAATGTACGCGTTCAAAGAAATAATACGCTTTTCCGTCCGGTGCTACAGCCAAGTCAAAGTCACCCGCACTCATACCAAGTGGGCGCAGTTTTTCCCTCACTATGGTATACGGACCAAAGAAGGAGTCTGCCGTAAGCACTGTTTCGGTCTGCGTCTGGTCTTTCTCCATAATTTTCAGCCAACAGACATATTTTTGGGTTCGTGCATTATAAATGATGTGCGGACGATCCATCATAGAAGTGGGGTGCAGCGAACTGTTCGGGTCATCCGTCACGGGCGGGATGAGCAGACCTCGATCCTCCCAGTTATACAAATCTGTAGATGCGTAATAACGAACGCCCCAGTGCCAGATGCCCGCAGCCTTGTCCGTTTTTTCCTTGTTTTCGCCGTACCAGTAGTACACACCATCAAGATAAATCAGTGAGCCGCCATGTGCTTGAATGCGGTTCCCATTTGTATCCAGCCACACTTGACCGGGATAAAATGCATCGTACATTACTCGTATTCCCTTCTAAAAAGCGGGCAGAGAAGATTCCCTGCCCGCAAAAATAGTGTATTATTCGGCGGCTGCTTCCGTGGTCGCAGCAGCACGAGCCTCAAGATCCTGTTTGATTTGGGGCATCTGCTTATCTACGGTGTAGAAGCGCAGAATCGCAGCAACAACAAGCATGAGAGCCAGCGGAGCAACGGATGCAAGTACACGAATCATCATAATGGCAGAATCGACCTGCACATCCGCACCACCGACATAGCCGGAAGCGCTCATCAAAACGCCCATCAGGAAGCCACCAAATGCACTGCCAATCTTGCCGGCAAGACCGGTCAAGCTGCCCATCGTGCCTTCCATACGCTTAAGGCCTTTCCATTCGTTGTAGTCAGCTACATCGGCAATAAACATATTGAACATCATATTCAGCGGCACGGCACCGGCAGAAACGAGCAGAGCCGCCACAATAAAGAATACCATGTTGCCGCCTGCAAAGAACGTTGCAAGGTAGCCGATGCAGCCTACCAAAATACCGATGACAGACATACCGGCCATACCAAATTTTTTGCGCAGTCCGGGCAGGGCAAAAGCCAGCGGCAATACCAGAATCGTGGTCACCGAGGCAATGCCCATCATTCCAAGGTTTCCGATGATGTACTGCCAGTAGTAAGTGCCGACACCCAAGCCCGTGGCAATGTTCTGTACAAAACGAACCAAGCAGATAATAAGAACCGGGCGGCTTTCCTTCAGCAGAGGCAGCAGGTCTTTCAGATGTGTCTGCTCGCCATTTTTCTCGGAAACGGGGGTGAATTTTTCAGGAATGGTAAGGATGCGCAGCATACCGATTGCGGTCAACGGGATAGCGATCATACCGACCAGACGGCTCCAGCCGACGGCATCGGTTCCGACCTTTGCCATTGCCGTGGGGAACAGAACATTAAATACCATGGCACCGGCCATCGTAAAAATACTGCCGTAACCAACGATTTTAGACTGCTGTTCCTTGTTTTCGAAGGCGCGAACCATGTACACAACATTGTTGGCGTTCAGGAACGTAACGCAGATGGAGTTCATAAAGGTGTACATACAGAAGATCCAGATGCACTTGGCCGCGGTAGCAAAGCTCGTCGGGCAGCTGAACAGCAGCCATGTGGACAGCCACAGGAACAGCATAAAAATCTCATACGGGCGACCCTTGCCCCAGCGGGTTTGCGTGCGGTCGACAATAAAGCCCGCAACTACATCGGTAAAGCTGTCAAAAATTTTGCTGACCATGAACAGTGTGCCCACCAGAGCAGGGGCAAGCTGCAGTACATCGGTACAATAGAACGTGGCATAGCCAAGCATCAGGGTGGACAATGCTACGGAACAGGAACTGGAGTTCCACAAAAGCAGCTTGCCCAAACCGACTTTTTCGGCCTTGCGCTGCTGCTTGCGCGCCAGCTTTTCTTCTTTTGTCATAATGATTTCTCCTTCAACTTGTGTGATAGAGGCTTACCGTGTCAATCGATTGTGGTCTTATTGTATCAGAGGATTCGTCATCTTAACAGGCAAAAATTGGCGCAAGAGAAATATATTTGGCTTCGTTTGCCGGAAAACGCCAATTATCTTCTGCAAACGCTAAATAGCTATTTCTAATGTGGCTGCGTTCTGCTATAATACCGGTAGTAGAAATGCAAAAGGAGGTCTCGCAGTGGACCATGTCTTCACTATCGCCGAAGAACGGCTCAATTTGTTTGCCCGCATGGCGAACAGCGCTTGCGGACTGAGCTTATGGTGCTTTGGGATGAAAAAACAGCTGTACACCTGCACCTGCCCGGCTGAGAAGGAGTTCCGTTTATTTCTGGATTTAGGGCAGTGCCTCGACTATGCTATTGCTCATGGTCCCGAAAGCCATGCTCCCATTTTGATGAGCGACCCTATCGGTATGCTTTGGGTCGCTGAGTGCGTATGGCACGGCGATGATGCCGGCTATCTGGTAATATTGGGACCCGTGTTTGATGCCGCAGCTTCTTGGCAGACTCTTCAAAATTGCTTGCGCGGTATGAATCTGTCGGTGTCCTTGACTGCAACCATTATGGAAAAATTGGAACAGGTTCCGATTTTGCCTTTATCTACGCTGCATCAATATATCAAAATGCTGCATTGGGTTCTCTATGAGGAAACTCTGGATGTAGGGAGTATCCGTCTGCAAAATCGAAGCAACATAATTCCCGATAAGGAAGAGTCCCCCTACCCTTGGGATCCGGACCGTGCCCGCGTGGTGGAAGCACAAATCATGCAGCGAATCCGCGAGGGAGACATTTACTATCCGGATAATCATAAAGGCATGGAACGTTTTGCTGATAAAGATTCCTATAATTTGGGCAATCCCCTGAGGGAAAGCAAAGATACCGCTATTATTTTCACGGCGCTTTGTGCCCGTGCTGCCATGGAGGGCGGGCTTTCCCCCCGCATTGCGAAACAGCTGGAGGTGCAGTACATCCGTGCTATTGAACAATGTACCGACGTAGGGCTGATTGAAGTCAACAGCGCAATGGTATCGGACTTCGTTCACCGCGTCCACGACTGCCGCATGAATCCGGCTCTATCCGATGCTGTTCAGGAGATTTGTGCCTATGTGCATAGCCATCTGACCGATAACATTTTGCTGGATGACATAGCCGCTGCGGTGGGTTACACTTCCTACTATCTGACAAAGAAATTTTACCGCGAGACAGGACAGCGGATGACAGATTACATCAATCACGCCAAAATACAATACGCTTGTGTTCAATTAACCGGAACAGACAAAACGCTGCAACAAATCAGTGAGGAACTGCATTATAGTTCCCGCAGCTATTTTACCGCCGTATTCCGCAAGGTAATAGGATGCAGCCCCACGGAGTACCGCAATAACGGAGGAAACAAACCATGACCTTGACCAGCCATACAGATTTTGCCGCTTTTCTGGAGGCGGTACAGCAATGCCGTGGGGAGGTACTGTTTTGTACCCGGGAAGGCGACAAGCTGAATCTGAAATCCACCCTGTCCAAATATCTGTTCGCCGCGTTAGCCGGGAACGAGGAACTGCTGAGAAAGGGAAAAATCGTGTGCCAGTTTCCACAGGACGAGGAAAAATTGACACACACCCTTTCCGCCTCAATATAAAAGCAAACAGAGAATAAAGGCAGCAGCGCACAATTCCCGCCTTACGGCTTAAGCAGCGCTTCGGCGCTTAGAATTATGCAGTATTGCCAAAAAAATGGTGTTTGCGTATTTTGTTTGGTTTTTTTACCAAAGAAAGTCGAATTAGTATACGTAAACGCCATTTATTTTGTTTTCTGCGCGGAAGCAGCACTTTATACTGTAGGGTATACAATACAGAAAGATGGGTGCTTCCTATGAATCTCTATGCCCTTTCCGTGAATCATCGTGTGAACCCTCTCGGCATCAACTCTGCCGAGCAGCCCTATTTTGGTTGGAAACTGAAAAGTGAAAAACCGAACACGATGCAAGCCGCATATCGCTTACGGATCTATGCAGACGATACGGTTTGCTTCGACAGTGGGCGGGTGGAAACAGCATGCAACGCTTTTGTTTGCGGTCCCGATCTTCTGCAACCGCAAACATTCTACCGCTGGGCAGTGACTGTATGGGATAATCATGGCGAAAACACCACCGCCGAAAGCAGCTTTGAAACCTCGCTGTCTTCCAATGAATGGAAAGCCGATTGGATGCGCACACCCCGCGCCTATGTGCAGCGCAAAAAAGGGTTCGGCACACAGCCGCCGGCCACGCTGTTTCGTCGCGCGTTTACTCTTAGCGCTGCACCCCGCCGTGCGCGGCTATATGCCACCTGCCTTGGAGTTTACCGCCTGACCGTAAACGGAAAACGCCCCGATATGCGGGAGTTTGCCCCGGAACACACATCTTACAAGGGTTTGTTGTGCTTTCAGACTTACGATTTAACGGCACTTTTGCATATCGGCGAAAATGTACTGGGCATGGAAGTCGGCGACGGCTGGTATTGCTGCCCGCAGACGCAGCCGCCCATTGATGGCTTGCAGCCCGACCATACGGTGTTGTTCCAACTTGAAATTGAAAATGCCGATGGCACACACACCCGTATTTGCTCCGACGAAGGCGTGCTGACACACGAGAGCGCTGTGCGTGCCTCGGATATTTTTGATGGAGAACTCTATGACGCGCGTCTGGCCTTGCCCGGCTGGGATATGCCCGGTTTTACTGCTGCTGACTGGCTGCCCGCTGTCAAAGATACAAAGCAGAGCGATTCCGTTTTATACCCGCAGTTTGACGACCCGGTGATCTGCGTAAAAGAATTGCCCGCACAGGGTGTTTATACCAGCCCCAAGGGCGAGACAATCGTGGATTTTGGACAGGTCGTCGCGGGTCGTGCCCGTGTGACTGTGGATTTGCCGACAGGTGCCGCAGTGACGTTAGAACATTTTGAAGCAGTTGACGCAAAGGGAAACTATTTCAACAACATCGACAGTGCAATGGGCATAACCGAGCAAAAAGACGTGTTCATTTCCGATGGTATGCCGCAAACATTTGAGGCGCGGTTCACTTTTCACGGATTCCGTTATCTGCGTGTCAGCGGGGTGGAAAATCCGCTTGCCGAGCAATTTGTGGCTGTCGTTCTTTCTACCGAAAAAACAAATGCCGGAACCTTTGAATGTTCCAATGCAGATTTAAACCGCTTATACCAAAACACGCGCTGGAGCCAGTGTGCGAATATGCTGTCCATTCCCACCGACTGTCCCCAACGCGAAAAGGCGGGATGGACCGGTGATATCTCTTTGTATGCCAAAACCGCCTTGCTGAATGAGGATGTCACGCCGTTTCTGACCCAGTGGCTGCGATCCCTGTGTGTGGACCAGCGCGAAAACGGCTCGATTCCCTTTACGGTTCCGGATGTGTCTATCTATCACTATGCCGGCATTCAGATGGGGGAGCAAACCGGATGCGGCGGTCCCGTGTGCAGTGCCGGTTGGGGTGATGCTGCCGTGACGGTGCCAATGGCCATGTACGAAGTCACCGGCAATACCTGCATCCTTGAAAAGCAGTATGACAGCATGAAGGGCTGGTGCGACTATGTTATCAGCCGTGCCCGTATTCACGCACCGAACAGCACCCTGCCCGATGAAGTGGAAGAACATCTGTGGGACACCGGATTCCAGTTTGGTGAGTGGCTGGTGCCCAGCCTTGCCGGAGCACCTCAAGAGCAGTTATTCACCACAATGGCTATAACTTCTGCCTATACAACGCCGATTTTCGGCTGGCTGGTCGTCCACAAAATGGCACAGGCTGCCGCCGTTTTAGGGCGCGAAGAGGATGCTGTTCGGTATCAGGAAGAAGCCGACAAGATGAAACGCGCGATCCGGGCAGCACTTATTACGGCAGACGGTGTTTTAAGGTATGAACGGCAGGGTGCCTATGTGCTGATGTTGGTCTTTGGGCTTGTGCCGGATGCATGGGTGGACAAATTCGGTACAAAACTGGCAGAAATCATTCACGCAAACGGCGACCGCCTTGACACAGGATTTTTGCCCACGCCCTATTTGCTGGATGCGCTCTGCATCGGCGGGCAGCGCGAACTCGCCTATACGCTTTTGTACCAGACAGAGTCTCCGTCGTGGCTGGCGCAGGTAAAGCGCGGTGCCACTACAATTTGGGAAAGCTGGGAGATGTATCAACCCGATGGAACGCCTAAAAAAGAGAGCTTCAATCATTATACCTACGGCACGGTAGACGATTGGATTTTCCGCACCATCGGCGGCGTAGACCAAGAGGATACAGGCTATCGGCGGCTTATGATTCATCCTCAGCCGGACAAAAGCTTGACGTGGGCCAAGCGCAGCTTTGAAACGGAGAATGGAACCGTATATGCGTCTTGGAAACGTGAAGGCGGACAATTCATCTTAACCGCCGACATTCCCTGTAATACCACCGCCAGAATCATTCTGCCGGATGGCACACAGCATACGGTCGGCAGCGGTCACTATACATTTAATTGTTAAGGCAACACCGCACGGTAACCACGGTGCACCCGCCATGATCCAACAGCTGAACGCCGCATTGAATAAAATCAAGAAAGAGGGATGAACAATGAAGAAGGTTGCGCTTTCACTTGATAGCTCGTTGAAAGAGATTTTTACCTATGAAGAAAGCCGCGCAGTGTTTGACAAATTCCTGCCCGGTATGCGCACGATGGCAGAAAAACAGCCCGCAGCACTGGGCTTCTCCGTTCGTAAAATCCTGCAATTTTCGGGCGGAGCTATCCCCGACGAAGCTGCCGACGCGCTGGACGCAGCCCTGTGTGCGCTCGAACTGTACAGTGCCGAGCCGGAAATGTCCGACACGCCGCTGACCCCCGACGGGGCTGAGGTCGTGCCGGAACCTCCCCGCGACGCCATCTACCCCGGCAAGGTCTGGCGCGACACCAACGGTCGCCGCATCCAAGCCCACGGCGGCGCACTGTATTACGACGACGGCGTCTACTACTGGTATGGCGAAAACAAGGATCACACCGACGGCAAATGCCCGGTCTGGACATGGGGAATGCGCGCCTACCGATCCACCGACTTGTGTAACTGGGAAGATTTGGGCTTGTTCATCCAGCCCGACCTAACCGACAAGGATGCGCCGCTGTATCCCACGTCCCGCGCTGACCGCCCGCACATTGTCAAATGTGCGTACACGGGCAAGTATGTCTGTTGGATCAAGCACTGCGGTGACAATGCCTGCTTTACGGTCTTGCAGGCCGACAAATTCTTAGGTCCCTATGAAATTGTCAAAGCCCACTACCGCCCGTTTGGCTGCGAGGTCGGTGACTTTGACATTGCCGTTTGCGGCGATACGGCGTACCTCTATATGGACGCAAACCACAACGGTCAGCTGACGATGCGCCTGACGCGGGACTTCTTGGAGGCGGAAGAAAAAATCTGCTGGCAGTACGAGGGTCTGCACGCGCCGTTCAGCCGCGAAGCGCCGGCTGTGTTTGAGCATGGCGGCAAGTGGTATATGCTGACCTCCGGCATGACCGGGTATGTGCCGAACAAGAGCGACAGCGCCGTGTCCGACGCGCCCGACAGGCCGTTTGTGAGCATCGGTGACCCGCACGCAGATGACGCGAGCCATGCGTCCTTCAACAGCCAAATCTCGCAGGTGTTCAAAGTTCCCGGTAAGCGCGACCTCTACATTGCGCTGGCTGACCGCTGGGTGCCGGACTACCCCGTGGATGCTAAACTGGCTGATCTGCTGGAGCGCTGCACCGCACAACGCTTTGACCCCGAACACTACAAGGCAACGTCCGAAGAAATGCAAACCATGATGCAAAGCCCGATGCTGACCAGCGCCAATACTTCCCGCGCCAATTACGTCTGGCTGCCCATCACGTTTGAGGAAGGCAAGCCGAAGATCCACTGGCGCAACAGCTGGAAATTGAGCGATTTTGAATAAGGAGTTTTGTATGCGCAGCACATTGAATTTCAATTCCCATTGGCAGTTCACAAAACCCGGCGCGGCACCGGTGGCTGTGACCCTGCCCCACACATGGAACGCCGCCGACGGCACCGACGGCGGCAACGATTACTTCCGCGGGACCTGCACCTATACCAAGGAATTTGCCGCCCCCGCACACGCCGACGATGAGGAGGTCTGGCTGGAATTTGAGGGTGCCGCCATGACGGCAGTCGTCACCTTGAACGACCAGCAGCTGACCCGCCACGCGGGCGGCTATTCCACCTTCCGCGTCAACCTGACCCCCGCGCTGGCTGCGCAGAACACGCTGACTGTGACCGTGGACAACAGCGCCAACCGCACGGTGTACCCGCAGAAAGCGGACTTTACCTTCTATGGCGGGCTTTACCGTGATGTACATATCCTTATTGTACCGCACAGTCACTTTGCGCTGGGTAACCACGGTGCGCCCGCCCTGCGCGTGACGCCGGAGATGTCTGACGATTTGCACAGTGCCGCCGTCACGGTGGAAGCCACCTGTGAGAACACCCCCGACGGCACCGAGGTGCTGTTTGCCATCGAGGGTGTCGGGGAGCAGACCGCCGCCGTGCAGGGCGGCAAAGCTGTGACCGTGTTCCACATGGAAAACGTCCACCTGTGGGACGGCGTGGCGGACCCGTATCTGTACAGCATCGCCGCTTCTCTGCCCGACGGTGACGCCGTGGCGGTCAACTTCGGCTGCCGAAAAATTGATTCCAAACCCGATACAGGCTTCTGGCTCAACGGCAGAAATGTCCGCCTTGTGGGCGCAGCGCGGCATCAGGACCGCGCAGGGATCGGCAATGCGCTGACCGCCGCTGAGCATGAGGAAGATATGCAGATTTTGCGGGATATGGGCGCCAACACCGTGCGCCTTGCCCACTACCAGCACGCGCAGTATTTCTACGATCTATGCGATAAGTACGGTCTTGTCGCGTGGGCAGAGATTCCCTACATCACCGAGCATATGCCCGAAGCCACCGCCAACACGCTGAGCCAAATGGAAGAACTGGTGCTGCAAAACTACAACCATCCGTCCATTATCTGCTGGGGCTTATCCAATGAGATTACCGTCACTACCGGCGTAACAGAAGACCTGACGGCGAACCATCGCCTTCTGAACGACCTCTGCCATCGCCTGGACGCCACCCGCCCCACCACAATGGCGCACGCTTTTATGTTGGACCCCAACGACTCGTTTGTGCAGCTGCCCGATATTTGCAGTTATAATCTCTACTACGGCTGGTACTTGGGTGAATTGCAGCAGAACGATGAATTTTTTGACACGTTCCACAAAAACCACCCCGACCGCGTCATCGGTCTGTCGGAGTTCGGCGCGGACGCAAACCCCGCCTACCAGAGCGCCCGCCCGGAGCGCGGCGACTGGTCGGAAAGCTACCAAGCCGTCTACCACGAGCATATGCTCAAAATGTGGTCGGAGCGCCCTTACATCTGGGCGATGCACGTCTGGAACGGCTTCGACTTCGGCGCGGACGGTCGCGGTGAGGGCGGCAAGCCCGGTCAAAACCAGAAGGGTCTTGTGACCTTCGACCGCAAGACGAAGAAGGACGCTTACTTTATTTATAAGGCATATTTGAGCAGCGACCCGTTTGTGCATCTCTGCGGACGCCGCTACGTCCACCGCACCGAGAGCCAGACGGAAATCAAGGTCTACTCCAACCAGCCCCGCGTCACGCTGTTTGTGGACGGCAAAGAGTTTGCCGCGCAGGACGGCGACAAGATTTTTAAGTTTATCGTGCCCATCTCCGGCACGCACGAAATCAAGGCCGTGGCGGGCAGCTGCACCGACTGCATGACAATCACGAAGGCAGACAAACCCGACCCGACCTACCGCGCCGAGGGGCAAGTCGAAAACTGGTTCGATAAGCCGGAAGAGCTTATGAAAGAGGGCTATTACTCCATTATGGACTCAATGGAGACTCTGCAGAAATCTCCTGCTGCCAGCAAGCTTCTTTCTTCCCTTATGGTTAAGGCATCCAACGCCTATGGGGATGTTGCAAAAAATGTAAAAATGCCGCCGGAGATGGAACGTCAGATGGCACGCACATCTTTGCGCTCCATTCTGAAGCAGGTTGCAAAGTCCATCACCCCCGCAGATGTGCAACAGTTGAATGCGGCACTCAATAAAATCAAAAAAGAGAGCTGATCCATGTAGAACGTCCGCAGCGTATCGTCATGCTCCGACTTGTATTTCTGTCTGGATTTTTCAAAACGGATACTTCCCAGCTTATCCGCAACCGGTTTTCCATCGACATAATACTGTGCCATGCGCAGCAGCTCGTCCAGTTCCTTGATGCGGGATTGCTTTTCCCCGGCAGACGCTTTCATTGCGCTAATGCTGTTCTGCATGGAATGGAGCGCGGTATCCAGATCATCGGTGGTAAAAAGCTGCTTCGCCTGCAAAAGCGGAACGTATCCGCATACCGCTGTAAGTTGGCTATCTTGGCTTTTGTGCTGTATGCGCCTTTATTACGGTTATTGTAATAGGTCATCAGCAGATCGTTCAGCATGGGCGGCTGCGGCTTGGAGAGTTCTTCCTTAACCGCTTTCAGCCATTTCAGCAAAGAGGCGATTTTATTCTTTACTTCCCGCAGCATGGCGTTGGTTTTGCGAACCCAGCGGTTGAAGTCGCCCTTGTCGGTGCGGATGCCCTTCGCTTCCATTGCTCGGACAGACGGTCCCTCGTGGACGGTAGGAATCTGTTCAATGCCTTGTCGTTCATAGCTGCGGTGGTCGATCCGGCAATCCAAATCTTTCTCCGAAAACTTCGCGTTGCACAGATCAGCCCACGCCTGCCGCCAATGCTCCAAGGTTTCAGGACTGCCCCAATCGGTGGTCGGCACAGCGTTGAATACATAGTTGCCTGCCTCATCCCGGATGCGCTCACCATGCTCGTCCAGCACATATTCCCGCCGCTGCTTGTTGCCCCATCTGCCGTGTTCGTCCAAAGGGCGAATGGGACACATGACATGAAAGTGCGGATTGAAAATGCCGACGTCCTCCTTGTCGGGAGAATGAACAGCAAAGTCCACCACCATCCCTCGGCTCACAAAGTTCTCCAACAAAAATTGCCTTGCCAGAGCGATATTCTCCTGCATGGAAAACTCGCTCTGCAAGGCAATGTCAAAGCTGTACGCAAGCTGCGCTTTCTTTCCGCGTTCGGCTTTCTCCACCGCGTTCCAGAGGGTTTCACGGTCTGCATACTCCGATGGCGCATGAGAGGGCAAAAGGAAACTGCCGTCAGTGCGGAGCGTCCCGTTCTGCACATGAATTTCATCCGGCTTTGGCGGAAAACTCCCCGTGTGAGCTGCCAGCTTCATGATCTCCACGATGTTGGAAATGGTGCGTGGAATGTTCCTTGCGGCGCAGCACTCCAGCTCGGCGTAGATTTTCTCTTTCAGCAGCAGCGGGTCTGTCAGCCGTCCGTCCGATGTGAAAAATGCGTTGTCCGCATAGATGAGCTTGTTCTTTGATAGAAATTCCCGGCAAAAAGCAGCCTCATTGATGTCTTTGCCATCGAACCATGCTGGAATATCCAGCCCGGCATACTTCTTGTTCACGCTGCATCCCTCCCATTGATTTTTTCCTTGAGCTTGTCCAACCGACCATCTGCAAGCAGATAACTGACCACCTCGGCACGTTCGTGAGAATCACCTGCGCACAGAATGTCCAGATAATATTCCGTTTCATCGAGCTTGTGACAGGCTTCCATGAACCGTGCGTGAACAGGCTCGTCAGGTGACTGCGGCGCATACCGCACCTTCCAGTCCCGCATCACACGGGCATAATCGGACAGAACAGCAAAGCACAGCCGCTCGTTTTCCATGAGCTGCTGTGCTTCTGTTTGCTGTCTGCGTTTTTCAAGGATTTCCTTTGTCGGCGGTCTGTCCGTGTCAATGCCGAAGTCTGCTGCAAGCCGCTGGGCAGCTTCGTAAATCGGCAAACCAAAAAAGTTGGCGGCAAAGCCGATCATATCCCCATGTGCGCCACAGGCAAAACAATAATAATGATCGTCTGCCACGTATAGGCTGGGATGGCGGTCGTTATGAAAGGGGCAGAGGGCTTTGCCCTGCCGATTGACAGATACCCCATACCGTTCCGCAGCTTCCCGACAGCTCACGTCATATTTGACGGTTTGAAAAAGGTTCATGCTGTATCCTCCGTAAAATAGATTCAAGAGGCTGTTTCTTCACCTCTCTGTCTGTTTTATGTTCAGATTCTTTGCGGACAGGCGGATGGCATGACAAGTTCATTTCAAAAAACATGACAGGTCTTTTCGTGTTCATATTTGCATGGTATAATTAAAAAAACGTGACAGGAGGAAGCGCATGGCTACACCAATCATTGACCACAATCTGCTGACGCTGGACTACTGGCAGGACAGCGTGACCTACGAGGGCAAGACCGTACCCGGTGGCACCATTGGCTGTGAAGCTCTGAACATCCCGGATACGCTGAGGGAAAAGCTGGCACAGGCAAGTATTCCCTTGCAGAAGATCGTCGCGGCAATCAAAGAGAACAATCTGACTGCCGAGTTGCTTCGTCCTGCCAAGGGCAGTGTTCTGCATATGATACAGCTTGCGAAGGATACACCGCCGTTTTCCCGTGCCGACGCTGCTTATTACAACGGGCGTGTGGAGCATATCTTCTCGGAGGAAGGGATTCAGAATACCCTTGCCTATGTGCAGGCTGCCGCCGTGGTTGGGCTGCTGGCCACCTTCAACGAACAGTTCAGGCAGGGCGTTGGCATAACGAAGATCATCACCCTTGCGGAGGAGCTCCCTGCCACCATTCGCAACTACAAAAGCGGTATGACGGCGTTTGCAGACGAGCTGCATAAGGGGAAGCGGACTCCGGACGGCTATGCGCAGGTATTTGGCAGGATATTCTCCGGACAGCCGAAGCTGTCGCTGGATGACAAGTCATGGCAGGCATTTTCCAACACAACAATTCAATATGTGTCTGCCGTCCGCTCCGCTCAAGACGCGCCGCAGCTCATGCGCCGGATGCACTATATGTCTTTCGTGTCTATGTTCCGCTCCGATCTGTACGAGGGTCTATGCGTCGGACACGCGCCGAGGAAATGCGCCGTCTGCGGAAAATGGTTTCTGACCACTGACGCAAGATATGCCAAGTACTGTGACGGTCTGGCTCCCGGAGACAAACGCGGGCGCACCTGCCGTCAAGTCGGGAATCTTCGTGGACGGGAGCAGCGGGAGCTTGCCGCAGATCATCCCATCAAGAAAATCTATACAAAGCGGTTCAACACGATCACGCAGTATCTTGGGCGCGGCACGCTGGACGAGCAGACTGCCGCCGTGATGAAAGCACTTGCAAAAAGCAAGCTGGAAAAGGCGCTGCAAGACAATGACTATGCGCAGGGCAGCTACGCCGCCGAAATGGAGCAGGCGGCTTTGTTGGCAGAAGCGAAAGCGAATAGGAAGCGGTAATCAAAATCCAGGATGGAAGAGGTGCAGACATGGAGGATAACCGTGACAAACTGATACCGGCACAGCTTGCGGGCTACACATGGGAACTGTCCGGTTATGCGTCCAAAGTGCCGTTCGCCAATGAGGACAGCCTGACCATGCGCGAAGTCCGGAACGTCTTTCAGCTTGACCCGGAACCGCCGCAAATGGAGCTGAACGACTACATATGCGAAGCTGTCCGTCACAAAGACCTTGCATACTTTTCCTTCTTCCTGCACCACTTTGAAAAGCGTCTGAACAGCGTGATTTACCGGTTTCTCACCCGTAGCGGAATTGACCGCTACGACCCGGCGCGTTTTCTGGACTACAAGCTGGAAATCTTGCAAATGCTGCTGTTTTGCCTGCCGAGGTTCGACCCGGCGCAGGAAACAGAATTCCTGAAATACGCGAAACATTATATTCAGGACGGGCTGCTGTTCTGCCGTATGATGGGAGAAGCCGGTTCCTTTGCCAGTCTTGCAGAGTACCGGCGTGTACGCCAGATCGGCGCAATCTACAACGGTTCAAGCAAGAGTCGCGCAGAGATCGTTTCCGAGTTTGCCGCTCAAAGCGGGTACAAGGACGATAGCGTATCCGCAGATGAGCTGCTGACCATTGGCCAGCGCAACCGCAGCATTGTTTCCCTCTACCGCACGGAGCAGGACGAGGACGGCGAAGAAACCGGCGAGGATGTGACGCGCGACGATAGCTGGAACTACGCCGAAATCCTATGGAACGGAATACAGGCAAAGGCGGTCACGGCAGCGTTTGAGCAGCTTTCCTACAAAGAGCAATGGTATCTGGAAAAGCGGAACGCCATCTGCATGACCTGCGGGCGCGTCAGCCCCTTGTCCACGCAGTCCACCTTTGAAGATTTAGCGGTGGATTTTGAAGGAACGACAGCCAGCGGTGCGGAGCGATTCTATCGGCGCACATTAGACAAGCTACGGCTGAAGCTGCTGGAAAGCGGTGTGATCCATACCGTGACACTGAAACAAACCGATATGCGAAAAAAGAACAAAAGAATAGCCGCCGCTGTCTACCAATATCAGGCGGACAACGACGGCGAATGGGGCGAAATTCGGTTCGATTTTGAAAACGGCACAGCGGAGATCGTCAGGCTGGCGGATTGGGATACGGTAAAATCTAACATCTTTGCAAATACGGCGATCCGGTTTGTTCAGTGCTTACCGGAAGCGAGGCTGCTGAAATCCGTGGTCGTGCCGTTTGAGATGGACGTTCTGGAAAGACCGCTCCCTCTGACGAAAGCGGCAAAAGAATCGAACGGCAATTCCTCACACACGATCTCTCTGCGGCAGACGGAGCGCTGGAAAACAGGTGAAACGATTACCGCTGCTGTCTACGAATATCTGGTAGACAACGATGGCGAGTGGGGCGAGCTGCGGTTTGACTTTGAGAACGGCACAGCCGAGATAGTAAAACTGGCAGATTGGGACACAGTGAAATCTATCGTCTTTGCAAAAACGGCGATCCGGTACATACAGGGATTTCCGGAAGCGGGACTGCTGAAATCTGTGACCGTGCCGTTTTGGAAAGGCAGGGCATAATTACCCGCAGAGCATGACCTTTACACAGAACAGGCCGTCCTGATAGGTAACCGTACTCACCCCACTGGATTTTTCTGCGATGTGACGGACGGACTGAAGTCCGACGCCGTCTCCTTTTCGCTTGGAGGACTGGAATACGCCACCTTTTTCGCGGATGACTCCGTCATAGGTGTTTTCAACCTGAATCAGGGCCAGACTGTTTCCATGCAGACAGGCGGTCAGCTCGATTCTGCGTCGGGCAGGCGCAGTACGCAGGCTGGCTTCCAGCGCATTTTCCAGCAGATTCGAGAGAACCAGGCACAGATCGATCTCGTCTACAGGAAGACATTCCGGCAGATCGAGCTGCACGGAAAATGGGATCTGCTCCCGCTTCGCAAGTGCGCAGTAATACCCAACCACGCTGTCTGCCGCCCGGTTTTCGCAGAAGTGCATTTCAAGACTTGGAATTCTGGAAACCGCACCGGAGAGATAGGCTTTGATCTTTTCAAGATTCCCTTCTTCTGCAAGGGCAGCGAGCTGACATAGCTGGTGGCGCAGATCGTGCCGCGCCTGCCGGGCTTCCTCAATGGCAGCTTTCAGGCTTTCGTAGCGCTGCTGCTGCATGGAAAGCAGCTGGTTCTCCTGCTGCAATCTCACATTCCGGTTGATGCTGATCGCCATCAGAAGGAAGATTGCGTTGAAGAAAAGCATCAAAAACAAAAGTGTGATACTGATCACAAAATACCCCTGCAAAACACGCCCGGTATAGAGTGTGTCCGCATACTTGGGGATCATAAACAGATTCAGCGCAATGAACACCAGCGGCAGCACCCAAAACACATACCATGTCTGCGCCAAATTTTCATCCTCGACCATTCTCCGCACGCTGTGCGTCGCAGGATAATAGGCGATGGCGGCAAACAGCCAGCAGATCGCATGATAGCAAATCGCAGATCGCAGGCAGAGCCACGGCGCAGCCTGCGCCTGCGGCAAACCGGCCAGCATAGCGGCGTTAATCGCTCTTGAAAGGCTGTTGATACAGGCAAATACCGCACAGACGGACAACGCAATCGTTCCGGATTTCCAAAGCGAAATCCGGAGCGTTTTTATGTAGATCACGACTGCAAGCAAGGTTAGGCCTGCAAGCATCGGCACAGTCGGCATGCGGCGCGCATAGCACACCCCGCCTCCGGCGGCGCAAAGCAGCGCAAGCAGTGGAACAAGCCACAAAACAAGCTTTGACAGCGGCTGCTTTAAGCTGGATTTTGCCGGGAAGTAGGCAAGCAGCATGCCGGGAATCACCACGCCGAGCTCCAGAATTGGACGCAGCAGCTCCATTATGCCATCCGCCTCCTTTGAAGCAAGAACTCCATAAGCGCCTGCCGGGCGCTTTTCAGAAGGTCCTGACTGACAAACACGCGGCTTCCGTCCGTCATGCGGAAGGCGGCGTCTTCCAGATCCTTCGCGTGTTCCAGATTCACGATTACGCCGCGCCCGCACACAAAAAAGCGTGTGTCATCCTTTAGTGGTGCGATGAAAGTCTTGAAGGGTTGGCGTGTGGCAAGCGTCCTTTGAACCGTCGTATGGACGTAGATCAAGTGGGCGAAGTGTTCTGCGTAGACGATGTCCTGATAGCGCAGATGGATCTCGCTTCCCTCCACCTTTAGCTCCATATATTTGTCCGGCTGCGGTATGTGGGCAAGCAGCTCGTCCGTCAGCGCATCGATGTCCGCTTCGGTAAAGGGCTTGACCAGATAGTGCAGCGCCCGTACCTGAAAGCCCTCCAGCGCATGGTCGGTCGAGGTCGTGGTAAAAACCAGCAGGCAGTCTGTGTTGGTTTTCCGTAGCTTCTTTGCCGCCTCCATGCCCGTCATGCCATCCATATAAATATCCAGAAATGCGGCAGTAAAGGGCGCTTTCCTTGCCGCTTCCAGAAATGTCTCGCCGCTTTCGTATTCCAGAATATCCGCCTGCACATTTCTCCGGTGAAGCTGCTGCTCCAGCCGGTCTTTCAGCAGTGCACGTTCCGCAGCAAGATCATCCACAATCGCAATTCTCATGCAGGGTCCTCTCCTTGTGCTTGAATTCCAAGATAATTATATCACAGCGTGTCGAGGATGACAAAGAACCGCTGTCGGAATTCGTGCCAAAATCGCCCCTTTCGTGCTACGGCACTTGAAAAAACCGAATGGCCTTTTTATACTGAGCACAAGCAAAATGCCAAATCGGATGAAGAAAGGAGGGAAATCTGTGTATCGTATTGCCGTGCTGGCAGAACAGGAAGCAGAGCGGCAGCGCTACGCCGAGCAAATTACCCGGTTTTGTGAAGCGAAGGGGCTGTTTCCGCAGGTCATGCAATATGACGACCAGGAACGCTTTTTTGAAACGGCGCAGAAAGATGCTCCAACCAATACCGTCATTGCACTTTCCGGAGTGGCAGGACTGAATGCAGCGGAACATCTTCGCTCCTTATGCCCCGCGTGCCGGATGATCTGGTGCAGCGACTTGGATTTCTCCCTTCACGCCTTCCGGCTGCGGGCAGACTATTTCCTGCTGGAGCCGGTTTCCGAGGAAGCATTCCAGCGAGGACTGAATGCCTGGATTGAATAAACGGGCATCGAACCAAACCGAGACAACAAGCACAAAAATGGAGGATATCAATGAAAAAGAAAAAGTTACAATGTTCTGTACCAGCCCTTCTGCTGGCCGGTGTGTTGTGCCTGACATTGGCGGCCTGCGGTGCGAAGCAGTCTTCCGACATGCCTGCATCGGATACAGACTCCGCGGTAAGCGCTGCCCTGCCGGTAAAGGCCATGAATGCCAAACGTGTTGACGAAAACCCTTATATGGCAAAGAGCGACGCCAACATTCACCATGACGGCTACAATACCGACTCTACGGATGAAGTCCTGCCGCTTGGCATCTATCCGGAGATCAATGTTTCCTATGAAAAAACCAACGCGAACGCTTCGCCTGCCATTTACTTTGACAGCTACGGCCACGCAGTCGTTCCGCTGCTCGGCGGCATCGCCATCCGCGATCTGAATGCCGAAGAGACGAAGACTCTTGGCTATTTCTCTCCGAAGCAGCACGACGGCGGTGGTTACGTCATCCAGAGCTCCTACACGTTCCTTGACTCGGAAAACCGCATCGTCTGCCCCACCAGCAACAACCATGTGCTGATGCTGCGGGCAACCGATGAAGCAGGAAACGTCCTGCCGGAGTTTGAAAAGGTACTGGACATTGACATCAAGGCGGCAGCCGAAGCTGCGCTCGGCAAGGAGCTGACGCAGAATCTTCTTTCCGTGGTCTTTGACTACGACGGCAACCTCTGGTTTGCCACCGGCGGCTTCCGCATCTATCCCGAGCGTGAGCAGCAGGGCGTGCTCGGCTACATAGCCCACTCGGCGATCGAGGCGATCCTAAACGGAGAGCAGGCAGACCTTTCCAAGGCTGTCTTTGTCCACGAGCTGACCCCCGGTGAGGGCGCGGAAAACGGCATCGCCGCCTCCAAAGACGGTGCAGTGATCCTGACCAACCAGAACTGCTATCTTCTGCGCGCAGAAGAAGGCGTAGACGTTGTGTGGTGCACGCCGTATGAGAGTGCAGGCGCAAAGGTGAGCGGCGAGGGTGACAAGACCACCGGCGGCGGTCTTGCCTGGGGCGGCGGCTGCTCCCCGTCGCTGACGCCGGATCTTGTGATGTTCACCGACAACGCGGATCCCGTCAAGCTGCTGGCGCTCGATATGAAGACCGGTGAGATCGTTGCAAGCATGCCGGTTCTGGATGATCTGCCTGAGGGCTATCAGGTAGCGGTTGAAAACTCTGCCATCGTCTATGATGACAGTGAGGGCACCGTCAGCACGATTGTCTGCAACTGGTTCGGCGCAGGCAGCGCAGGCCTTGCCGATCCCGACAGCGATTCCTCCATCCAGAGCTATGCCAACATCTATGACACAAACTGGCTGACAAAGGGCAACTGCATGATCGCGCCCGGCGTCGAGCGCGTGGACACCGTGAAAACCGATTCCGGCTATGAGATGAAGAGCATCTGGTCTCGAAATGACCTGAGCGATACATCGATTCTCAAGCTCTCCACCGCGACGGGCTATATCTACGGCTATGTGCAGGATCTGGAAAGCGGCATGTGGCAGTACATCATTCTGGACTTTGCCACCGGCGAGACGGTATTCACCATGGACGTCTCCAACAAATATGGCTACAATAACATGGCTATCGGTATGTATGCCGGAAACAGCGGCAACGCGCTCTACTGCCCGACGGGCTATCTGGAGCTGCTGTGCTTGCAGGACCGCTTTGTGTATCTTCCCGAAATGCCCTACCGCAAGGTCGATCTCGATAAGGCCGCGCGGAACGTACTGACACAGGAACAGTTTGAGCAGGACGGCGGTGACGGCACGGTCGCCAGCTGGCGCAATACTGTGACGGTCGAAAATGTTCATCCCAACACGACGGTCTCGTTCCGGATGAACAACCTTTCCGGGGACACCGCCGGGCTGAAGCTCTATGCCTACGGTGCAGACGGAAAGCTGGCGGAGGTCGGCAATGAGCTGTGGTCGATCACGGATGAGACAGGCGCTGCCGTGGATACCCTGTCCGATGGCACACTGTATGAGCTGCGTGTGAGTGTCGCGGACGGCGGCGCGTTCGACCTGAGCGAGACGGAAAAGGAAATCAAAATTTCCGTTGTACTTGTAAAGTAAGACTCAAGGAAAGCTGTCAAAAAACTACAAAATCACCCCCGTTTCTGATTGATATGCTCCCTTTATGAGAGACAGTGAAATAAAAATACTGTCAATCACGAAGGGAGCATTGTTCATGTCAAGAAGGAAAACCAGCAGATCAGAGCAACTGTCGGCGGCGAAAGCCTCTGCATGACCTGTGGACGTGTCAGCCCTTTGTCCACGCAGTCTACCTTTGAGGACTTGGCGGTGGATTTCGAGGGTACAACCGCCAGTGGCGCGGAGCGATTCTACCGGCGGACGCTTGACAAGCTGCTTGAAAGCAGGCTTGTCCATGCCGTGACGCTGAAGCAGACCGAATGCCGCAAAAGGAACAAAAAATAGCCGCCGCTGTCTACCTATATCAGGTAGACAACGACGGCGAATGGGGAGAGATCAGATTTGACTTTGCAACCGGCACAGCGGAGATCGTCTGGCTGGCGGAGTGGGACACGATAAAGTCCAATATCTTTGCAAGGACGGCGATTCGGTACATCCAGAGCTTGCCGGAGGTGCGGCTGCTGAAAAAGGCTATTGTGATGTTTGATCAGGCATTGTGATCCTAAAAATTTATAGCTTTTATTCAAGCAATCGCTTGATTTATTTTATGAAGCCTGATATGCTATTATAAGAAATACTGGATATTGCACAGAAATGGGGGGAATTGTGTTTTGAGGGAAGAAAAGAAAGCTGAAAAGAGACAGGAGCTTGTAGGCGTCTGCCTTGGCTGCTTTGTCGAAAAGGGGCTGACCGTTACCACCACAAAGGATCTCTGTAGGGCGGCAAAGCTGCAAAACGGCGGCATCTACTATTACTTCTCCACCAAAGAGGAAATCGTTCTTGCCTGCGCCGAGGAAGCGATCAGTCGAATTGAAAAAGCTGCGTTTGCCATCGTGTTTGAAGATATTAGTGACGTCAAAAGCATGATGGATCATCTCGGTGAGCTGGCGGATAAAATGTCGCCTACCATGCGCTTTCTGGTCAGCGTATGTGTGTCGCGCGAATACGGAGAAAAAGTAAAGCCTTCCCTTGTGCGGCTTGCGGCAAGATACCCTTATTACACGGGCAGGATTGCGGAGATCCTCGGCTGCACCGACGAAGAGGTTGCGCCGTTCGTTCATCTGTCGATCCTTGCCATCAACAATTATATGATCTTTGCCGAGCGAGCGCTGTTTGACCCACAAATCGAAGCAGTCAAAAAAGAGCTTTCAAGGCTTGCAGAAAGAAAGGGGCGGAATAATCGATAGTTTACCATAAAGAGAAAATCACAAACGACTTCATAGTCAATCCATACGCACAAACCGTTCCGTGAAGATGACCAAAGCAGAAAAGAATCATAGGAGGACAACATGAAAAAGATACTTGCAATTCTACTATCGCTGCTTACACTGCTTTCCTGCGGACTTCTTTCCGCCTGCTCTGCCGAAAAAACGCAGCCGGATACATTGGATACTGAAACCGTGTGGGAAACGGTCAGTGAGGCATACATCTATGCGTTCCCGCTGGTGCTGACCGACGCAACCAAAACATTATCGACCAATACGGACGGGACCATGACTGGCCGTGCGCCCATCAATCAGTTCAACCATGTAAAAAAGCTGGCGGACGCCTCTTTCCGCACCGTCGTGACGCCGAACGTCGATACCGTCTATTCGCAGGCATGGCTTGACATCAGCACAGAGCCTATGGTCTACGTCCTGCCGGAAACGGATCGCTTCTGCAATGTGCAGCTTCTGGATGCGTGGACGAACACCGCCGCCGTGCTGGACAAGGCGGGTGCTTATGCCATTGCGCTTCCCGGCTGGGAGGGCGAGCTGCCCGACGGTGTGACGCGCGTGGACGTGCCCACCGCAACGGTGTGGTCGATCACCCGCACGGTGCTGTCCGGGAACGAGGATCTGCCCAATGTCTATGCCATTCAGGAGCAGATGCAGCTCCTGCCTCTTTCGGCTTATATACAGGGAGGCGAGTATGCCGCACCGCAGGGAGCTTATAAAGAGGAAAATGACTTTGTTCCCGTGAACAAGGTGCTTTCCATGACGCCAGCAGAGTTTTTCAATACGGCGAACGCTCTGATGCAGGTCAACCCGCCCGCCGATGCGGATAAGGAACTGCTGAAGAAACTCTCCGCCATCAACGTGGGCGCGGGTAAGACCTTCGACGCCGCTCTCCTGGGCGAAGGAGCTGCCGAGCGCTGGACGCAGATGCTTCAGGGGCTTCGCGCCACGCTTGCCGCCGACGGCGCGAAGTATGCGCAGAAACTCGGTCAGTGGATCTATTACGGCAAGCCCATCGGCGACTTCGGCACGGAGTATACCTACCGCGCGATGGTAGCGCTGGTGGGGCTTGGCGCCAACACCGTGGACGTGGCAATCTATCCCAAGACAGCGGTGGATGAGACCGGCGCAGCGCTGACCGGAGAAAAGAAGTATACGCTCCACTTTGAAACCCTTCCTCCCACGCTGGAGGGCGGCTTCTGGTCCGTGACCGCCTACGGAGAGGATGATTTCCTCATTGACAATTCCATCGACCGCTACTGCATCAACGACCGCTCCGACTTCAAGCTGAATGCGGACGGCACATTGGATATTATCCTGTCCAAGGATGCGCCGGAAGACACCCCTAACTGGCTGCCTGTTTCCGACGGGGAATTTCATCTGTTCATGCGGATCTATGTACCGGATATGACAGCACTGGATAGCTGGCAGCCGCCTGTTATCCGCGAACAATAAGGAGATGGAAAAAGAACGGCTATGAAACGTATTGCAGCAATGCTTCTTGTATCGGTACTGCTGCTTTCCTGCGTCGGCTGTGCGCAGGATGGGAGCAAAGAGCCGGACGCGGAAAAGGCAGACCTGGGTCTGACCGCCGAGGTCAAGCCCGCCACAGACTTTACGGCAAAGGCAAATGCCGCCGTCTACGATGAACTTGACTTCGATGATAAGCAGGAATATGAATTCGCCACCCGTGGACTGATCGACGCGCCGGAAACACTGGAACTAAAGGACGAGGATGGGACGATTCTCTGGAGTCAGGAAGCCTATGCGTTCCTGGACGATTATGAAAAAGCGCCTGACAGCGTAAATCCCAGCCTCTGGGAGAACACGAAGAACAACCATGCCTATGGTCTTTTTGAAGTGACGGATGGCATCTATCAGGTCCGCGGCTATGACATGGCAAATCTCACCGTTGTCAAGGGTGATACCGGCTGGATCGTCTTTGACACGCTGATGAGCGTGGAGTGCAGTCAGGCTGCCATGCAGCTAATCGAAAAGAATCTTGGTGAATTCCCGGTCAAGGCCGTCATCATCTCTCATTCCCACGCCGACCATTTTGGCGGCATCGCCGGCGTGATGGCGAAAGAGGATAAGGCAGACGAGACACTTTCTATTGAAGATCAGCTCGCCAGCGGCAAGATCCCCGTGATCACACCTGTGGGCTTCACGGAGCACTCTGTGAAGGAAAACGTCTACGCCGGTAAGGGTATGGGCCGCCGCAGCAATTATCAGTACGGTATCCTGCTGACGCCCGGCGTGACCGGCAAGCTGGCGCAGGGCATCGGCATGGGACAGTCCACCGGAACGGTCTCGTTCATGACGCCCAGCTATGAAATCACGCAGTCCGGCGAAAAGCTGACGATCGACGGTGTGGAGCTGGAGTTCCAGCTCACGCCGGGTACGGAAGCGCCCGCCGAAATGAACACGTGGCTGCCCCAGTACAAGGCGCTTTGGATGGCGGAAAACTGCACCGGCACGCTCCACAATCTCTACACGCTGCGCGGCGCGGAGGTGCGCGACGGCGCGGCATGGGCAAGCTATATCACCGAGGCCATTTCCCTTTACGGCAAGGACGCGGAGGTAACCTTCCAGTCCCACAACTGGCCGCATTGGGGAAACAACGTGGTGAACGACTACATGGTCAACACGGCTGCCGTGTATAAGTTCATTAACGACCAGACTCTGACCTATATCAATCAGGGCTACACCAGCGACGAGATCTCCAACATGATCGAGCTGCCGGAGGTGCTCAATAAAATCTGGTACACCCGCCAGTACTACGGGACGGTCGCCCACAACGCCAAGGCGGTCTACCAGAAGTTCATGGGATGGTATGACAGCAACCCTGTCAACCTGAACCCCCTCATGCCAAGCGACAGCGCAAAAAAATGGGTGGAGTACTTGGGGGATGTTGACAAGGTCCTGCAAATGGCAAAGGCGGATTTTGACAAGGGTGAATATCAGTGGGTCGCCGAGGTCACAAACACCATCGTCTTTGCCGACCCGACGAACACCGATGCACGGCTTCTGTGCGCCGATGCACTGGAGCAGCTGGGGTATCAGGCGGAGTCCGGTCCGTGGCGCAACGAATATCTGACCGCCGCGCAGGAGCTGCGCCATGGAAACGCCAATTTCACCGCTTCCACCAAATCTACCGGCGACATGGTCAAGGCCCTCTCCGCGCCCATGCTGTTTGACTATATGGCCATTGTCATGGACAAGCAGGCGCTGGCTGACCGCGACTTCACCATGAACGTGATCCTGCCTGACGTGGGCGAACAGCACATGCTCCGCGTGAAGAATGGTGTGCTGCTGGTCTATGCGGATACATTGTCTGATGATGCGGACGTGTCTATTACCTGTCTGAAGAATGCGCTGTTTGCGATCCTGACCAACAATCAGGAAACAGTTGCAAAGGCCGTCAAGGTCGAGGGCAGCGCAGAGCTGCTGACGCTGATGATGGAGAATATGAACCAGTTCCCGATCACCGGAGCCAACCCCTT
>NZ_JAQFEN010000014.1:0-4534 GCF_027689445.1 Gemmiger qucibialis | reverse complement strand
CCAGTTCCCGATCACCGGAGCCACCCCCTTCAACATCATCGAGCCGTAACGGCTTCGCGGGGCGGTCCGTGGGAAGACCGCCCCGCTCGAGAGAAAACAGCGAGATGCTTTCAACGCAAATTAAAAGCTGTCTGTTTCTGTTGGAAACAGACAGCTTTTGCAGTCTTACGGTTGCCCTGCACACCCGAATCTGTCAGCCAACAGTAAAAATTAGAATTACTTCCTTATCACTGTTAAGCCAACCAACAATGGGCTTTTTCTTGTTTTGGCGGTAAATGTGCATAATCAACAAAATTCACGTTTCAACGCCAGTCTATACCGCCCTGTCGTAGTTCTCCGACCCGGAAGGCCAGAGGTTCGAATCCTCCCGGTCGCACCAAGAGCAGCACCTTATAGGGTGCTGCTCTTTTTGTTTTGCATGGATTTTATAGAGTAGTAAAAGAAGGGATTCGAACAGCCCGTGCCCCGCGCTTTGCGTCCCGCGGGGCAAAAACGCCCCGGTGGGGCGTTTCTAGGTCGCGGCTTGGCGAATCCCTTCGGGCGCGCAAAGAAGCGCATTGCCGCATTGCAATGTACTTTTGCAATGCGCTTTTCTTTTTCGTGTAAGTTTTGTTTTTTAGAATAATTTTAGTAGCATATCATCTGCCGCGTCCGTGTACTAACCTTTTGCCAGCTGTTCATTTCTCAGTTGATTTACAGTAGTACGCATAAGACGAATTTCGTCTGGTAAGAAATTTGTTTTCTTATCGGCTGGGAGAGCATTGATTTTCAGTATTATCCTGCAATGGATGCCGGTGACAAGTTGGGCGCTCTCGTTCAGCTTGGTCTTGGCGTCATTTTCTGCATTTGCCAAGCTGTGGCAGCGCATCAACCGCAAAACCTTTTACACCGTTTCCTTTGACACGCAGGAGCTGATCGACCGTTCGGTGCGGGCGCTGGACGCCCACCTGAATATTTCCAAGGTGTATGTCAAAACCGAATACGGCGAGCAGACCGCCAGGCTGACCTCCCGCGAGCAGCTGGAGCAGGGGCAGGCGTTTGTCAAAAGACACAACGATCAGGACGCCGCTGACCGCGTGGCACTGGGCAATGTGCGCTACGACCTTGTGGGCAAGCTGGTGGAGGAAACCGGCTTGACCCGCGCCACGATTGCCGCCATTTTGCAGGGCATTGCCCCGCTTGTGTTTGCCCAATATAAACTGAACCCGGAGGACTTTATCATCAAGGCGGGAAAAATCATCAACAACCAAAAGGCGGATATGATCATTGAGCATATCACCTACAACAGGCTGGAGGAATCGTACAGCGCCGACATCTTTATGCTGGCAAACCTGCACGGCAGACAGGGCGTAAACGCCATGCCCGCCGACCGCAGCCTGTACAATTATGTGATTTACGATTCCGACAACGAGCGCCGCTTTGCCCACGAGCTGGATGTTTGCGACAAAATTGCCGTGTATGTCAAGCTGCCCGGCAGTTTTTTCATCAGCACGCCGGTAGGTAAGTACAACCCGGACTGGGCGATCGCTTTCCACGAGGGAACGGTCAAGCATATCTATTTTATTGCCGAAACCAAAGGCACGACCCTGCTTGACCGCAATGAGCTGCGCGGCGTTGAGGACCTAAAGATCCAATGCGCCAAAGCCCACTTTGCCGCCATCAGCAACGACAGCGTCGTCTACGATGTGGTAGACAGCTACGATAAGCTGATGCAGGTGGTTATGGAATAAGCGGTAAGAAGTTTTGCAAGAAAAATTGCATTTGGTTGCCTTATCGTATATAATTGATGAAAAAGCGAAAGGCGGTTTTGTATATGGCACCAATTACTCGTGAACAGGCATTGGAAAATGCTTTGGCTTCTTCGCGCATCGAGGGGTATGAAGTCACCGAACAGACCCGTGCCGACTGCCGCCGCCTGATGGACGGCAAAGTAGATGCCCGCACCTTGGCTGCTGAAATTCTAGCACGCCGCAGGGCGCAGCGAGGGTAAAATGCTATGGCAAACTATGCAGTGGATTCTTTGCAGGATGGGTGCTATCCGGGTACTGTGGTGTTAATAAATATACTTGGCATTCAAAATCAGTCCGACTTGGATGCCGTGGAAGGTACGATCGTTCCGGCTAAGGCTGCTTTATGGGAAGAAAAACCTTTGGCAGAAAGTTTCGATTTTGCGCATTACTGTGCGATTCATCGCTTTTTGTTTGAAGATTTATACGAATGGGCGGGCAAGCTGCGAACGGTGGATATTTCAAAGAAAGGCACGCAGTTTTGCCCCGCTGCGCAAATTGAAAGCACCGCGAAAGCCATCTTTGCCAGATTAGAGAAGCAACGCTTTCTTGTGGGCTTAGGCAGGGCGCACTTCATTTCTGCCATAGTAGACTTTTACGAGCGAACGAATGAGCTTCACCCATTCCGAGAGGGCAACGGCAGAACCCAGCGTGTTTTTCTTTCGCAGCTTGCCCACCATGCGGGATATGTCATTGATTTTGCCCGTGTTGACCCGGATGATTTGATGATTGCCACAATTCAGGCTGCAGGCGGCGTGGATGATTTTTTGAAGGTTCTGTTTGATGAGATGGTTGTCTAATGAGTATAGAATTTGGAAAATATACTTTTTCAATGTCAAAACAAGGAAGACGCGTATATGAATATAAATTGGACACAACCAATAACAGTATATGAACTGATTGCAATTGCACTGTCTACAATTGCATTAATCATTCCACTTATAAAATACATTTATAATCATTTTATTAAAAAACTAAAAGTTGATTTCTTGCCTTCTGGTATGATTACACTATTTCACAACAGGAGCGGATCGTACATTTCCCTTGGAGGTGTCTATGAGGTAAAGAACAAGTCGACAACAATCAAGGAAATTACAGCTAAGGTTATCCGTCAGTCAGATAATGCAACTCTTTCTCTGATATGGTCAACCTTTCCTTCTCCTATTTGTCGCAGAGTTGCAGGAAATTTTGAAACTTCTTTTGAAACTGCACATCCCTTTAAAGTAGAAGCGGATACATTGGCACCTGCATTTGTAGAATTTGTGGATAAATGCGCTAATATGGATGAAGTATCCAATAACATTTTATATCCGGTTGTGTGTGCAACGATGCCAATATTTTCTCAACCAAATGCAACCTTGCCTATTGTCGATGGCGCGGTACGCGCACTGCCTGAATATGCTTTAGCAAAAATCGCATTAAACGATCATTTCTTTTGGAAGGCCGACGAATATGAAATGGTTATAACAACAATTCATAGCAAAGGTACATTTGATAAGAAATATGTTTTTTCTTTATCAGATGCTGAAAGCCTTCGCCTGAGAAATAATATCGATAGCGTTTTGATTTCTCATGTGGCAAATCACTTTGGAATACCTGTTCAAATGAACACTGTTACGAAAGACTTTAAAGGAAAAAAGTAGCTGTGGAGAATTTTCTGCATCGCATCGGCGCTATGGCACGAGATACGGACGGTAAACTGCGCCCTACTGCTGCGGGATTATTGATGTTCGGACATGAATACGAAATCGTGCGGGAATTTCCGCATTATTTTCTGGACTATCAGGAACATGATCGCAGTGCCACAGAAGATGAGCGCTGGACGGACAGAATCGTGTCAAGTTCAGGCGATTGGAGTGGTAATATCTGTGACTTTTATTTCCGCGTTTATAACCGCATTGCGCAGGACATAAAAGTTCCGTTCAAACTGAATGGTGCTGACCGCATTGATGACACCCCTCTGCATAAGGCTTTGCGCGAGGCTTTGGCAAATGCCTTGATTCATGCCGACTACTATGACCGTCGTGGTCTGGTGATTCAAAAATGGCCGGATAAAATTCGTATTGCAAATCCGGGTGCTTTCCGTATCAATGTGCAGGAGGCTCTTGTGGGCGGTGTATCGGATCCACGCAACGAATCGCTGATTAAAATGTTCAATCTGATAAATGTTGGCGAGCGTGCAGGAAGTGGATTGCCAAGTATTCGCTCCGTTTGGCAAAAGCAGGCGTGGCAGGTGCCAGAGATTGTAGAAGCATTTAATCCAGATCGGACAACGCTGACACTACCGCTTTCCGCCGCAAAAATGGCGGTAAAAAGTGGCGGCAAAAAATGGCGATAAAGAAGGCGGCATTGCTGAACGTCGCAAAGCGGACATTTTACAGTACCTGACAGACACTCCTAAAGCGGCAAGCAAAGAAATTGCCGAGGCGGTCGGACTTCAGGTTTCCCGCACGAAAATGTATTTGGCAGAATTGATTGAACAAGAGGCTGTTGTTGCAGAAGGCGCCGGACGTGCGCGTAAATATCGGCTGAAAAGATAAAGGCCCCTGTAAGAAAATATATTGTAGATTGACCACCAACTGACCACCGGCAGTGATTTTTATTGCCGGTGGTCAGTTTTTATCGTTGGCACATTGTTTTATAGTGTTTGTGACAGGTGTGCCGTGGCGGTGCAGGACCAACAAAAAGGTGCAATATGTCATAGAATTGCGAGCCGCGCCCCAGAAACGCCCCGCCGGGGCGTTTCT
>NZ_JAQFEN010000013.1:0-69120 GCF_027689445.1 Gemmiger qucibialis | reverse complement strand
CTTGTTAAATAGTATATCATACTGTCTAACAAATGGGGTGCTGTTCAAAAAAGCGCATACTCTGCTTTTTTCAGGCAGTCAATCGGTTTTGGCAGCCGGCATACAGCAAAACCAGCCCGGCACTGAGCAGAATGCTTCCGATAATATCACTCAGCCAGTGCACGCCGGAAATCAGCCGCCCCACAACCATAAGGGCGGTGAATGCCGCCAGCAGGGGAAGAAGAATGTGCAGAACAGCCGGCCAGCGGATGCGGCGGTGCAGCTTTTCATTAAATTCCATAAAACACCTTTTCTCTTGCCGAGTATCCGCCTGCTTTACAGTTCCCCCTTGCGCTTGTCCCTTGCTTTGGCGGCACCAAGGGCTTTGGGGGCGGTGGTTTTCTCGTCAGGGTGCAGCAGCTTGGCGCGCAGGATGGCACCCTCGCCAAAGCGGGCGCGCAGGGCATCGGCGGCACGGTCCAGCTTTTCCTGTTTATCGGTTTTGGCTGGATCGGTGAAAAAATCCAGCTGCTCAAAATTGTCGGTGCCGGTCTTTTCGGCGCTCACCCCAACAAGGCGCACTGGGCGGTCGGGCCACATCTGGCGCATCAGCTCCCGCGCGGTGTGGTAAATCACATCGGTAGAGTTGGTGGGGCTGTTCAGCGTTACCTGGTGGCTGCTGCGGCGGAAGGCGTTATCCACCAGCTGCACCGTGATGACCCGTGCGGTCTTGCCGTCCATCCGCAGCCGCCCGGCAACGGATTCACACAGCGCCAGCATGGTGGCATCGGCCTCCACGGGGCGCTTCAGGTCCTGCGGAGTGGTTACGCTGTTGCCGTAACTGTTGTCCTTCACCTCGCTGCGGGTCATCGGCTCGCTTTCAATGCCGTTGGCGTAATCCCGGAACACCTGCCCCCGCACGCCGAACACCCCGCGCAGGATGTCCGCGTCCGCGTTGGCAAGATCCCCGATGGTATAAATGCCAATCTCGTGCATCCGCTTGACGGACTTTGGCCCCACGCCGAACAGATTGCCCACCGGCAGCGGCCACAATTTCTGTGGTACCATATCCTGCGTTAATACATGGATTTTATCCGGCTTTTCAAAGTCAGATGCCATTTTGGCCAGCAGGCGGTTGGGCGCAATGCCAATGTTTACGGTAAAGCCCAGCTCCCGGTGGATGCGGTCCTTGATGGTCTGCGCCGCCTGCAAAGGCGGGCCAAACAGTCCCTCGCTGCCGGTCATGTTCAAAAAGGCTTCGTCAATGCTGTACTGCTCAATATCTGGCGTGTAATCGCCAAAAATGCGGATCATAGCTTTGCTGTTTTTTACATACCAGTCAAAATCCGGCGCGGCAACGATCAAATTGGGGTATTTGCTGCGTGCCATAAACAGCGATTCCCCGGTTTGGATGCCGTACCGTTTGGCGGGAATGCTCTTGGCCAGCACCACGCCGTGGCGCTTTTCCTCATCTCCGCCCACCACGGCGGGCACGGTGCGCAGGTCCAGCGTTTCGCCGTTGGCCAGGTGCTGGATGGCCGTCCAAGACAAAAAGGCGGAGTTGACATCTACATGGAAATAAACGGTTTTGGCTTTGGGCAGCATGGTGCGCACCTCCTTTGCGGGGCGAAATTTCTGCTACCATCATACCATAAAACCACGGTGCAGAAAAGCCGGCCAAGAATCTTCTTTCCTTTTTGTGGCGGGCGCTGTATAATACAGATAAGACCTTCCTGCGGTAAAAATTTACAAAGGGCAACACCGCACAATTCCCGCCTTGCGGCTTAAGCACCGCTCCGGCAGCTGCGGCACGGCATCTGCGCTGCCAAAATGCTCGATAAGACATCCAGTATTATCTGCGCTTTTGGCCTAGCATCTGCCGCACCTCGCTCGCCGTATCGGCACTTAGAATTATGCGGTATTGCCAAAGAATAGGATGGAATATTATGCAGTATACCATTGAAAACGAATACCTGCGCCTGACGGTGGATACCCATGGTGCCGAGGCTGTGAGCGTTGTCAACAAGGCTACCGGGGCCGAAATGCTCTGGTGCGGGGACCCTGCCGTCTGGGGCCGCCATGCGCCGATCCTGTTCCCCTATACCGGCAAGCTGACCGGCGGCAAAATGATCGCCAAGGGCAAAGAGTATGCCGGCGGCCAGCACGGCTTTGCCCGCGATGTGGAGCACACCCTGGTGGGCAAGACCGAGACAAGCCTGACCCTGGTTTTGCAGGCAAACGAGGAGATCCGCGCCAAGTGGCCCTATGAGTTTGAGCTGCGCTCCACCTTTGAGCTGGTGGAAAAAACGGTGCGCCACACCCTGGCGGTGTATAATCCCAGCGAACCGGAGCTCAGGTTCGGCATTGGTTACCACCCGGCATTTGCCATCCCGTTTGATGATGCCCACATCCCTGCGGATTATGAGTTCCGTTTTGACGAGCTGGAAAGCCCCCTGTGCGTGAGCTGTCTGCCCAACGGCCTGCTGAACGGTACCGATTATCACTATCTGGCCCGCAATACCCGCACCGTGCCCTTGACGGATGACCTGTTTGACAACGACAGCCACTGTATGCTGAACCTGCGCAGCAAGACCCTTGCCATTGTGGAAAAGGATACCGGCCGCGCCGTGCGCTGCAACATTGAGGGCTATCCCTATGTGCTGATCTGGTCCAAGCCGGAAAAGCCCTACCGCTTTGTCTGCATTGAGCCGTGGCACAGCCTGCCCGGCGAGGAAAACGGACCTCTAACCTGGGAGGACCGCCCCTGCGCCGCCGCCCTGCACCCCGGCGAAACCTGGTCCACCACGTTGTGCACAACCTTTGAACGGTAAGCAGGGCGGCGTCCCCAACGCCCCGGAACGGTCAAGACCGTTCCCTACAGAGTATTTTATAATGCGTGGCAAGCGTTAAAATGCGCTGTAGGGCGGGGTGCCCTCACCACGCCGCAACCTTGCCTTGCTGCGCATTACAAAATCTGTGACAATCCGCACACCGGGCCTTGCCGTATATTTTGCATCATTATCCACCACAAGCTTCCACATGGGCACCCCCCTACAAAATACAAAAAATCCCCCGCACGCCAGGCTGTAACAATGGCCCGCCCGTGCAGGGGATTTCTCGATTTTATCTTAGGCTTGTGCTTGGCTCAACCCCGCTCAAAACTCCGCGCCCAACGTTGCCGCCATAACGGCCTTGATGGTGTGCATCCGGTTTTCGGCTTCCTGGAACACGATGGACTGCGGGCCGGTGAACACTTCATCGGTCACTTCCATGGCGTCGCGGCCAAACTTTTCGCCCATCTCCTTGCCAACGGCGGTCTTGTGGTCGTGATAGGCGGGCAGGCAGTGCATGAATACGGCGGTCGGCTTTGCCTTTGCCATCAGTTCAGTGTTTACCTGATAGGGGGCAAGCGCTTCAATGCGCTCGGCCCACACTTCAACTGGCTCGCCCATGCTTACCCACACATCGGTGTATACCACATCGGCGTCCTTTACGGCATCGGTGTCATCGCTCAGGGTGATGGTAGCGCCGGTTTCGGCGGCAATGGCCTTGCACTTTTCCACCAGCTCTGGGGCGGGCCAGTATGCCTTGGGGGCGCAGGCAACAAAGTGCAGGCCCATCTTGGCGCAGCCAATCATCAGGGAGTTGCCCATGTTGTAGCGGGCATCGCCCATGTAAGCGAATTTCAGCCCGGCCAGCTTGCCAAAGTGCTCTTTAATCGTCAAAAAGTCAGCCAGAATCTGGGTGGGGTGGAACTCATTGGTCAGGCCATTCCATACCGGTACGGTGGAATACTTGGCCAGCTCGTTCACAATCTCCTGGCCATAGCCGCGGTACTCAATGCCGTCAAACATGCCGCACAGCACCTGGGCGGTGTCGGCAATGGATTCCTTTTTGCCGATCTGGCTGCCCGTTGGATCCAGATAGGTGGAGCCCATGCCCAGGTCGTGGGCGGCAACCTCAAAGGAGCAGCGGGTGCGGGTGGAAGTTTTTTCAAAGATCAGCGCAACGTTTTTGCCGCGCAGTACATCGTGCAGAACGCCCGCCTTCTTTTTGGCTTTCAGCTCGGCGGCAAGGTCCACCAGATATGCAATTTCTTCCGGGGTGTAATCCAGAAGGGTCAAAAAATCTCTGCCTTTCAGGTTCATGGGGTTTTCCTCCTGTCAATCGGTATCCTCAGCCGGGCAAAGCCCGGCAGCAAAGTAATGGAATACAGTCTATTATGGCACAGTGCGCCGCAAAATGCAAGAAAATTTTTGCATAAATATTCTTTTGCTTGGCATATTTATGCAGCATGTCGCAGGCAGTCACCCGCAATTTGATTTCCATTTTGCCCAAAATGCTTGCATTTGCCGCCCAAACAGCGTATACTTGCACAGGCGGGCAGGAAAGCCCTGCCCCCGAGTATGCGCTGTACTTTGAAGAAAAGACGGCAGCAGGAGGAAATTGAATATGAAAAACCGTACCAACACCCGTTGGCTGACCCAGCTTGCCTTGCTGGTCGCCGTTCTGCTTGTCATGAACTATACGCCGCTGGGCTATCTGCAGGTCGGGCCGCTGTCCATGTCGCTGCTTACCATCCCGGTTGCCATCGGCGCCATGACGCTTGGCCCTGTTGCGGGTGCCATCCTTGGCGGTGTTTTTGGCACAACCAGCTTTGTTTCGGCCCTGCGCACCCCCAGTGTGATGAGCGCCGCCATGCTGCAGGCCAGCCCGGTGGGCACCTTTATTACCTGCTTTGTGGCCCGCGTTCTGGTGGGGCTTTGCGCCGGTTGGGTGTACATTGGCATCAAAAAGCTGCTGCCCAAAAACACCAAGCTGTGCTGCGCCGTGGGCGCTGTGGCAACGCCGCTGCTGAACACCTTTTGGTTCATGCTTTCGCTGTGCGTGTTCTTTTTTAATACCGAGTATGTGCAGTCTCTCTGCGCAACCTTCGGCACCACCAACCCGTTCCTGTTCGTCTGCGCCTTTGTCGGCGTGCAGGCGTTGATCGAAGCCGTTGGCTGCGGCATTGTGGCAACCCTTGTCACCGTTCCGCTGCTGAAATTCCTGAAAAAGTAAAATAACAAAATAAACTGCCGCGGGCGTCCTCCAAAAACAGGGCGCCCGCGGTTTTTTGTATGATAAGAGTTTTTGAAATTAAGGTGTGTCCGTCGGCAAAGGGCCGGTAATCACGGCGGCAGGGCTTTCAATAATATACGGCTGGCTGACATAGCGGTTGATGGCGAGTGCGCCCAACCGGTAAACCACGACCATGACAAGGATGGCGATAACGACCGCAAACAGAAAATGGAACAGCTGGCTTGTTTTTAGCTGTTTTTTGATCTGGGCAGAATCCATGTTGAGCAGGGCAGAGTCTGCGGCTTCCTGCGGGGTGCCAAAAGCGGCGTACAGATCTTCCAGGCGGGCATCCGGATGGGCTTCCAGATAGCTGTACAGCGAATCCTGCATCTGGCTTAAAAACTGGCGCTTTAACGGTTTGGCATAGTTGACCTCAGATAACGCTTTATCCAGCTGACTGCAATAACAGGCTGCCAGCGGATTTCCGTTTTGTTGTGCAGGAATCTTCATTCGGGGCTTCCTTTCTCTGTGCAGCTTTTTAAGATGGCCTGGATACCCTCCTGTGCGGTCAGGTATTCTGCCAGAATTTTTTGATAGTAGGCCGTTCCGGCGGGCTCAATATGGTAATAGGTGCGTTTCCGCCGCCTGCCGACCAGCTCTTCATACGAGGAGATATAGTGGTGGTCCTGCAGGCGGTAAAGGGTGGGATACATAGAAGTTTCCAGCAGAACAAACTTCCCGCTGCTCCGATCGCGCAGGGCCTGCGCCATTTCGTATCCATACATATCCTGCTGGGTCAATAACCCCAGCAGCACAAGCTCGGTTACACCGCGCTTCAAATTCTCTGTAACACCCACAAGCAAACCCTTTCTGACAGTTCAGGATACTTCCAGTATACCCCAGATATTATATGACGTAAATACTATTTATAGAATAATATTGTTGACAAAGTACATGCGGCCTGCTATGATGAAAGAAAAGAAAGGAGGAAAGAGCCAAAATAAAAATCTGGCGAAAATCCGGCAATTTTACAGTAAAACAGGAAGGGGACAGTATGAAAAAACTTTTGGATAACATCAAGAAAATTTTTTCAAAGAAACTTACATTGGCAGTGGTACTGGTGATCGTGGCAGCTCTGGCCATTGTAGGGCTGTGTACCTGGTATCACTTCAGCATCGAGCCGCTTGGCAACGGATATGCGGCCTATGCGTTCTGGCGTTGAAAAAATCATAAAGATACAAAATAAGTAGAAAATCCAAGAACCGGTATTCCTACTTGAAGATAAGGCAATACCGCATAATTCTAAGTGCCGATACGGCGAGCGAGGTGCGGCAGATGCCAAGCCAAAAGCGCAGATAATACTGGATGCTGCAAAGGTGAGCGCCGCCAGTGGCGGAAACAGCGAACCGAAGCAGGGGCAGCGGTCGCAGAGTGCGAGGGGCTTTTGCCCCCGAAGCACGATGCGGGTACCGCAACCCGACATTATCGAGCATTTTGGCAACGCAGATGCCGTGCCACAGCTGCCGGAGCGGTGCTTAAGCCGCAAGGCGGGAATTGTGCGGTGTTGCCATAAAATAAAAATACACCCCTGGGAATCATGACAGATTCCCAGGGGTGTGCCTATCAGAGATTATTCCACATTCAAAATCGTTCCGCCGCCGATTACGCTTTCGCCGTTGTACAGCACAACGGCCTGGCCGGGGGCAATGGCGCGCTGGGGGGCGGCAAAATCCACCCGCACGCGGCCATCCGGCAGCAGGGTAGCGGTGGCCGGGCGTTCCGGCTGGTGGTAGCGGGTGCGGGCCGTGCAGGGCAGCGGCTGGCCCACGGCGGGCGGTGCGGCGATCCAGTTCCACTCGTCCGCCAGTAAGGATGAGTGGAACAGCGCACTTTCCAGCCCCACCGTCACGGTGTTTTCCGCCATGTTCTTGCCGGAAACAAACAGCCGCGTTTCGGCGCTGATGCCCAGCCCCTTGCGCTGGCCGATGGTGTACCGCGCGGCCCCCTTGTGCCGGCCGATCACATGGCCCTGCTCGTCTACAAAATTGCCGGGCTGCATGGGCTGGCCGGTATAGCGCTCCAAAAAGGCGGCGTAATCGCCGTCCGGCACAAAGCAGATGTCCTGGCTGTCATGCTTGCGGGCATTGCAAAGCCCCTGTTCCTCGGCAATGGCGCGCACAGCGTCCTTGTGCATGCCGCCCAGGGGAAACAGCGTGTGGGCCAGCTGGTCCTGCGTTAAAGAGTAAAGTACATAGCTCTGGTCCTTGCCGGGGTCATCGTTCTTGCGCAGCCCCCAGCGGCCGTTTTCATCCTGCCAGCGCTGCACATAGTGGCCGGTGGCGATATAATCGCACCCCAGCTCCCGCGCACGGTTCAGCAGGTGGTCGAATTTCAGGTAGCGGTTGCAATCAATGCAGGGGTTGGGGGTGCCGCCGTTCTGGTAGACCTGCACAAATTTTCGGATGACTTTTTCGTCAAACTCTTCCGTAAAATTCAGCACATAGTAGGGCATGCCCAGGTCATAGGCAACGGCACGGGCATCCTCCACATCGTCCAGTGAGCAGCAGGTGTGCCCGCGGGGGATGCCTGCTGTTTCGTTTTCATACAGGCGCATGGTAACGCCGATGCACGCATAGCCCTGCTGCTGCAATAAATACGCCGCAACACTGGAATCAACGCCGCCGCTCATGGCGACAAGAACTTTTTCTGCCATTCAGTCCACATTTCCGCTGGCCTTCATGGCAGCCAGCGTCCTTTCAAACAGGGTGTCGAGGTCCCAGTCCAACAGTTCTGCACCGGAGGTGATCACATCACGGGAGCACCCGGCGGCAAACTTTTTGTTCTTGAACTTCTTTTTCAGGCTTTTTACTTCCAGATCCTGCACGCTCTTGCTGGGCAGCATGATGGCGCAGGCACCGATCAGACCAGTCAGCTCGTCGGCGGCATACAGCACCTTTTCCATTTCGTGCTCCGGCTTAATATCCACCGTCAGGTTCCAGCCGTGGCTGGCCGTTGCGTGGATGATGCGCTCATCAATGCCTTTTTCCCGCATCAGCTCCTGCTCTTTGGTGCAGTGCTGTTCCGGCCACTGCTCAAAGTCCAGATCATGCAGGATGCCCACGGTCTGCCAGAAATCCGCTTCGGCACCATAGCCCAGCTCGTTGGCATACCAGCGCATCACATCGCCCACAATGCGGGCGTGCTTGCGGTGGAACTCACCTTCGTTATAATCGCACACCAGCGCATAAGCCTGTTCAGGGGTCGGGATCATAGAAGTACACTCCAATCTAGATGTTATTATACCACAAACTGCTCCCCACGCAAGGCGGGGAGCAGCTGTTTTGGTAAGGAGATATGAGAATCGTGTAATGGCTAATTAGTCGGCGAACAGCGGGGTGCTCAGGTAACGGTCGCCGGTATCGGGCAGCAGAACAACAATGGTCTTGCCCTTGTTTTCGGGACGCTTTGCCAACTGGATGCCAGCCCACACAGCAGCGCCGGAAGAAATGCCAACCAGTACGCCCTCAGAATGACCAACCTTTTTGCCGGTGGCAAAAGCGTCGTCGTTCTCAACGGGGATGACTTCGTCATAGATCTTGGTGTTCAGAACATCGGGCACAAAGCCAGCGCCAATGCCCTGGATCTTGTGGGCACCAGACTTGCCCTGGCTCAGAACCGGGCTGGAAGCAGGCTCAACAGCAACAACCTTTACGTTGGGGTTCTGCTCTTTCAGGTAGGTGCCAACGCCGGTCACGGTGCCGCCGGTGCCAACACCGGCAACAAAAACGTCAACCTGGCCGTCGGTATCTTCCCAGATTTCGGGACCGGTGGTCTGGTAATGGGCCTTCGGGTTGGCGGGGTTCACAAACTGGCCGGCAACAAAGCTGTTGGGGATCTCCTTGGCCAGCTCGTCAGCCTTGGCGATAGCGCCCTTCATGCCCTTGGCGCCTTCAGTCAGAACCAGCTCGGCACCGTAAGCCTTCATCAGCTGGCGGCGCTCCACGCTCATGGTTTCGGGCATGACAATGATGATCTTATAGCCGCGGGCAGCTGCCACGCTGGCCAGGCCGATGCCGGTGTTGCCGGAGGTCGGCTCAATGATGGTGGTATCCTTGTTCAGCTTGCCGGCAGCTTCGGCATCGTCTAGCATTGCCTTTGCAATGCGGTCCTTGACGGAACCGGCGGGATTGAAGTATTCCAGCTTAGCCAGCAGCTTGGCTTCCAGGCCTTCGGCGGCTTCAATGTGGGTGAGCTCCAGCAGCGGGGTATGGCCGATCAGCTGGTCTGCGGAGGTATAAATCTTACTCATAATAGTGAACCCTCTCTCTATGTAAATCAAAAAATGTTTTAGGCAATACCGCATAATTCTAAGTGCCGATACGGCGAGCGAGGTGCGGCAGCCGCTAGGCCAAAAGCGCAGATAATACTGGATGCTGCAAAGGTGAGCGCCGCCAGTGGCGGAAACAGCGAACCGAAGCAGGGGCAGCGGTCGCAGAGTGCGAGGGGCTTTTGCCCCCGAAGCACGATGCGGGTACCGCAACCCGACATTATCGAGCATTTTGGCAACGCAGATGCCGTGCCGCAGCCGTCGGAGCGGTGCTTAAGCCGTAAGGCGGGAATTGTGCGGTGTTGCCTTTATTTATAAAATGTTGGAATTGAATGGATGATTTCGTGTTACAGCTCCAAGACTCGACATCGCTTCATGTTTAATTACCAACCTTTCGCCTGGGTTTATAGGGATTATAAACCCCATTAACCCGTTTGTCAATAGGGTATTTTGATTTTTTTATTTTTTCAAAGGCTTGTTTTCCCATTAACCTTGTTATATACTAGGTATTAGAAAATACGGAGGATGATCCACTTATGATGGTATCAACAAAAGGGCGCTATGCCCTGCGCGTTATGATTGACCTGGCCGAGCACCAGAGCGAAGGCTATGTGCCGCTGAAAGAAATTGCAGCGCGCCAGGAGATCAGCGAAAAATATCTGGAAAGCATTTTAAAGGTGCTGGTCCAGCAGCGCTTTCTGGAAGGTCTGCGCGGCAAGGGCGGTGGCTACAAGCTGACCCGCGCGCCGGAAACGTACACCGTGGGCAGCATTCTGCGCCTGACGGAGGGCAGCCTGGCAACTGTTGCCTGCCTGGAAGAAGGTGCCCCTGCCTGCCCGCGCATGGCGGAATGCCGCACCTATCCGCTGTGGTACAAGCTGGACGGTATGATCAGCGAATACCTGGACAGCGTGACACTGGCCGACCTGATGCAGTACCCCGATGCGGGCAACGAATATGTGATCTGAACAGATGCTCCGCCGTTTGGCAGGCGGGGCATCTGTTATTTTATGCCGCCAAACGATAGGGCCGGGGCGCAGCGGCAGCGCTCCGCTGCGCCGGACTCCTATATGGCCCTTATATATAAGGCAATACCGCACAATTCCCGCCTGACGGCTTAAGCACCGCTCCGGCGGCTGCGGCACGGCATCTGCGTTGCCAAAATGCTCGATAATGTCGGGTTGCGGTACCCGCATCGTGCTTCGGGGGCAAAAGCCCCTCGCACTCTGCGACCGCTGCCCCTGCTTCGGTTCGCTGTTTCCGCCACTGGCGGCGCTCACCTTTGCAGCATCCAGTATTATCTGCGCTTTTGGCTTAGCATCTGCCACACCTCGCTCACCGTATCGGCACTTAGAATTATGCGGTATTGCCATAAAGAAAAAGATAAAGCAAAAAACAAACCAAAAGCGTTCCCGCTGTGCAGCCGGGAACGCTTTTTTGTGCTCGGAAAGTACAGCCGGATAAAGATAGAGTGAAGAAAAGCAAAAATCGCTTGATAATAAAATTACATGCGCAAAATACGTGCGAAAAAACCTTGCGAAATCAGAATACACAAAAATAAACATATGTTTACGTTACATTTTACAATAATGTGATATTTACAAAGCTAAAAATAAAACATATAATGCTAATTAGAATCAATGGGTTATGAGCAAACACTGCGGCGTGCTGTGCGCTGCAGGCCGGCCCAGCGGAATGTAAAGAAGGAGGAACCCCCATGAAATACCTCAAGCAAATGCTGTGCGTGAGCATCTGCGGCGTTATGCTGGTAGCGGCAACCGGCTGTTCCGGCTCACTGACGGGCGGCAAGCGAATCATTCGCATTTCTCATGCACAGTCCGAAACCCACCCCGAACACCTTGGCCTGCTCAAGTTCAAAGAATATGTGGAAGCCAACCTGGGCAATAAATACGAGGTTCAGATCTTCCCCAATGAGCTGCTTGGCTCTGCCCAGAAAGCCATCGAGCTGACCCAGACCGGCGCGATTGACTTTGTCGTGGCCGGTACCGCCAACCTGGAAACCTTTGCCGATGTGTACGAGATTTTCAGCATGCCCTACCTGTTCACCTCAGAAGAAGCTTACCATGCCGTCATGAATGATACCGATTACATGGAAAACGTGTATGATTCCACCGATGAAGCTGGTTTCCGCGTGATGACCTGGTATAATGCCGGTACCCGCAATTTCTATGCAACTACCCCCATTTATACCCCCGATGACCTGAAAGGTCTGAAGATCCGCGTGCAGCAGAGCCCCGCCAGCGTTAAGATGGTGCAGGCCTTTGGCGCTGCCGCCACTCCGCTGAGCTTCGGCGATGTGTACACAGCCATCCAGCAGCATGTTATTGACGGTGCGGAGAACAACGAGCTGGCCCTGACCAACAACAAGCACGGCGAAGTTGCCAAGTATTTCTCCTACACCAAGCACCAGATGGTGCCGGATATGCTGGTTGGCAACCTGAAATTCCTGAACAGCCTGTCTGATGAAGAGCTGGCTGTCTTCAAGGAGGCCGCCCGCCTTTCCACCGAGGAAGAGCTTTCCTGCTGGGATGACCAGGTGGAGGAAGCCAAGCAGATCGCCGAGAATGATATGGGCGTGACCTTTATTGATGTGGATATCAGCGAGTTCAGCAATAAGGTCAGCAATGTGCAGCAGGAAATGCTGGATGCCAACCCGGATATCCAGGACCTGTATGACCATATCCAGGCCATCAATGCAGAATATGAGGAGGGCAGCGCACAATGAAATCTTTACATAAGTTCCGCCATGGGCTGGATACCGTCCTGAGCTGGGTCTGCGCCCTGCTGTTTGCCGCCATGGTCGTGGTTGGCACCTACCAGATCGTGACACGCTATTTCTTTGGCCGCCCCTCCACCGTTTCGGAAGAACTGCTGACCTACAGCTTTACCTGGATGGCCCTGCTTTCCAGCGCGCTGGTGTTTGGCAAGCGCGACCATATGCGGATGGGCTTTTTGGCCGATAAGATCACCGGCACCCCGCGCAAGGTACTGGAGATCATCAGCGAATGCCTGGTCTTGCTGCTGGCTGCCGTTGTTATGCTGTACGGTGGTGTCAGCATCATGAAGCTGACCATGACCCAGGTCACAGCCTCTCTAGGCATCCCCATGGGCACGGTGTACACAGTTCTGCCGTTGTCCGGTGCTTTGATCGTGGTGTATTCGGTACTGAACATCATTGACCTTGCCACCGACAGCGTGGAAGAACACAGCTCCACCAGCGCAGAATGAGGAGGAAAACACAATGAACATTGCTCTTGTTTCCGGGCTGATCATCCTGATCCTGCTGGTCATTATGCTGATCGCAGGCGTGCCCATCGCGGTGGCGCTCGGCATTTCGTCCGTGGTTGCCATCCTGCCCATTATGGACCTTGAAGTCGCCGTTGTTACCGGCGCGCAGCGCATTTTCTCCGGTATTTCCATGTTCAGCCTGCTGGCAATCCCGTTCTTTATCCTGGCCGGCAATATTATGAATAAAGGCGGCATTGCGGTCCGCCTGATCAACCTGGCCAAGCTCATCACCGGCCGCGCCCCTGGCGCCCTGGCACAGACCAACGTGATTGCCAACATGCTGTTTGGCGCAATCTCCGGCTCTGGCACGGCTGCTGCTTCCGCCATGGGTTCCATCATCGGCCCCATCGAAAAAGAAGAAGGCTATGACCCCAACTTCTCCGCTGCCGCCAACATTGCCACCGCCCCCACCGGTCTGCTGATCCCTCCCAGCAACGTTATGATCACCTTCTCGCTGGTGTCCGGCGGCACTTCAGTTGCCGCATTGTTCATGGCCGGCTACCTGCCCGGTATCCTGTGGGGTCTGGCCTGCATGATCGTAATCTACTTCTTTGCCAAAAAGCACGGCTACCGCAGCAAGACTTCCTTTACCTTTAAGGAGGCCATTCACACCATCTTGCAGGCTATCCCGGCGCTGCTGCTCATTATCATTGTCATCGGCGGCATCATCGGCGGTGTGTTCACCGCAACCGAAGGTTCCGTTGTGGCCGTTGTATACAGCCTGCTGCTCTCCCTGTTTGGCTATAAATCCATCAAACTGAAAGAAATCCCCAAGATCCTGCGCGAAAGTGCCGAGATGACCGGCATCATCATTTTCCTGATCGGCGTGTCCAGCATCATGTCTTGGGTCATGGCGTTCACCAACATCCCGTCCCTGGTGTCCAGCGCCCTGCTTTCCATCAGCAGCAACAGGTATGTGATCCTGTTTCTCATTAACATCATCCTGCTGGTGGTTGGCACCTTTATGGATATGACCCCTGCCTGCCTGATCTTTACCCCCATCTTTTTGCCGGTCTGCCAGGCTTTGGGTATGAACACCATCCATTTTGGCATCATGCTGATTTTCAACCTGTGCATCGGCACCATCACCCCGCCGGTCGGCACCACGCTGTTTGTCGGCGTTAAGGTCGGCGGCGTCAAGATCGAAACGGTGTTCAAACAGCTGATCACCTATTTTGCCGCGATTTTTGCTGTGCTGATGCTGGTCACCTATGTGCCGCAGATCAGCCTGGCTCTGCCCAGTCTGATGGGTTATGTGAAATAAAATGCGGTAACACGCCAATATGCTCTGCCCCGCCTGCCGGAACTCCGGCGGCGGGATTTTTTTGCACTTTTTTGTTGGAAAGGGTTGACAGTAGGGGGCAGGACTGCTATAATACACACATACCAACCAGCCTAGTATGTTAAAGGAAATGCACTGGTTGAGATTTTGAACGGAAGGGAGCACACAACAATGAACGCTATTTTTAACACTTTGCTGCGCGCAAACTTCCGCTGTGGCCGAATGTCACACTTCCGGGCTGTACAACAGGCTGGGGGCGTATCGGCACCGCTTTGGGGCCGAATGTGACCGCCCAGGCTTATAAAACAGGTAAGTACGCCCGGTAACCAGACGCATGCAGAAAATGCGGGGATACCGGGCATTTTTCTATCGAATCATTCCGAACAATTTGAGATATGAGAATTTGACCGCAAAATTCTGGAGGTAATTACAATGTCTGAGAACAAACTGCATTTTGAAACGCTTCAGCTCCATGTTGGCCAGGAAGAGGCCGATCCGGCTACCGGCGCCCGCGCCGTTCCCATCTATCAGACCACTTCTTACGTATTTAACAATTCTGCCCACGCAGCTGCCCGCTTTGGCCTGACCGATGCCGGCAACATTTACGGCCGTCTGACCAACCCCACCGAGGATGTGCTGGAAAAGCGCATCGCTGCCCTGGAAGGCGGCGTGGCTGGCCTGGCTGTTGCTTCCGGTGCTGCCGCTATCAGCTACACCATCCAGGCCCTGGCCCAGAACGGCGGCCATGTGGTTGCCCAGAAGACCATTTACGGCGGCAGCTACAACCTGCTGGAGCATACTCTGCCCAACTTTGGCATCACCGCTACCTTTGTGGATGCCCACAACCTGAAAGAGATCGAGGATGCCATTCAGGAGAACACCCGCCTGGTCTACCTGGAAACCCTGGGCAACCCCAACGCTGATATCCCCGATCTGGACGCTATCGCAGAGATCGCCCACAAGCACGGCCTGCCGGTTGTTGTGGATAACACCTTCGGTACCCCGTACCTGATCCGCCCGCTGGAGCACGGCGCAGACATCGTTGTTCACTCCGCCACCAAGTTCATCGGCGGCCATGGTACCTCCCTGGGCGGCATCATCGTGGACGGCGGCAAGTTCGACTGGGCTGCTTCCGGCAACTATCCCGCCATTGCAGCACCTAACCCCAGCTACCACGGCATCAGCTTTGTGGACGCTGCCGGCCCGGCTGCTTTCGTAACCTATGTGCGTGCCATCCTGCTGCGTGATACCGGCGCTACCATCAGCCCGTTCAACGCATTCCTGTTGCTGCAGGGTGTTGAGACTCTGAGCCTGCGCGTGGAGCGCCATGCCGAGAACACCAAAAAGATCGTGGAATACCTTGCCAACCACCCGCAGGTGGAAAAGGTCAACCATCCCAGCCTGCCGGATCACCCGGATCATGCGCTGTACCAGAAGTACTTCCCCAACGGCGGTGCTTCCATCTTCACTTTCCAGATCAAGGGTGGTGTGAAGGAAGCTCATGCGTTCATCGACCACCTGAAGATCTTCAGCCTGCTGGCGAACGTTGCTGACGTTAAGAGCCTGGTCATCCACCCGGCCACCACCACCCACAGCCAGCTCAGCGAGCAGGAACTGCTGGACCAGGGCATCTACCAGAACACCATCCGCCTGTCCATCGGTACCGAGAATGCCGACGACCTGATCGCCGATCTGGAGCAGGCATTCCAGGCAGTCAAGGAGTAATCCTTCAATTTTCCCCAAAGCCTTTTCATCAAGCTTGTTTCCTCCAAGCTGAGTTAGGGCAAACAGAAAAAGTCTTGCTTCAATGATACAGCCCGTATTCCGCCCCAAGCAGCCGGAATACGGGCTGTATTTATACCTTGAATTATACTATTTGCTATATAATGCAAACGCAAAACAAATCGTATAACTTAAGGAGCAACATTTTTTGCGTGCAGACCCCGTAAACCGGGCGGCAAAAACTGGACAGGGAACAGCTTTTTCGGTATAATGTAAAGATTATGAGATTTGTAAGGGAAAGTAAGGGTACAACATATGCTGCAAACGATCGCGGCTGTCAACCAGGCAGTCAACAACTTTATCTGGGGCGTTCCCGCCATGGTGTGCATCATCGGCGTGGGGCTGCTGCTCAGTGTGCGCACCGGCTTTATCCAGATCCGCAAATTCCCCTATGCCATCAAAACCACGATTGGCCGCATGTTCCGCAAGCGGGATGCTTCCGATGGTGCAATGACCCCCTTCCAGGCGGTGTGTACCGCGCTGGCGGCCACCGTGGGTACCGGCAACATTGCCGGTGTGGCGGGGGCTATTGCCATCGGCGGGCCGGGCGCGGTGTTCTGGATGTGGTGTTCCGCCCTGCTGGGCATGTGCACCAAATTTTCGGAGGTCACGCTGGCGGTACACTTCCGGGAGCGCAATGCCAATGGCGAGCTGGTGGGCGGCCCGATGTATTACATCAAAAATGGCCTTGCCAAACACTGGCGCTGGCTGGCTGCCATTTATGCTCTGTTCGGCGTGCTGACGGTGTTCGGCACCGGCAACGCCACGCAGGTCAACACCATTATCACCGCCATTGATGCCGCCCTGAACCAGTATGCCGTTGTGAGCGATAAAGCTATGGCAACCGTCAACCTGGTCATCGGCATTGTAGTGGCCATGCTGGTGGCGCTGGTGCTGCTGGGCGGCGTGAAGCGCATTGGCAGTGTCAGCGAAAAGCTGGTGCCCTTTATGGCGCTGACCTATGTGGTGCTGGCTCTGGGTGTGGTGCTGCTCAACCTGCCGCGTCTTCCGGAGGTGTTCACCTCCATTGTGGCGGGGGCGTTCAACCCGGCGGCCTTTACCGGCGGCGCAGTGGGCAGCTTGTTCCTGAGCATGCAGAAAGGTGTTTCCCGCGGAATATTTTCCAACGAAGCGGGCCTTGGCACCGGCTCCATTGCCCATGCCTGCGCTGACACCAAAAAGCCGGTCAAGCAGGGCGTGTTCGGCATCTTTGAAGTATTTGCCGATACCATTGTGATCTGTACCCTGACGGCGCTGGTCATCCTGTGCAGCGGCACGTCGGTCAATTACGGCCAGGCCGCCGGTGCGGAGCTGACCATCTCCGGCTTTACCCTCACCTATGGCGGCTGGGCATCGCTGTTCACGGCGGTGGCGCTGTGCTGCTTTGCATTTTCTACCATCATCGGCTGGGGGTTGTACGGCTCCCGCTGCATTGAGTATCTCTTCCACACCGACAAAGTGGTGCGGCCTTTCCTGGTCGTTTACTCCTTTGTTGCCATCCTGGGCGCTACCATGGACCTGGGCCTGCTGTGGAGCATTGCGGATACCTTCAACGGCTTGATGTCCATCCCCAACCTGATCGCGCTGCTGCTGCTTTCCGGAACGGTGGCCAAGCTGGTGAAAGAGTTCTTTGCCAAAGAACCGCAGTAACCCCAAATAGTAAAACTCTAAGGCAACACCGCACAATTCCCGCCTTGCGGCTTAAGCACCGCTCCGGCAGCTGCGGCACGGCATCTGCGTTGCCAAAATGCTCGATAATGTCGGGTTGCGGTACCCGCATCGTGCTTCGGGGGCAAAAGCCCCTCGCACTCTGCGACCGCTGCCCCTGCTTCGGTTCGCTGTTTCCGCCACTGGCGGCGCTCACCTTTGCAGCATCCAGTATTATCTGCGCTTTTGGCTTGGCATCTGCCGCACCTCGCTCGCCGTATCGGCACTTAGAATTATGCGGTATTGCCCTAACAAAACACCTCCTGCACGCCCCGCCGCATTGCGGCATAGGGTAGTGCAGGAGGTGTTTTTATGCCAAGTGGAACCTTGCAAGTGTATACAGCACTGGCCGAAAACGCTGCGCCGCTGCCCGGCGTGACGGTGCTGGTGCTGAACGAAGCGGGAACACAGATTGCACGCCTGACCACCAACGATGTCGGTTCCGCCCCGGAACTGGTGCTGACTGCCCCGGACGAAGCCTACAGCCTGGATGAAGCCAACACCACGGTGCGCCCCTATGCGGTGTACCAGCTGCGGGCGGAGATGACTGGCTTCCAGACGATCGAACTGGAGGGGGTGCAGGTGTTTGCCGGGCAGCAGACGGTGGCGCGGCTGCAATTTTTGCCCGCTGCCCGCACCCTGCCCGAAGTGGAGCCGGAAACGATCCCAGAACACCCGCTGTTTGCTGGGGACGGCGGCAGCGGCCCGGCCCCCATCGGCCGGTGCGCCGATGCCCGCGTGCTGAGTGAGGTGGTGGTGCCGAAGAAAATTACCGTCCACCTGGCCCGCCCGGCGGTCAGTGCAGCAAACGTGACGGTCAGCTTCCAGGATTACATTGCCAATGTCGCATCCAGCGAGGTATACCCCACCTGGCCGGAGCAGGCGCTGCGGGCCAACATTCTGGCGCAGATCAGCCTGGCGCTGAACCGCATCTGGACCGAATGGTACCCCAGCCGGGGCTACAGCTTTAACATTACCAACTCGCCGGGGGTGGACCAGGCGTATGTGCGGGGGCGCACGGTGTTTGCCGTGATGGAGCGCCTGACTGCCGAGCTGTTCAACACCTATGTGCGCCGCACGGGGGACACCGAACCCTATTATACCGAGTATTGCGATGGCAAAAGCGTGACCTGCCCCGGCATGAAGCAATGGGGCACTGTGGACCGCGCCAAGGAGGGCAAAAGCGCCCTGGAAATTCTGCGGTATTACTATGGCAGCCGGGTGCAGCTGGTCACCACCAACAACATTGCGTCCATTCCGCAAAGCTACCCCGGCAGCCCCTTGCGCCGCGGCAGCACCGGCACCGCGGTCAACGTGCTGCAAAAACAGCTCTCCCGCATTGCCAAGGACTACCCGTCCTTCGGCAAACCGGCCATTACCGGAACGTTTGATGAAGCCACCGAGAACAGCGTGAAAAAGTTCCAGAAGCAGTTTTCCCTGACTGTGGACGGCGTGGTGGGCAAGGCGACCTGGTATAAGATCAGCTATATCTATGTCAGCGTCAAGGACCTTGCCGAGCTGACCAGCGAGGGTGAAACCTTTACCGGTGCCCAGAGCGCCGGGGCGTGGCCGGGAACCGTGCTGCGCCGCGGCAGTACCGGGCGAAGCGTGGAGCAGGTGCAGTTCTGGCTGTCCAGCCTGGCGCAGTTTGATTCCGATCTGCCGTCCGTCCGTGTGGATGGCAGCTTTGGCGCGGCCACGGAACGCGCGGTCAAGGCATTCCAGAAATCGGAGGGTTTGACACAGGACGGCGTGGTGGGCCAGACGACCTGGCAGGAACTGTACGCCGAGTGGGTGAACGCCCAGAGCGATGCCGGCGGCACCGCTTACCCTGGCACCGCTCTGCGCACCGGCAGCCGCGGAAACGCGGTGCGGCTGGTGCAGTTCTGGCTCAGACTGGCTGCAGAAAATTATACCGGCCTTTCCAACGTGACGGTGGACGGCAGCTTTGGCAGTGGCACCGCCAGTGCAGTGCGGGCGTTCCAGAGGCTGTTCGGCCTGACGGCAGACGGCGTGGTGGGGGTCGGGACCTGGGCCAAACTGAACGAGGTCGGCCTTGCCGTGGCCAACAACTTGGTGGGGCAGAACATTCAGCCCGGCCAGTTTGTGACAACCCTGCGGGAGGGCAGCACCGGCACCCCGGTGCGGGCGCTGCAATATAACCTGCGCCTGTTGGCCGCCTATTATCGGGATGTGCCCACAGTGACGGTGGACGGAACGTTCGGCGCAGCCACCCGCAGGGCGGTCATTGCCTGGCAGGAACACGCGGGCCTGACGGTGGATGGCGTGGTGGGGCGGCTGACCTGGCAGAGCATTTATGATTCCGCCCAACAGGTCAGCGCCAGCGGCCCCGCGGTGACAGCCCGCGCACCGGATCCCCCCGAAGAAACTCTGAAAGTGGGGGACAGCGGCCAGAAAATTCGCATCCTGTCCCAGATTTTGGAATTCTTGGCCCAGTTCCTGCCGGAAATCACCCCAAGCGGCCTGACGGATACCTTTGACGATGCCCTGGAAACCACCGTGCGCAGCGCCCAGCAGACGTTAGGCCGCACTGTGACCGGGGAAGTGACCCCGGCAGACTGGCTGGCGTTTTACCGCGCAGCGTTAAGCTTGGGGGCAGTCAACCCAGCATCCGCCGCGCCGGAACCGCAGGAGGTCTGGCCCGGTGCCGCCCTGACCCTTGGCAGCAGCGGCCCGGCGGTGCTGCAGGTGCAGCAGTGGCTGAACGAGATCGCCGCGCAGGACTGCTCCGCCAGCTTTGTGCCCGAAACCGGCGAGTTTGACACCGCCACCCAAACCGCCCTGGAAGCCTGGCAGATCGCCAATAACATCACCCCGCTGGGAGTAGTAGATGACAGCGTTTGGAAGCAGCTGAAAGCGGACGCGAATATTAGTTAGGAGTTGAGGGAGTGAGTTGGGTGAAAATTTTTGCTGAAAACTTAAAGTTTTCATGGCGCTAATATCCAAAACGCGGCGTAAGCCGTACCTTAAACTCCTAACTTCTAACTTCTATCTCCTAACTCCTACTTTCTGACTGTTCCTTGATTCGAGAGAGGAGGCTACCCATGGCAAAGCTCTATGTTTACGACTCATACGAAAACCGTATGCTTGTATACAACAACCTGAACGAAAACGACCCGATGCCGTACAGTTATGGCAGCACGCTGAGCGTGCGGGAGTTCCGGGGGTCATCCAACGCGCGGGTGCTGTGGACCACAACGCGCGCAATGGAAGCATGGAATCTGACCCGCCGCCGGTATGGGGCGGGCATCCCGGTAGGGTATGCCTTCAAGCGCATCTGGGAGGGCGGCCACGGCACGGCCAGCCAACACTATGCGGGCGTTGCCTTTGATGTGGGCCAGGGCACCAGCAGAGCCATCCGCCAACGCATCCACGCCGCCGCCACGGCCACAAGGGCCTGGGGTTATGTGGAGCCGCTTTCCATGACGCCCACCTGGGTGCACTTTGACCGCCGTTACGGCACCCCGGCCTGCTCCGGCACCACATCCGGATACCCCACCTGCCGCCGCGGCGATAAAAACACCTATGTGCTGATTCTGCAGGACGCCCTGAACGCCCTGGGCTACAGCACCAAAACGCTGGACGGCGCTTTTGGCCAGAACACGTATGATGCCCTGCGCGCCGCCCAGCGCAGCTTCAGCCTGACGGCAGACGGGGTGTGCGGCTGCAACACCTGGAAAAAGCTGACCTCCGCTGTGGTGGGCATCGGCCGCACGAAAACCGTGATTGACTGAAATTCCGCCGCAGAATTTTGTAAAAAAGCCTAGGCGAAAAAAGCGGAATGGACTATAATAAAAGCAAAGACAGGTGGCGGTGCGCGAAATAGGCACTGCCGCGGCCTGGACCCGAAACAGCAAAAAGAGGAGTGTGAACCCCCATGGATATAATGGAATTTTTGAAAACCCGCCGCACCTACCGTCGCTTTGAGCAAAAGCCGGTGGAACCTGCCATTGCCCGGGAAATTATGGAGGCCGCCCGCATTGCCAGCTGCGGTGCCAACCGCCAGACGCTGAAATATGTGCTGGTGCAAAGCCCGGAGATGGTTGCCAAAATGCAGCCGCTGGTGCACTGGGCTGCTTACCTGCCGCCGGAGCAGGGCCAGCCCAAACCGGATGAGACCCCGGTACTGTTTGTGGCTGTCTGCCAGGATGAAAGCCTGCCCGGCTGCAATGATACCGATACCGGACTTGCCCTTGCCAACATGACGGACGCCGCCTGGGCGCACGGTGTGGGTAGCTGCATCATGGGGGCGATCGACCGCCCCGCCATCAAGGAGCTGCTGGGTCTGGGCGAAAATCTGCGCCTGCACAGCGTGGTGGCGTTCGGCTACCCCACCCATAAAAGCCACCTGGTTGCCATGCAGAACGGCAATGTAAAGTATTACCTGGACGATGCCCGCGATTACTGCGTGCCCAAACGCCCGATGGAAGAAATTTTGCTCAAGACCCTTTGATTTTGATATAAGGCAACACCGCACAATTCCCGCCTTGCGGCTTAAGCACCGCTCCGGCAGCTGCGGCACGGCATCTGCGTTGCCAAAATGCTCGATAATGTCGGGTTGCGGTACCCGCATCGTGCTTCGGGGGCAAAAGCCCCTCGGACTCTGTGACCGCTGCCCCTGCTTCGGTTCGCTGTTTCCGCCACTGGCGGCGCTCACCTTTGCAGCATCCAGTATTATCTGCACTTTTGGCTTGGCATCTGCCGCACCTCGCTCGCCGTATCGGCACTTAGAATTATGCGGTATTGCCTTAAAATAAACCGCCCGTGCGCTCCCCATAAACGGAACGCACGGGCGTTGGTTTTGCTCTTATTTTGCTTATCGCTTAATAGGCCATGATGTCCTTTACACTGCCGGACATGGAGAACAGCTTGGCGGACAGGTGGTCCAGGTAGATAATACCCAGCTTCAGGCCGGTTTCCTCGTTGTACATATCGGCCAGCTGCGGCATAATCTTGAATGCGGCGGCCTGTGCTTCGGGGGTATTGTCAAAGTTGGCAGTACCCTGCACGCGCAAAAACTCGCCCTTTTCGTTGCAGGTGCAGATTTCCAGGTTGGTGTTGTCCAACAGCTGCTTGTATGCGGCCTTGTGCTTGCCGATGCCCAGGCACAGGTGGTCCTTGTACCACATGGCAAAGCCCAGCGGGCGCACGCGCGGCAGATAGCCATCCACCGTGGCAAGATAAAAGGTCGGGTTGTCCTTCAAAAACTGCATAATTTCTTCGCTTGGGGTCATGGTTGCTCCTCCAATCATCCGCGTGTTATCAGGTTCGGCTGCGGGGCAGCCGGGTAATTATTACAGGGTTTTCAGTGCGGCCACAATGCGGGCGGCTGCTTCCTTGGTCTTGGCGGCATCACCAAATGCGGTCAGGCGGAAATACCCCTTGCCGCACTCGCCAAAGCCCTCGCCGGGGGTGCCAACAACATTGGCGGTCTCCAGCAGCCAGTCAAAAAACTCCCAGCTGCCCATGTTGTTGGGGCAGCGCAGCCAGATGTACGGGCTGTTTTTGCCGCCGCAGTACCACACACCGGCTTCGTCCAGTGCTGCTGCAATCACGGCAGCGTTCTGACGGTAGTAGTCCAGGTTGTGCTGGATCTCTTTCATGCCTTCCTCGGTGAACACGGCTTCGGCGCCGCGCTGCACCACATAGGCAACGCCGTTGAACTTGGTGGTCTGGCGGCGCAGCCACATCTTGTTCAGGCTCTGGCCGTCAGAGACAATGGCCTGCGGCACAACGGTGTAGCCGCAACGGGTGCCGGTAAAGCCTGCGATCTTGGAGAAGCTGCAAACCTCAACGGCGCAATCCTTAGCACCCTCAACCTCATAAATGCTGCGGGCCAGACCCGGCTCACTCACAAAGCATTCATAGGCGGCGTCAAACAGGATCAGGGCGTTGTTGGCCTTGGCCCAGCGCACCCACTCTTTCAGCTGGTCCACGGTGTAGGTGGCGCCGGTGGGGTTGTTGGGGCTGCACAGGTACACAATGTCGGCATGAACATTGTCATCCGGCATCGGCAGGAAGTTGTTCTCGGCGCTGGCGGACATGTACAGGATCTTGCGCCCGGCCATCACGTTGTCATCCACATAAACGGGGTAAACGGGGTCCGGAACCAGCACGGTATTGTCCACATCAAACAGATCCAGCAGGTTGCCCAGGTCGCTCTTGGCGCCGTCGGATACAAAGATTTCGGCCATGTCCAGCTCCACGCCGTGGCCGGCATAGTATTTCTGGATAGCGGAACGCAGGAATTCATAGCCCTGCTCGCTGGGGATATAGCCGTGGAAAGTCTCTTTCTTGCCCTGCTCCTCAACGGCTTTCAGCATGGCGTCGGTCACGCTTTTGGCCAGCGGCAGCGTTACATCGCCAATGCCCAGGCGGATGATATCCTTATCCGGGTTGGCTTTCTGGTAAGCAGCAACCTTGTGCGCAATGGTGCTGAAAAGATAGCTTTCGTTCAGCTCGGAATAATGCTTGTTCAGTTTCATCTTTCGCTCCCTCTGCATTTTAACATGGTGGTTAGGAATATTTAATACTATGGAATGTATGTCTGTATGGTACCATAAAACGCCGCCACATTCAAGAAAAACCGCGAAAATCTACCCCTTATGATAAACAGTATTCTCGCCAGATTTCTTTAATTTTATATGGCTTCATATGGTTCAGTGTGTTACCGTCAACCTCGCCATACCTCCAATTTCTAATTTGAGAAAACTCCTAACGCCTACTTCCTAACTCCTAACTAACTTTACACTTCCACGCAACCCACAAACGCCGTCTCCGCCGGGCCGGTCATCAGGATGTTGTCATCCGCTGTGATGGTGATGGAAAGGATGCCGCCCAGCAGGTGTACATCCACCGGAACATTGCGGGGGCACACGCCGCGCAACACCAAAGCGGCCACCGTGGCGCAGGAGCCGGTGCCGCAGGCGAACGTCTCGCCGCTGCCGCGCTCCCAAACCCGCATCACTACGCTGGTGGGGCTTTCGATATAAACAAACTCGGTGTTGACCCCTTCGGGGAACGCCGGGTGGTGCTCAAACTCCGGGCCGATGGCGGCTAGGGCGTGGCCGGTGGGCAAGGTGTCGCAATCCGGCCATTCAATGATGCAGTGCGGGTTGCCGGTGCTGATGCAGGCGGCATCCCAGGTTTTGCCCGCTGCCGTCAGCGGAGCGTGAACCAGCGGCCCGGTCCCCAACCCAACGGCGGGCAGGGTGTCCGCCATCGCAGAAAAATGTCCCATTTCGGCCTGCCACAGCCCTTCGCCTTTGCGGTGCAGCGTTTTACGGCCCGCCATCAGGGTGTCGATCTCGATCACATCCTTCGGAACGCCGTGCGTGTACAAAAACTGCGCCACACAGCGCACCCCGTTGCCGCACATTTTGCCCTCGGAGCCATCCGCGTTGAACATCCGCATGGTGGCGTCGCCGTCCGCCGTCAGCGGCGGGCAGATGCAGATAATGCCGTCCGCCCCAATGGAAAAATGCCGGCGGGAAAGTTTTTGGCTCCAGACGGCAATCTCCGCAGGCAGGCCGGTTTCGCGGCAGTCAAGATAGATATAGTCGTTGCCGCAGCCGTGCATTTTGGTAAAGTGCAGTTGCATAAAGTGCCTCCTTGTTGTGCGGTGTGGAAAGAATCAAATAAAAGAATAAAGGAAAAAGAATAATGGTTGTGTGATGCCCATGGCGTCACATTTTAATCAGGCCAACCACTCCGGCAAAAGCATTCTAGCCAGAGCAGCCCGACTGTTTTATTCGCGCCGCGGGCGGCGCACCAACATGAATTATTATTTATTACTTCTAATCCTATATTATAGCATCCCGCTGCACCGGCGTACAGGGATGTGAAAGCTCCCGGATAAAAAAGTTGCCGGGAAACTTGACAAGGCTGTGCAGATACGATATAAAAGTACTATGACATTCTGTATATGTGTGCCCTGCGTGCTGATACCGGCATGGCAGAAATACGATATTGATACGGGTAAGGAGTAAAAGCTATGGAATCCGAAGTTTTTGAGCGCATCCGCGATTATCTGGCTGACCAGCTTGACATCGAGGCTGAAAAAATCACCCCCGAAAGCGATATTATCAATGATTTTGGCGCAGACAGCCTGGATGTGATCGATATGATCACTACCTTGTCTGACGAGTTCGGGGTCGAGATCCCGGACGAGGAGATCGAAAATTTCCACACCGTGGGCGATGTGGTTGCCTATGTGGAAGAGCATATGCAGTAATGCGGCATGGCAGCATGCAGTTTTGTAAGAAAGTGTGAGGGGAACCAATGGCAAACGATAAGAAAAAAATGGTCGAAGCAATCACCGCGCAGGAAGTTGATTTCGCACAGTGGTATACGGATATCTGCACCAAGGCGGAGCTGGTTGAATATTCCAGCGTCAAGGGCTTTGTTGTGCTGCGCCCCTATGGCTATGCAATCTGGGAGAACATCCAGAAAATTCTGGATGGCCGCTTTAAGGCAACCGGCCACGAAAACGTGGCCATGCCTGTGCTGATCCCCGAAAGCCTGCTGAAAAAGGAGGGCGAGCTGGTAAACGGCTTTGCCCCCGAAGTTGCCTGGGTCACTGCAGGCGGTTCTGACCCGCTGGAAGAGCGCCTTGCTGTGCGCCCCACCAGCGAAACGATGTTCTGCGACCATTTCAGCCATGTGCTGCATTCTTACCGTGACCTGCCTATGCTGTACAATCAGTGGTGCAGCGTGGTTCGCTGGGAAAAATCCACCCGCCCGTTCCTGCGCACCCGTGAGTTCTGGTGGCAGGAAGGCCACACCATCCACGAGACTGCCGAGGAGGCCAAGGCTGAGACCGAGCAGCAGCTGAACTGCTATGCTGACTTTGCCGAGCATGATCTGTGCATCCCCGTGCTGAAAGGCCGCAAGACCGATAAGGAAAAGTTTGCCGGTGCCGAGGCTACCTACACCATCGAAGCCATGATGAAGGACGGCAAAGCCCTGCAGAGCGGCACCAGCCACTATTTTGGCGATAAGTTCAGCCGCGCCTATGACGTTACCTTTACCGGCCGCGACAACACCCTGCAGTACCCCTTCCAGACCAGCTGGGGCGCTTCTACTCGTTTGATCGGCGCTATCATCATGACCCACGGCGATGACGACGGTCTGATCCTGCCCCCGGCCATTGCCCCGGTGCAGGTGGTCATCGTTCCCGTTGCCGCCCACAAACCCGGCGTACTGGACAAATGCCGCGAACTGGCTGCCGAAATCGGTAAGTATGCCCGCGTGAAGCTGGACGATTCCGACAAGCAGCCCGGCTGGAAGTTTGCCCAGTGGGAAATGAAGGGCGTGCCTGTTCGCCTGGAAGTCGGCCCCCGCGATATCGAGAACGGCCAGTGCGTGCTGGTCCGCCGCGATACCCGCGAAAAGCAGTTTGTGAAGTTTGAAGATCTGGCCACCGCAATTCCCGCCGCAATGGAAGCTCTGGCTAAGGATCTGTATGACCGCGCTTTGCAGAACCGCGAAAACCGCACCTGGAGCGCCACCACCATGGACGAAGTGAAAAAGATCGTGTCCGAAAAGACCGGCTTTGTCAAAACCATGTGGTGCGGTGACCTGGCCTGTGAGGAAGCCATGAAGACCGAAGCAGGGCTTTCCAGCCGCTGCATGCCGTTCGAGCAGGAACACCTGTCCGACGTATGCCCGGTCTGCGGCAAGCCCGCCAAGAGCATGGTCGTCTGGGGCATCGCATACTAAGCCAATCCCGGCAGTGCTGTTTTATGCGGCACTGCCGGTTTTTGTATGGGGAAACGGGTGCTTTTTGGGAAACTCAGGGTATATATAGGGCACCGCTGTTGTGCCACGATCGGTGTGTGGCTATTTTTGATTTTTGTTGCCCATTACAAAATAGTCCGTAGGGAACGGTCTATCTCCGGCCTAAGAGCCGGGATTAAAATCCCGGTTGGCCTCCGAAACGCGCCTGCGGGCGCAGTGACCGTTCCGGGAATTTGTGAGAGATGTCTTTGTGATTTTGGTATCAATCCGAAGATATGCGTTGGCTTGCCTTGAGGGTGACTCCCCGCGGGGCGGGGAGATGTCGCGAAGCGACAGAGGGACCGGGCGCTGTTTGCGCGCTGTCCGCGCAGCGGACTGAAGGGGGATTCCCTGCGCAGAGCCTATATGCTATGTTCCAGCTTTCCGGCGGCCAGAGGGCTGGCCGCCCTACCGCGCAATAAATGGCAAATGTCCGGTAATTTTCATACCAGTCCGGGGCGTCGAGGACGCCTCCCCCTACAACAATTTTGAGCCCCATCTCATGATTTTAAAGGATAATCAGGAGAACCCTCCCGGCGGGGTGAGGTCACCCCGCCCTACCCATAAAATTACTGCTCTTCCCCGATTTTTAACGCGAACCTTGCCCCTCAAAATTTCTAATTCCTCATTCCTAATTTCTAATTAACGCCTCCCCCCTAACTTCTAAGGCAATACCGCATAATTCTAAGTGCCGATACGGCGAGCGAGGTGCGGCAGATGCCAAGCCAAAAGCGCAGATAATACTGGATGCTGCAAAGGTGAGCGCCGCCAGTGGCGGAAACAGCGAACCGAAGCAGGGGCAGCGGTCGCAGAGTGCGAGGGGCTTTTGCCCCCCGAAGCACGATGCGGGTACCGCAACCCGACATTATCGAGCATTTTGGCAACGCAGATGCCGTGCCGCAGCTGCCGGAGCGGTGCTTAAGCCGCAAGGCGGGAATTGTGCGGTGTTGCCCTAACTAAAAAACTATGCTTCTTCTCCCTACATTGCTGCTCTATGCTCTGGGCTTGCTGCTGACTGGTATCGGCAGCAGGCTGGCTTCGCGCTGCGCAACGTGGTGCGGGGCGCTGTGCGGGCTGCCTATGTGGATGGTGGGCGGCACGCTGGTGGCGGTGTGTACGGCACTGCCGCAGCTGGTGCTGGCGTTTCTGGCGGCAGGTATGTCCGTTACTGCGCTGGCCGTTGGTACGGCTCTGGCGGGCGCTGTCACCCAGCTGGGGCTGGTACTGGCGCTTTGCCTGCTGCGCTGTAATGTCACGGTGGACCGCGGCGAGCTGCTGCGCAAATGCGCCCTGCTGCTGGTGGCCTGCGGCGTGGTGGCCCTGTTTGTGCGGGACGGCACCCTGAGCTATACCGGTACCGGCCTGCTGATGGGCCTGTTTGTTCTGTTTGTCATGCAGAGCATCGCCTACCAGTACCGCTTTGCGTTCCGGGAGGGGCTGGAGCTTATCACTGTCCAGAAGGAAAAAGGCGAAAAGACCCCGCCGGAAGACCCATCCGGGCGGACCGTCCTGTTCCCGGCTATGAGCATCCGCACCAGCCTGCGCAACCTGGCCGGGGTGGTGGGCGGCATGGCAGTGCTCTGCGTGGGAGCGTGGGCCCTGCTGAACAGCGCCGTGGCGCTGGCCAACCTGACTGGCACCATTCAGGCACAGTGGGCGGCAACCCTGATTTCCTTCGGCCTCTGTCTGCCCCTGCTGGTGGAAGTGTTCGACCATCCCCTAGGCTCTGCCTGGAAGCGATTTGCGGAAAAATGCCGCATCTACCCGCCGCAGGCACTGCCCATGCAGGTGCTGAACAGCGCCATTTTGAGCATCACGCTGGTGCTGCCTGTTTCCAGCCTAATGTACCGCCGCCGCTTGCCGGTGGGTGAACAGTTCCGCCAGTATGATATCCCGTTCTGCGTTTTGATGGCATTGATCCTGCTGCTGCCGCCGCTGGTCAAAAAGCGGCTTTACCGCTGGCAGGGCAGGGTATGCCTGATACTTTATGTTATGTACCTTGCCGCCGTGCTTATCATGCCGCGGGCAGGCGCATAACTCAAAACAAAACCGCCCGGCGGGAACATTGCAGTTCCACGCCGGGCGATATTTTTGTAATGTGTTTATTGGTTGTTGTCTGTATGATACAGAACATCCATCAGGTAGGTCTGGTTGGCAGCCAGGTCCGGTACCAGTACCTGCATGCCGCGGATTACCGCGCCGGTATAGGTGCCCTCTGCCGGAATGCGGTAAGAGTGCTCACTGTCAAAATTCATCTGCAAAGCTTCCATCGCATACCCCAGAATTTCGCCGGAGGTCATGTCGGTGGTCAGCAGTGGCAGAACCTGGTTAATAAAGTTGACGATGGAAACAGCATCCATCTGTTTCACTTTATTGGTGATCGCCATCAGCACAGCACGCTGGCGGTCGGTGCGGGCATAATCGTTGCCCAGGGAGCGGTTGCGTGCATGGATCAGGGCCTGCTCGCCGGTCAGGTGGTTTACCCCTTCATGCAGGTTCCAGTCCGTGCGGAGCTGCTGTGGGTAGGTTACATCTCGCTTTCTGCCGCAGATATAATCTGCCTCGTCCTGGGTCAGTTCTAGGTCAATGCCGCCAATGCTGTCGATCAAGGTCTGGAACTCGCCAAAGTCAACTTCCACATTCCCAGCAATCTCTACACCAAAATTGGTGTTCAGCGTGCTGTCCAGCAGATCCATGCCGCCAAAGGCATAGGCTGCGTTGATGCGGTTGTCGCTGTAGCCGGGAATCTGTACATACAGGTCCCGCATAAAGGAGGTCATGCTGATCTGTTTGGTCTTTTTGTTCAGCGTGACCATGATCATGCTGTCGGACCGCTGGCGGTCCTGGCCTTCGCGGCGGTCCTGGCCAATCAGCAGCAGGTTCACAATGTCTTTGTCCTGCATCACGCTGGTGTCGGCCCCGTTCCAGATTACATCCTCCGGGCTCAAGGTATCATCGGCGTTTTCGTCCGATTCAAAGGTCTCTTCCTGTTGGGAGACTGCCTCGGTGGCCGATGCACGCTGGATGTGCCCCAGCATGCCCTGCAAAGCGGCATAGCCAACGAATATCAACAAGAGGAGTGCAATGCCAAGAATCAGCAGTACCCGCCCCCACAGCGGAATAGCCGCCCAGCGCGTGGCAGGCTTTGCGGCCGCTGCGGGCTGTTCCGGCGTTTCAGTCGGGGCCGGAGCAGAAACCTCAGGTGTGCCTTTTATTTTGCTTTCTTCTTCACGTGTAATTTTCATCTGTTTTATACTTTCCCTAAAAGTGTTTTCCCCAATTACAGTGCTTCGATCATATTTGCCACAATGGCAGTGGCAGTTTTGATGTATTCGCCGATGCTGAACTTTTTCACGACAAGAACTTCATAACCGCTCTCGTCCGCGTTGTCGCTCATGGCGCGCAGGATGACGCAGGGCACGCCGTTGCGGGCGGCAACCTGGCTTACAGCAGCGCCTTCCATCTCCACGCAGTCGGGCTGGCATTTGTCCTCGATAGCCTTTTTGGTGGCGGCATCGCCAACAAAAAGGTCACCGGTGGCAATCTTGCCGGCAATGGCCTTAACACCACAGGCGTTGCAGGCATCCAGTGCAGCTTTGACCAGGGCCGGGTCGCCGTGGTACTCTGCGGTGAACGGTGCGCTCTGGGCAATCATGTCGTTCTGGGCGTCGTGATATACCACGGTTTCGCCCACGCAGACATCACCAATGCCGATCTTGCTGGTCATGTTGCCTGCAATGCCGGAGAAGATGATCTTCTCGGCACCGTACTTGGTAATTAGAACCTGCACGGTGGAAGCGGCGTTTGCCTTGCCCATACCGGCGCAGCACACAACGACCTGGCGGCCGTTCAGCATGCCCTGGTGGTACTCCACCCCGGCGTAAGTTTCTTTGGTCACCTGCTCCAGCTTGGCACACAGCTGGTCAACTTCATCGGGCATAGCGCCCATAATGCCAATGATCATGGTATTGCTCCTTTTTATCAGACGTTGAAGAGGAATTCGATCACATCGCCATCATTCACAACGTATTCCTTGCCCTCGGTGCGCTGCAGGCCCTTGGCCTTAACCGCAGCATAGTCAAAGTTGTTGTCGGCCAGTGCGTCATAGCTGATGACCTGGGCGCGGATAAAGCCGCGCTCAAAGTCAGAATGGATTTTGCCGGCAGCCTGCGGGGCTTTGGTGCCGCGCTTGATGGTCCAGGCGCGGCATTCTTTTTTGCCGTCCGTCAAAAAGCTGATGAGGCCCAGCAGATCATAGCTTGCCTTAATCAGGTTATCCAGGCCGGTGGATTCAATGCCCATCTCGTGCAGGAACGCCAGCTTTTCTTCCTGGCTGGAACCGGCGATATCTTCCTCGGTCTTGGCACAGATGGGGATTGCCTGTGCGTTTTCCTCTTTGGCGCGGGCGGCAACCAACGGATAGTACGGGTTCTCGTCCAACCCGCCCAGCAGGTCATCCTCGCCCACGTTGCAGGCATAAATCACCGGCTTGGCGGAGAGCAGACCCAGTTCTTTGCGAGCAGTGTTCTGGCTGTCGTCATCCGGGTCAAAGGCAAAGGAACGGGCGGGCTTGCCGCCTTCCAGATGAGCGGCAAGCTCTGCCAGCCAGGCAGCTTCGGCAGCAGCGGTCTTATTGCCGGTCTTGGCGGCTTTCTGCTGGCGGCCCAGGCGGTTGCTGACAACTTCCAGGTCGGCCAGGATCAGCTCCAGGTCGATGGCGTCAATATCGCGGATGGGGTCAACGCTTTCCGGCTTGTTCACATCCTCCACAACATGGATGATGTTGTCATCGTCAAAGCAGCGCACCACATGTACAATGGCATCGCACTCGCGGATATGGCCCAGGAACTTGTTTCCCAGACCAGCGCCCTGGCTGGCACCTTTGACCAGACCGGCGATATCCACAAACTCCACAATGGCGGGGGTCTTTTTGTCTGTCTGCCAGATCTCGGCCAGTTTGTCCAGCCGGGCATCAGGAACCGGAACAATGCCGGAGTTCGGCTCAATGGTGCAGAACGGATAGTTGGCTGCCTGAGCATTCTGGGTGCTGGTCAGCGCATTGAACAAAGTGGATTTACCAACATTGGGCAAACCGACAATACCTAATTTCATATATCTCAACTCTCTTTCATTTTTCTCGTGTCTTCAATGGTTTCCGGGTTTCGAGGGGTGTCCTCCGCACCAATTCCGCACCAATTTTTCAGCAGCGCACCATTTTTCAACTTGCCAGACTGGTGTTTTGCTCAAACTGTTTGATGGCGTTGGTCAGGGAATCATCCGTGACATGGACATAGCGGTCCATGGTTGTTTTGATGCTGGAATGACCGAGCAGCCTTTGCAGGACTTTCGGCAGCACTCCGCTTTCAATCGCACGGGTCGCATAGGTGTGTCTCAGAGCGTGCATACAAAACCGCTTGATCTTAGCCTCATCGCAGAGTTTGTACAGATGCGTGTCATAGGAACTGTTTTTGGCAGGTTCTCCGGTACGATAATTGATAAACACCAAATCTCTCATACAGAGATACTGGGGCTCTCCGGTACGGCGATCCACATATTCCAGAATTTGAGACAGCAGTTCTGATTCTTTGCGGGTGTGACGTTCTTCGTAGCACGATTTTAATACATCGTATGCACGGGTTGTCAGCGGAATGGTGCGGTAGCTGCTATTGGTTTTGGGAGGACCGGCACGCCAGATTCCTTCACTATGGCGGTATTCCAGCGTTTTGCTGACGGTCAGCGTCCGCTTTTTCCAGTCAATAGAATCCCAGGTCAACCCGATCATTTCCGAAGTCCGCAGCCCGGTCTCCAACAGCAGTACATACTGCCTGTAATTGTGAGATCGCTTTGCGGTTTCCAGAAAAGCTGCCTGTTCTTCTACGGTCAGGAACTTAATGTCATCCACAGCACGGACCGGCTTTGAAAAACGAACTCCGTCCATGGGATGCTTGATGAGCATATCGTTCATGACTGCTGCACGGAACATGGTTCCCATCGCAATATACGCCTGACGGATGGTAGAACCTGCATAAGTTGCTTCCATCTTGTTCAGAACGATCTTGCAATGCATCGGTTTGACATCACACAAGCGCATACTTCCGATGACCGGCTGGATGTTCACTCGATACCGTTCCCGGTAATTTCTCTTGGTGTTGGGTGCCAGATCTGCAATCAGATGGGTGATCCAGAACTCAAACCAAGAATCCACCGTCATTTCGGAGGAAGGATTGTGAACATCGTGCTTATCCTCGTACTGTGCATCGGCAAGCCAGTTGCGAGCTTCCGGGAGCGTATCAAAATGCTTTTCCTTGCGGGAACCGTCCTTTGCGGTATATCTTGCGGCGTACTTACCGTCTTTTCTCTGGCAGATACCCTTTCCACATTCTCTGCCTTTTAAGTTCTTGCCCATATAATGAACTCCTTTCCTTAGAGTAGGAAACGTGAGTTCATCACGACACTCTACTCTAACACAAAAACACAATTTTTTCAATATATTACGCCGTTTTTGGTGCGCACCAATCAGTGCCCGGCGCACCAAAAACGGCTGTTTGTCAAATCGCAACCCGACCTTCGATAAACTCCTCAAAAGCCTTGCGCTTTACCAATTTTTTAGTGCCCACATACAGGACAAAGGGGCAGTTGGGTTGTTTCAGCATCTCGTCGATTTTGTTGATTCCGATGTTGCTGTATTCGGCTGCCTCACGAATGGAGAGCAGCATCTTACGATCAATGGGCAGGTTCGTTGCCTGCTGGTTCTGATTCATCATAGGCAGTAAAATTCCTTTCTTTCAGCGTTCCATATCTTGCTTGCGGCGAATAGGTTTGGTCGGTTGCCTTGCTTGTCGGGTCCGTGTCAAAATGGCATCAAAAAAAGCCCGTACCTTTTCAGGTGCGAGCTTGACGGCGTCCAGATACGGCTGGACCTCTTTCTTCAATTCTTGGTATGCGTTGTACAGGGCATCGTATCTCTGTTTCCAGATGGCAGCACTCCATTGGGCGCTGTGCAGCTTTTCTTCCAAGTGGCTGTTTTCCGCTTTGATCAGAAGACCAGTGACTGCATAGTCCTTGAGGATATTGCACTCGGATGGAGTGAATGAGACATTGCCGGTAATGGTCTTTTTTCCCATGGAGCGGATTTCCTGCACAGTCAAAGCAGCGGTGTGCTGCTCTTTCGCCTGCTTTTGCAGGGATTGCAGCTCCTTTTCCTTTTTTTCAATGGCGGCCTGCGTGTCATTTAAGGTCTGCTCCGTCTGAGCGATCTGAGCGGTCATAGTCTCCAGACGCTGCTGCTCCTGTGCCACCTTGAATTGGGTCACTGTCAGATGTTCCTCGGTGCTGCCACGCTCTCCACGCTCCACATCGGTATATCCAGCAGCTTTCATATAGTTGAAGAAATCGTCTTGCAGGACACTGTACGATGCCCGCAGAACTTTCTTCCCCTTGGCGGTCAGAAGCGGATTTCCCTGCTCATCCAGAGCCACCCTGGATTCCCACTTTTTGCTGCGGCTGACCTGCATGATGGTCTCCTTGACCGTGCCCACAAGCGACTTATCCTTGCACCGCTTCGACCAGAGAATCTGTTTTTCCACCACCGGGACATAGACCACATGAAGGTGGTAGTGGTACACATCCTGACCCAGAGCTTCCGACATAGCCCGGTTGCGCTCATCAGCGTGCATGACAGCGGAGAGAATATACTGCTCACCACCCACGATCTCCACAGCTGCTTTGTATGCGTCGGTGTAAAATTGTTTGGCATATTCATAGCCGCCGTGATTGTGGAAGTAAGCGGAGTTCACATCGAAAATCAGTTCCCCGTATTTTACCGCATCGGCCTTCAGGCCACGGGTGGAGATAACGCCATCGGCAATCATCTGATCGAACATGGCAGCATAGCTGTCGGTGGGGGTTTTGAAGTGAATATTCCGGTGGGTCTGGCTGGTATCAATATCCTGGTTGGAGTAGTTGTCCTTTTCTCGTTCATTGTGTTCCTGCACCTTTGCCACATCATCAAGGGTGGGCAAGTCCTGATTACGGGCAAAGGTACGGTCGATTCCGTCATTTCTGGCCATACAAGTCAGCTCCTTTCAGCTCAGTAGCAGACGGCTGGGGGACGGGGATGCACTTCCTGCGGGAAGTGTAATAACCCACTATGACACTTTCATCCCGAAGGGCTGCAAAGTGCCGTGGGCTCTCCCGAGGGGGGATTGCGGTCATTGCGATGACCGCTGCTGAACTGCCCGGAAACCATCTGCATCGTTTCCTGTTGTTCAGCCCGGACAGCCGATGTTCTGCCAAACACCAGCCATCCGGCAGCAAACAAAGGCGTGCTTTGTCTGCCGTTTGGGGTGCGATACGAGAGTCCCCTATAGAGACGGTTTTGGGTGAAATGCTGTGTACATACGTACAAAAGCACCGAGTTACTCGGCCTGCCTCGGTACGTACGTATCTTCCGAAACATTAGAAAATCCGTTTATATAAGGTCTGGCAATCGCTTCAATTCCGAAAAATCCCCACACCCGCCGCCCGGCGATGTTGGTGATTCTGTTGCAGTATTCCAGATTGTACTTGCCCTGATTGGCGATCACAGCATCACTAAAGCTGCGCCGCTTCAGCGCCGTAAGATTGTTTTCCTCGCACCACATCTGGTAAATCTCATACAGTTCTTTAGAACTGATGGTACTGTCTGCTTTCAGCCGAATATATCCCTCGGATTCCAGAAAATCAAAAATATTATTATTGTCCCGTTTGACAGCCTCCCGGTTGTCTTTGGTGCGCTGGCTCTCGGTAAACTTGAAGTTGTTGGCAGCCAGCCTCTGCAAGCCCTTACAGGCCCACAGCAGGATGCCCTCCACCTCGGCCTTCATTTTCTCGGCCAGGTCGGGATCATCCACACGGCCAGCAGGCTTATCTTTTGTGGTCAGCACCAGCTGGCGGCGGTAGAACCCGTCGCTTCTGTCAAACAGTGCCTGCAAATCGCCGTTAGAGAAGGCCAGCAGCCGGGCGCACATCCATCCCTGATAGCTCTGCTTGCCCTTGCGCTCCAAATCCATCTTGCCCTGGGCGGTGACGATGGATTTTACATAGTTGGTCTGGCGCAGGGCTTCCATCCGCATATCGTCATCCACACACAGAAGGATATGCTCCAGGTCGGCACGGGCAAATCGGTTCTCGGATATTTTCCCGATGCTACCATCCTTCATGTTGGAGCCGAACAAAGTTCCCAGCACAGCGCCGATCTGACTCTTGCCTTCACCGCCATTGCCTTTGATGACCATCATCCGCTGGCCCTTGTTGCTGGGGATCAGGCAGTAGCCGATGTATTCCTGCAAGGTGGGGATGTCCTCCGGGTAGAGCAGGCCGTCCAGAAATTGCAGCCAGAGGACGGGTTTCGGGGCGTTGGGGTTGTAGGCCACGGGGAACCGGTTGCGGACGATTTCAGATTTTCCCTCCACAAATTTTCCGTCCAGAAAAAGCGTCCCGTTGGAGAGGTGAATCCGGTCCGCCTTCGGTGGAAAATCCTCCACCAGCGCCGCCAGCTTCATCAGCTCCACAATGTTACTGATTTTGCGGGGGATATTGCTGACCGCACAGCATTTCAGCTCCTCAAAAATCTCTCCCCGCAGGGGCAGCTCATCGGTCACACGGCCTTCGGGCGTGAAAAAAGCCCCGTTTGTGAAGAGAATCTTGTGCGTCTGCAAGAACTCCTCACAAAACAGGGCTTCGTTGATGTTTTTTCCATCAAACCAGACGGGCATTCCGTCAGGCGGATTGTTTTTCTTCATAGGGCGTTTCCTCCTTCTTTTGTCGTTCCAGCCGCTCCTCCAAGCTGGCAATCAGGTCCTCTTTGTTCAACATTTCTACGATTCTTATCCGTTGTTCCAGTTCGGCGGCAATGAGCAAATCCGCCAGATACTCCACATAGTCCAGCATCTGGCAGGCTTCCACAAACCGGTCATCCAAAGCATCTTCCGGCACCTTGGGCGCATACTGTACCTTCCAGCGTTCTAAAAGATGCAGATAATCGCACAGCACTCGAAGGCAGCGCATTTCCTCCTGTCGGTATGCCGTCAGCAGGGGGCGTTTCGGCTTGGGCAGAGCGATGGCCGCCGGAGGCTTATCCGGGTCAATCCCGAAGTTCTGGGCCAGTTTTTGTGCCGCCTCGAAGCTGCTCAAGCCAAATAGCCTTGCCACAAGGTCGATCACATCGCCGGTGGCCCCGCAGCCGAAGCAGTAAAAGTACCTCTCGTTCAGCTTCATGCTGGGATGCCGGTCCTCGTGGAATGGACAGCGGCACATCCCACTGTGATTGACCTGCAAGCCGTAATGTTCCGCTGCATCCCGCACTTGAATCGTTTGCTTCACCAGCTCAAACAGCGTCATTTTCGCTCCCTCCCCTCTGAAAAATGATTGGATGCCGTTTTTTCCATAGAACCTCTCTTTCTTGCGCTTCCGGCGCAGCTGTTGTATAATATTGGTGTAGTTCCGAAAAAAGTAATCTGCTTTCAGATTATCCTTTCACTGATAGGAGAAATCCCGGGTGTAAAACGGAACCATTTTTTGAAAAATCATAAAAAATTTTTGAAGGGGGTGGAGTCATGGCGGATCTCACAGCTGATGAGCTTCTGGATATCGAAGATGGCTTCACCGAATGGAATGAGGACGCAGCCGCCGGATCGACGGAGGAAACGCTGGAACAGGCCCTTGCGGAAGAACGCCTGACAGAGCTGGAAAGTGAGCTGGAGCAGGACGAGCATCCTGTTGATTATGATGCCGAACTGGAAACCGAGGAAGAAGAAGCGGCTCCAGTCAGCGAAAAGCGGTTGAAGCGGGAGATCCGGGCCGAATCTATACGTCGGCTGGAGGAAGCGGCCCGCACTGAAAGCGATTTCCGGGTGGTTGTGGACGAATGGAACAAGCTGGACCGGAACCGGGAGCGCCGGGAACGGGATCACGAAAACCTCCGTGGAGATGTGCCTCTGGAATACCAGGCGGTGTCGGAACCAAAGCTCATCCCTCGATGGATGAACAACCCTGCATACCGGCAGCTGATGGCGGGAAATTTTCTGGACATCCTGTTTGACTGCCCTTATGAGATGCACCAGTTGAGCGCCGACCCATTTATCTCCGGCATGATCAAAAATCTCAGTGATGAACATAAAGAAGTCCTGTATTTTCTCTCATTGCGGTTGTACAGCACCACCCGGCTTGCTGCCATGCGTGGGCAGTCTGACCGGAATATCCGCAAGCTGCGGAAAACCATCCATAAAAAATTGCAGCGCCAAATGTATGACCATCTGTGCTGCAAACCGGAAAATAGCCTGACCTTGCGGGAACGCCGTTTTTTGGAGGAATACTCGAAAATCGCAAAGAAACAGGGCAAGGACGCCGTGATCCGGCGGGAAAACAAGACCAAGCGCCGAAAAAAGAAAAAACGCCCCTGATGGCAGAGGCGATGAAACAGAAAGGGCACGTATAATGAAGAATCTATTTGAACAATCCCGTTCTCATTGGGTGCGCTACGATCATTATGAACTGAAAACTGCCGAAGATGGCAAGCGGTACATCACCCCCGGCAAAAGCGCAAAGCCGGATGTCTACAATCCGCTGAAAGAGGTTCCCAACATTGTACTGGATGCGCTGAATGTGGGGATGCTGATGATGGGGCGCAAACCGGAGGCCGAGGTGGAAAAAGCAGTGATGGAGTTTGTCACCCGGTACGGCCTGCTGGGGTTGATGACCGCCCTGCCCACCACACCGACCTTTATGGACTACGAGGCGGTTTACCTGCCGAAAAACCACTTTATCAGGGAAGAATCCATGGCGACGGACCAATATCTGTCCCTGTTTTACCCCTTTGACCAGCTGGACGTGGTGAAGAAGGGCATTGAATCCACATGGAATGTGTCCGGAGACCGGGCCATGATCGCTTTGACTATGACCTTCATGGATGAGCCGATGGCCAAGAACATGAGCTTCCAGCGGGAGTATGCGGAACCCTACGACTGGGTAGCCCAGCAGTTCAAGGACTGGGCCTTTACGCTTACCACCGCCTTTTTCTACTACAATGACTATGACTTCATGGGCGAGGACGAACGTGGGCTACACCGCAAGGCTATGGCCGCATTTGGGGGGATCGCACCCAGCTATCACATTGAGCTGCTGGATAAGCCCACCATCTATTGGGATTTCCATTCCCTGCTACTGGGCATCCAGATGATGTTCAGCTTTATGCTGGTGGACGATGACCAGCCCTTGCGCCTGTGCAAGCATTGCCATAAGGTGTTTTTGGGCAGCCGGTCCAATGCCGCATTTTGCAGCGCCCGGTGCAAGAATCAGTATAATGTCTACAAGAGCCGTGAGAAATCCAAGGGGGAAAAGGACTAATCAGGATACTTCTTGCCCCACCGGAACCCGGATCTAATGGGGACACTTTTGATACCCTTGTTTTTGTTTTTTGGTGTATATACGAACCGTCCCCGTATTGTATATTTTACGACTTCAGAAAACACAAAAAATCCAGCAGATTTCAACCCGGTATAAGGATGAATTCTGCGGGATTTTATATTATTCATGACACCGGAAAGTCACATTGGCACAAAGATTTATGCGTAAATTATGTGACAACCCTTTCGGCGAGGAACTTTATGATGCTTCTGCTTAATCCATCCAACAAAAAGGAAATCACGAAGCTGCCTACTGTTAAAAGTAACAGCCCGCTAACCCAGTAGAGAGGCGTTACACGGTGATTGACAAGAACGGGGACTATCACCAAGGTAATAGCCAAGTGATGTACAAGGAAGACTCCAAAACAGCGACGGGATAACCAATGCAAAGCCTTTTGAAGAAACGGACCACAAAACAGGAGTAACTGCCCTAAATAAAACACCATTACAAACACTCCAACACTGGCTGCGGTTACAATCCAATATTCAGGACACCCAAGGCCATACAGTACCAAAGTGGTCATTCCTGCTAAAATTCCTGGAATCCAAAGGGATGGGAGACACCCGCCCAAAAAGATACCCATGAAAAACAACGGCAGCTGGCCAATCAATGTGGGATAAAGCTGCCCCGGATTTTCCACAAAACAACAAGCCAACCAGGCAAAGAGAGCTCCTACGGCGGCGAAAACAACTCCCCGGCGTCGAATCATGCGCCAAAGTACAGGAAAAACAGCGTAAAGGAACAGAATACAACCCAAATACCACTCTCCAATTTTGTAAAACGTAGGCGTGAAAGACTGAAAATATCCATCTACTCCCACTATAGAGAGAAGCAGTTTCCACGGAGCTACGCCTTCATTGTTGCCACATATAATATCGCTGTAAATAAAAATGGGAAAAAAGCAAAGCCAGAAAAGAGGGTAAATGGCCAGAAAACGTCCCCAAAGATAGCGCTTCATGGACCAGCTGCGGCTTTTTTCCTGCCAGCACAAGCAAGATCCAGAAAGGAGAGTCATGGTGTATACCGCCACTTGGACCAGCGGCTCCATAGCGGGAAGAAAATCTGCTGGACATAGTCCTCGAACAGCGGTTTCTACCTGATAATGATAGAATACTACCACCAAGATTCCGAATACCCGAATCAAATCCAGACCGGGAAGATGTTTGAACTCTTTCATGGCCAGCCTCCTAAACTCTCTTGACATATAAGATAGGAGGCATTTCTTTCTATTCGATGACTTGGAAGGTGACAAAGTTGTCAGAAACAATGTATTTACCAGGAAGATTACATATCAGATGACAGATCAGTCACGCACAGAGTAATATTCCGTGATAAAATAATATGGCACATTAAACATTTAAAGTGAGGAAATCATCCCAATGGTTCGGATATTGTTGATTGAAGATGACTCCACTATTACAGCCGGGCTGGCGTATTCTCTGGAACAGGAGGGGTGGAGTGTCACTTGCAAGGGCACTCTGGCGCAAGGGAGAAACGCCTTAGAGACTGGAGAATACCAGCTGCTATTGGTGGATGTCGGTTTGCCTGATGGTAGCGGCTACGATCTGTGTGCTGCTGCTAAAAGCAGGAATATTCCGGTGATTTTTGCCACTGCAAGAGGGGATGAGGGAAGCGTAGTACTGGGCCTGGATATGGGGGCTGACGATTATATCGTTAAACCCTTTCGGTTGCGGGAAGTGGCCAGCCGCATCCGGGCCGTACTACGCAGAGCGGCCGGAGAGCGGGAGCAGTTGGTTCGGTTGGGGGAACTGGCGGTAGATACACAGAAAGGCCAAGTGACCCGTAACGGAACTCCCATCTTGCTTACCGCTCTGGAATACCGATTACTGCTTACTTTTCTGTCTCATCCTGGACAGACTCTCACCCGGGGGCAACTGTTGGAAGGCATCTGGGATGTGGCAGGAAATTTTGTCAATGACAATACCTTGTCTGTGTATATCAAGCGACTGCGTGACAAGCTGGAAATGCCAGGACACCCTCTCATTTCCACTGTGCGTGGAATGGGCTATCGGCTGGAGGTAGATGGCCATGACAAGAAATAAGGAATTATATCTGCCTATCGCCCTCAGCATGGCTCTGACTTTGGTTTCAGGGCTGCTCTGTGGCTTTTTGGGTGGCCCCTGGGCAGCACTGACAGGGAGCGGGTCCGTTCTTCTCACCACACTGCTCTGGATGAGCACAACATGGAGCCGGTATAAAAAGCTGCAGGAATTAGGAGAATACCTGGCTTCGGTATATGCAGGCGGGGAACTTCTGGATATTCGTGACAATCGGGAAGGAGAACTGAGCCTTCTGAAGAACGATCTGCACAAGATTACCGTTACCCTGCGTCAGCAAAGTGCCCAGCTGGCTCATGACAAGGAATTTTTGCAGCAGCTTCTGGGCAACATTTCTCATCAACTGCGCACCCCTCTTACCGGAATGCTGGTTATGGCGGACTTGCTGGCACGACCAGACCTACCGCTGGAAAAGCGCCAGGAATTTACCGGGCAGCTTACTGCACAGCTGGAACGAATGCAATGGTTACTGGAGAGACTTTTGACCTTGTCCCGGTTGGATGCCGGGTGCCTGGAACTGGAACGAAAAACCGTTTCACTGCCATCTTTGCTGGATAGAGCTACTGCTCCGGTAAGGGTGGCCCTGGAACTGCGTGGCCAGACTTTAAAAGTGGAGTGCCCTCAAGACCTCCTGTGGGAAGGGGATGAAAAATGGACCGCAGAGGCTGTAACCAACCTGGTGAAAAACGCTTCTGAGCATTCCCCGGAAGGAGGCTTGGTAAAAATTTCCGTGAGCAAGGATGTACTGAATCTTTGGATCACAGTGGAAGATAATGGCCCCGGTATCCCGGAATTGGATATGCCCTATTTGTTTCGGAGATTTTATCGTGGCAGTAATGCCGCTCCGGGCAGCGCTGGTATCGGCTTGGCTTTGGCGGCAGAATTAGTTCGAGCTCAAGGCGGCAGTGTGGTGGCAGAAAATCAGACCCCAGGCCCTGGTGCTCGTTTTATCCTCAAATTGCCCATACATCCCGGTAGTTTGTGACAAAACTGTCACCCAGACAGTCATCAAGAGGAAAGAAACAGCCAGTATACTCAAGATGTGGGGGCAACAAAGGCGTTGCCCAGTCTTGATACCAGGAGGGAAATATGGAATTACTGCGTGTGGAACACCTTAGCCGTTATTATGGGGAAGGTCCTGCCCAAGTAAAGGCACTGGATGATGTGTCATTCTCCGTAGAAAAAGGGGAGTTTGTCGCCATTATGGGCCCGTCTGGCAGTGGAAAAAGCACCCTCATGCACCTGCTTGGAGGGGTGGACAAGCCCACAGCCGGACATGTATGGTTACAGGGCACCGATCTTTACAAATTGGACGAGAACGCACTGGCCATTTTTCGACGGCGCCAGATAGGTCTGGTGTATCAGTTTTACAATCTACTTCCTGTGCTCAATGTACGGGAAAACCTGACCTTACCTTTGCTGTTGGATGGACGCAATGTCAACAAAAACCAGTTGGAACAGCTGGCCCAAATTCTGGGCATCCAGGATCGGATGAACCATCTGCCCCATCAGCTTTCCGGCGGTCAGCAGCAGAGGGTCAGCATTGGCCGGGCCCTGATTACCAGCCCTGCCCTTCTGTTGGCAGATGAGCCTACCGGCAACCTGGACAGCAAAAACAGTGCTGAAGTGATGGCTTTGCTGCGTTATTTTCATGAGAAAAAAGGTCAGACATTATTGGTCATTACCCACGATGAACGGATTGCCTGTCAGGCAGACCGACTCATTACTGTGGAGGATGGGCATATTGCTCGGGACGAGGCGGTGCGGCCATGAAAAATATTGTGCACACTTTGACTCTCGCTCAGATGCGGGCTAATCCCCGTCGTACTCTTGTGACTCTGGTGGGTGTGGTTTTATCGGTGACCATGCTCACGGCAGTTTTTGCAGGGGCTGATTCCTTTTTGAATCTTCTGTACCGACAGGCAGCACAGGACAACGGCACCTGGCATGGCAGAGCCTTTGAGACTGGAGAACAGGTGGTAGAAAATCTGTCCCAGGATGACAGGATTGACCAACTGGGCCTGGCAGCCAGTTGGGGAGTGTCTCCCCTGGGCGACAGCAATAGGTGGGGGGCCGCTATCTATGGAGTAAACCAGTCATTTTACCAGCTTTTGAGGGTAGAGTGTCTGGAAGGAAATTTTCCTTCCACAGAGAACGAACTGGCCATTTCTCAGACTCTCGCCAAAAAGACCGGCTGGAAGATTGGAGACCAAGTCTCTTTGGATTTGTTACGAGTATGGACCCCACAAGGGGTGGATTCCGCAGGGAAAATGATCTATCGGCAAACCAGCGGCCCGGGAATCATGGGATTATCGGACAGCTATATGCTCCGTTCTGTGGGGGAAAAACAGTTCACGATTACAGCTATTGTGGACCCAGGCGGTTTTGATGATCAAAATGTGTTCGCCTGGGAACCATGTTTTACAGTTCTGGAGGATCAGATCCCCCCGGATGGATTGTGGTGCGCTTATTATACTGTCAGTTCGCTGGGGCGAGAACTGTATGACCTGCTGGAAAGTATCCAGGAATGGCAGGCAGACTTGCCTGTCGATGCTGGAGGCGTGGGGACCATCGATCTAAACCGGCAGCTCTTGCTTTATTATGGCATAGATTATCCGGGCAGCCTTCTATTGCCTGCCTTTTACGGTTTGATGGCGGTAACACTTCTCATTATTGTGGTGGGTGCTGTGTCTCTGGCTCGAAACGCCTTTGCCATCAGTATGACGGAGCGCACACAAATGCTGGGAATGTTGGCCAGTGTGGGGGCTACCCGGGCGCAGAAGCGGCAGTCCGTCTTGTATGAAGCCTTTATTCTGGGATTGATTGGCATCCCTTTGGGCCTGATTGCAGGCTGTGGAGGAATGGCGATTACACTGGTTTTCCTGAATAGTCAGGTACAGGAACTGTTTCAATTTTCTCAGCCTCTTTATCTTTCGGTACGGCCTCTTCCCCTGGCCGCTGCAGCCCTGCTGGCAGCCTTGACTCTGGCATTCAGTGCACTGCAACCGGCCTTGAAAGCCAGCAGGATCACGCCCATGGATGCCATCCAAGGAGAAGGTCAGGTTCAATTTCATTCCAATGATGTAAAAACAGGAAAACTGACTGGAAAGATTTTCGGCTTTCCAGGAATTTTGGCCCTCAAAAATTGTAAGCGAAACCGGGGACGGTATCGAGCAATTGTATTTTCCCTGGCGCTCAGCGTAATTATGCTGCTGGCTGGCACCGGACTTTCTTATTATGTGGACCGTGCCATGGGAGTGCGTTACGGGACAGACAGTCCCTTAGCAACGGCGACCATCACCTTCAACGATCCTTCCTTGGATACCGCTACCTATACGGATGATCTGAAAGCTCTGGCTGGAACAGGGGAAGTACGGTTGGTCGGAGGTTTGCAGGCTGGAGAGATGGGCAGCTTCACTTTGAATTGGGCGGATATGAGTCAAGACGCAATAAAATGGTTTCAAAACCAGAGCGGTCTCTTAGATGAACAGGATTATACTTTTGAGGACGGCCAAAATGTCACCGTCTATCCCACCTTGCTGGTCATGGATGACCCGGAGTTTTCCGACTGGGCAGGCAAGGAAGTTTCCTTGAATTCGGATTATCTGGATTGTGTTATGATCACCAGCACCTATCTGTATAATGCAGGCAGCTACACTCAGCTGAAAAATGCTCTGAATCTACAACCTGGATTTTCTATGGAGTTTGCACAAGAGAACGGGTTTGCAGACACTTGGCACGTAGCAGCACTGGCGGAGGATTTCCCTTATTCCGGAAACACGGTCACCTCCAACACCGTGGAAAGCCTTACTTTACAGTTGGTGACCAGTCGCAGTGTATTCCAAGCATTCCTGAATCGGCAGGCAGACCTGGGCAGAAGCGGTGCATACTACTGGCAGGTGCAGTACATTCACCCTGAAAGTATTTCCGCCCTAACCAGCGGATTGGAGGAATGGTCCCTAAACAACAGCTATGGCCTGCCCCAAGGGGTGATCAGTGCAAACTACAATTCCCTGGCCATGGGTGGCCTTCAGCGGTTTGGAATGCTTCTACAAATCTTATGTACCGGGTTTGTTCTGCTGCTATGTCTGGTATGTATGGCCAATATTCACAATAGCCTCTCTACGGGAATGGAACTGCGTGCCCGGGAATATGGAATTCTCCGTAGCGTAGGAATCACACCCGTGGATTTCCGTAAGATGATTTGGCTGGAAAGTCTTTTCTACGGAATCAAAGCGCTGTGCTGGAGTTTACCTTTTGGAGTGGGCGTGTTGTCCCTGGAATACTATGCTATCCGACGAGCATTCCAACTTCCCTTCTGTCTGCCAGTGGGCAGCATTGTCCTGGCAGTTGTTTTAGTAATGGGGGTATGCTGGATTTCTGGACTTCTGACCCGCAGGAGTCTGGAGGAGCAGACTATTACCGAGGCCATTCAGAAAAAACTTTTTTAAACAGAAGCCGCAGAAGTGTTTTCCTTCTAAAGGGCTCTCGGAAGAGGTCACCTAAAGGTGGCCTCTTCTCGTGTCAAGAGAAGAAATACAGTACAATGGATATGAATAATGAGAAGAGCTGATATTGTTTCTGTGTAAACAGCAAATAAAAACCTGTAATTATCTTGTACAGAGACAATAAAAATGGCGGGTAAGCATTTTTGTGTGCTTACCCGCCTTGTTTCATCTGTTAATTTTCGAATGGCTTGTATACAGTCACGGTTTTAAGATACTTCACGGGATCGCCGTTCAGCACCAAATCTGCATACTCAGCCGGAGCATTATAAATCAGCCAGTCCAGCTCAGAGCGTTCATACATATTGTCGGCCACTTCATTCTCCACGGCGATGGTATCAATGGAAATCATGCTGCCATTGGCATATTTTAACTCGACACAAGCGGTGTCGATATTGAATTCACAGGACAGTAAATGGTTCACAGCGTTAATCTCCTTACAGCTTTCATTTTTAACGAATAATCTGTCGTGATGAACCCGCTTCCCGAATGTTGATTCCCACACTCCGCACCAATTCCGCACCAATTTGTCATGAAAGTATATGTAGATGCATGGGGTTATGTGACGGAAAAGTTCGTAAATATGGGAAATATTGAGCTTTGTGAAGGAATATTGAGATATAAAAAGGCCGATTATCCACCAATACCTAATTTCATTTGTACTCATTCTCCTTAACGGAATATTTTGACTGTCTATCATTATACCCAACCAGCGCACTGCGTGCAAGGGCAGGGCGCGGCCATGCTCATAATTTTGCGCAATTCTACACATTTTACCTGTTTTGACCACCGGTTGTTCTTTATTTTTCCACATTTATGCCTTATAATGTTAAAAGGTCAAATCAAAATACCCCCGTACCGGCCCTGTCCGGCGCGGGAAAACATAGGGCAATACCGCATAATTCTAAGTGCCGATACGGCGAGCGAGGTGCGGCAGATGCTAAGCCAAAAGCGCAGATAATACTGGATGCTGCAAAGGTGAGCGCCGCCAGTGGCGGAAACAGCGAACCGAAGCAGGGGCAGCGGTCGCAGAGTGCGAGGGGCTTTTGCCCCCGAAGCACGATGCGGGTACCGCAACCCGACATTATCGAGCATTTTGGCAACGCAGATGCCGTGCCGCAGCCGCCGGAGCGGTGCTTAAGCCGTCAGGCGGGAATTGTGCGGTGTTGCCATAGAGTAGGAGGGCATAAAACCCATGTCAAACGAGAAAATTCTGGTTGTGGATGATGATAAAAACATCTGTGAACTGCTGCGCCTGTACCTGGTCAAAGAGGGATACGGTGTGACCATTGCCAATGATGGCACTGCTGCACTGCAGGAATTTGATAAGCTGCACCCGGACCTTGTGTTGTTGGATGTGATGATGCCCGGCATTGATGGGTGGGAAGTCTGCCGCAAGATCCGCCAGAACAACCAGACCCCCATCATTATGCTGACGGCAAAGGGCGAAACCTATGATAAGGTTCTGGGCCTGGAACTGGGTGCGGATGATTACATCGTAAAGCCTTTTGAAACCAAGGAAGTGACGGCCCGTATCAAGGCTGTTCTGCGCCGCTGCGGCAGCAAGGACGAAGAAAACAAAGGCGTTTATGACTTTGACAACCTGCACCTGGATATGAACCGCTATGAGCTGAAAGTGAAGGGTAAAGTGGTGGATGCGCCGCCCAAAGAGTTGGAACTGCTGGCCTGCCTGGCTGGGCACCCCAACCGGGTCTATACGCGTGACCAGCTGCTGGACGAAGTGTGGGGCTTTGAATATTATGGCGACTCCCGCACCATCGACGTCCATGTTAAGCGCCTGCGCGAAAAGCTGGAGGGAGCCTCGGAACAGTGGAACCTGAAAACCGTGTGGGGCGTTGGTTACAAGTTTGAGGTTAAAGAATAATGTGCCGCGCCAAAAAAGAAGAGAATAACGGGGCAGCCCCGCTGCGCAGCGTAAGCGGGGAAGTGTTTGCAACCTTTGCCTCGCTGCTGCTGGTGGCGCTGGTGTTGATGTGCATGCTGCAAACGGGGCTCTCCTGCGCGTACTTTGCCCAGGAGCGCAAAAGTGCCCTGACTGCCGTGCTGGACGGTGCTACTGCCATGGCGGAGACCTATGCTTCGGAAGGAAACATTGTGACCCTGCCCGGCGGGGACAATGAGTTGGTGGAGCGAGCCAAGACCGGCTTTGAACTGTTCAATACATCATCGGACGCACTTGTGTTTGTGGCAGACCGGGATGGCAACATCCTGATGCACACCGGCAAAGATGTAGCCGAAAGTGCAAAGATCCCGCAGAACTTGCAGGAAGAGATGGACAGCGGCAAGGATATCTTTCTTATGGGTACCATGGACGATACCCTGCACGATAAGTATTATATTGCGGGCCGCCGCGTGAATCTGGGCGGCAGCGAGGGTTATTTGTTTGCTGCAACACCGGTACATGCGCTGGCGGTCTATATCCGCTCCATCCTGACGATGTTCTTGCTGTCCTCGGCGGTCATCCTGATTGTCTGCGGCATTTTGTGCATGGTGCTGGCGCGGCGCATTACCTGGCCGATCGAACAGATCAGCCAGGCCGCCAAACGGCTGGGCGGCGGCGATTTCACCGCACGCGCCCCCGTAACTGGCTGTCAGGAGCTGGCGGATTTTGCCACGACCTTTAACAACATGGCGGGCCGCCTGCAAAACATTGATAACTCCCGCGGGCAGTTTATGGGCAACATTGCCCATGAACTGCGCACCCCCATGACCAGCATCAAGGGCTTTATTGACGGCATGCTGGACGGCACCATCCCGGAAAGCGAGTACAAGCATTATCTTGGCGTGGTATCGCAGGAAACCGGCCGCTTGGCCCGGCTGGTGCAGAACATGCTGGATATCACCAAACTGGAATCCGGCGAGGTGAAAGGTACTCCCAAAAATTACGATATCTGGTCCACCGTTACGGACGTGGTGCTTTCGGATGAGCGCCGCATTGAGGATGGCAAGATCGATATCCAGGGCCTTGGCCCCACGGGCACCATGGTGTATGCCGACCCGGACTTTATCCATCAAGTGGTCTACAACATTGTGGATAACGCCATCAAGTTTACCCCGCCGGATGGCGTCATCAAGTTTGATATCCAGCAGGAAAACGACATGGTGCGGGTGACCATCGAGAACACCGGCGACGGTATTGCGCCGGATGCCCTGCCCTTTGTGTTTGAGCGCTTTTATAAGGAGGACCGCTCCCGCGGCCTGAACACCCGCGGCAGCGGCCTGGGGTTGCATATCTGCAAGGTGCTGATCACCCTGTCCGGCGGCCAGATCAAGGCCGAAAGCGAGATGGGCAAATGGTGCCGCTTCACCTTTACCCTGCCTGCAGGCAAAACCGAGTAACAGCCCCAACCCCGGAATCGGATACCCGGCGACAATAGAATTGAAAAGGACCAAAGCCATTCGCTGAAAAGCGTGCGGCTTTGGTCCTTTGTTTATGGCCTATCTTGTGCAAAGAGCGTGGTGTGTTTCGGTGTGCTTCGCCTTTGCAGCGGCTGCCGGGGCGGTGCTTAAGCCGCAAGGCGGGAATTGTGCGGTGTTGCCTTTAGTTTGGGGCTGCCCCAGCGCCGGATAGAAAGCGCGCACGGGGCTGGCCGACAAAAAGGTACAAAACGTGGGACGATGCACAAGCACCGCCCCACGTTATTTATATTGGCAGAAATAAGATCAGAAATAGCACTTGATGTTGAACTTATCCACGTTCTGCTTTTCTTCCACCACCAGTTTTTCATGGTTGAAGTCAAAATGCACGCTGCGGCAGTCATCCGTATTGCGGGTCAGGCGCAGCAGGGTGTCCACGCGCTTCTGCTCGTCCTTGGTATAGAACAGGTAGCTGGCGCCTTCGCGCTTGGCGCGGCCGGTGCGGCCGATGCGGTGGGTGTAATGCTCGTTCTCTTCGGGCACATCATAGTTGATGACGGCGTCCACATCCGAAACATCGATGCCGCGGGCGGCCACATCGGTGGCAACCAGCACATTGATCTCGCCGGCCTTAAAGCGCTGCATGATGCGGTTGCGTTCCGCCTGGCTCAAATCGCCATGCAGGCAGTCTACATTAAAATGCAGCCGGGCCAGCTGGTTTGCCAGCATGCCGGTGTTGTACTTGGTGTTGCAAAACACCATTACGCGCTTGTAATCCTTGCTGATGATGATCTGGGCCAGGTCAGCCAGCTTGTCGCGGCCGGTGGTCAGCAGCTTGTACTGGGCAATTTTGGGGCTGGATTCCTGCACCGGCTGAACGTCTACTTCGGCGGCGTTGTGCTGGTACAGCCAGCCGATATCCAGTACCTCGCGGCTGATGGTGGCGCTGAACATGGATAGGGACTCTCTGCTTTTCAGCAGGTCAATGATGCCGCGCACATCCTTGTAAAAGCCCATGTTCAGCATTTCGTCGGCTTCGTCCAGCACAATGGTCGTCACCTGCGAAAGATCCAGCGCATGGTGGCGGTAGTGGTCCATCAGGCGGCCGGGGGTGGCAACCACGATCTGGCAGCCGGCTTTCAGCTGTTTCTGCTGCTTTTCCAGCCCGGCACCGCCGTACACGCACACCACGCGGATCTCCGGCAGGAACTGCGCCAGGTTAGTCAGATCCTGTGCAATCTGCTGTGCCAGCTCACGCGTGGGGCTGAGCACAACGGCCTTGGGCGCACCTGCCGGGAAACCAGCGGCCTTTTGCAGAATGGGAATGCCGAACGCAACGGTTTTGCCGGTGCCGGTGGGGGCCTTGGCAATCATATCATGCCCGGCCAGCATCAGGGGAATGGCCTTCTGCTGGATTTCGGTCATCTCGGTATATCCCATTGCCTGTGTTGCCCGGATGATCTCCGGCCGCACGGAGGAAGAAAGTTCAGTGAAGTTCATAAATTAGTGTACACCTTTCGTGTTGGTTAGGGGTTAGGAGGGAGGAGTTAATTAGGAATTAGGAATGAGAAATTAGAAATTGGAATGAATGATAAATTTATATGTAGGGCGGGGTCACTGACCCCGCCGGAACTTAGGTCGGATTGAACATTGAAAATATGTGACTAATCCACAAATTACTTGTAGGGGCGGCGTCCCCGACGCCCCGGATGGGCAATAATTATACCGCACATTTCAATGGATCTAACGTCTTATATGGCTTTCCGACTTTCCCGAAAAAACGCTTTTTCCCATTATAACAGCAAAAGCCGGGTGCGGCAAGTGCGCACCCGGCAAAATGCGGTGTGTTTTGCGTTTTACAGCTCACAGGGGGCAAAACCGTCCTTGCCCAGCACCAGAACACGGGTATAGCCCAGTTCCTTCAGCTGTGCGGCGGCTTCCTCAAAGCCAAAGGTCAGGGCCTTGGCTTCGTGGGCATCGGCGGTAATGGTCACATTGCCGCCCATGGTCAGCCATTCTTTCAGGATGGCCGGGGAGGGAAAGTAATCCTCGCGGAAGCCGCGATAAACAGAGCTGGTATTCACTTCCAGCACGCAGCCAGCCTGTGCAGCAGCTTCCAGTGCCTTGTGGGCAGCGGCGGTGTAGCGCGGGTCGGATTCATCAAAAAACTTGCCGCTGCCGTTCACCTTTTTGATCAGGTCAAAATGACCCAGGATGGTGGGCTTTTTGGCGGCAACTGCAGCTACGTTGGCAAAATACGTTTCCACCACAGCAAGGCCGTCGCCGTCAAAGTCGTCCTGGATGCAGGCAGCCAGGTCCGCTTCGCGCCAGTCAATCTCGTAATATTTGCCGGTCTTGGGGCCCTTGACATAATGGGTGCTGCCGATCCAGTAATCATAGGCAGCCGGGTCGTCATCGCTGTACAGATCCCATTCCAGGCCGCACAAAATGTCCAGCTTGCCGGCATAGCGCTCTTTCAGCTTGGCTACCTGGGCGCGGTACAGCTGGGTGCGTGCATTGGTCATGCAATACTCAATGTCGTGCGGGGTGTGGCTGTGGCCAGAGAAGCCCAGCGTTTTCAGCCCGGCTTTCCAGGCGCTCAGGGCAAGCTCCTCCGGGGTGTTTTTGCCGTCACACAGCTTGGTGTGAACATGGACCGAACTGAGCAGATATTCCTTAGCCATTACTGCATCCTCTCCTGTTTCACTTTATGGTCAATAACATGGCGCTTTTCCAGCTCTTTGGTGATGTCTTCTACGGAAATGCCAAGTTCAATCATCAAAACCATCACATGGTAGGCAAGGTCGCTGATCTCGTAAACGGTTTCCTCTTTGTCGCGCTTGCTGCCTGCAATGATCACTTCGGTGGATTCCTCGCCGACCTTTTTCAGAATCTTTTCCAGACCCTTGTCAAACAGGTAGGTGGTGTAACTGCCCTCTTTGGGGTTGGTCTTGCGGCCTTCGATCAGCTCATACAGCCCCTGCCAGGTGAACTGCTTCAGCTCATCGGAAACATAGACCGGGTTAAAGAAGCAGCTTTCCGCGCCGGTGTGGCAGGCGGGGCCGCTCTTGATGACATCCACGACCAAAGCGTCCTTATCGCAGTCTGCGGTGATGGAAACCACGCGCTGCACATTGCCGCTGGTTTCGCCCTTGCGCCAGATCTCCTGGCGGCTGCGGGACCAGAACACCGTGCGGCCCTCGGCAATCGTCAAAGCCAAGGTTTCGGCGTTCATATAAGCCAGGGTCAGAACCTCTTTGGTGTAGTGATCCTGCACAATGGCCGGAATCAGGCCGTTGGCATCAAATTTCAGAGTTTTGGAATTTTCGGTGATTTCCATGGCGAACTCCTTATCTAAAACGGCGAAAGGCTGGGTACACTCTGCCGGGCCGCAGATTCATGCGAACCGCACAGCCGGATTCCCAAAAGCTTCCCCATTCTCAGTAAAAAATTATAAGTATAGTTTAGCGTGTTTTGCGTTGTTTGGCAAGCCCCAATTATATGGGCTGCTTTTGCCTGTTATACCCGCATCTCCACGCCGTTTTCACGCAGGTAAAGCTTCAAATCGCGGATGTCCACCTGCTTCGTGTGGAAGATGGAGGCTGCCAGCCCGGCGTCCACGCGGGGGTGGTTCAAGAACAGCTCCTTGAAGTCATCCATCTTGCCAGCACCGCCGGAAGCGATGATGGGCACAGCACAGCGCTGGGCCACGGCGTCCAGCAGCTCCAGGTCAAAGCCGTTCTTTACGCCGTCCGTGTCAATCGAGTTGACAACCAGCTCGCCCGCGCCGTTTTTCACGCCATGCTCCAGCCAGTCCAGCGCGTCAATGCCGGTGTTTTCGCGCCCGCCTTTGGTGAACAGCTTGAACTTGCCATCCACCCGCTTGATGTCCGCCGAAAGCACCACGCACTGATTGCCGTAACGCTGGGCAGCGGCGGAAATAATGGCCGGGTTCTTGATGGCACCGGAGTTGACACTTACTTTGTCGGCACCGCATTTCAGCACCCGGTCAAAATCTTCCAGGCTGCCGATGCCGCCGCCGACCGTCAGCGGGATAAAAATTTCGCTGGCAACGCGGCGCAGAATATCGGTAAAAATCGTGCGGCCCTCCACGCTGGCGGTGATATCATAAAACACCAGCTCATCAGCCCCGGCCGCGTTGTAATAGCGGGCCATCTCGACCGGGTCGGCCATATCCTGTAATCCGGCAAAGTTGACACCCTTGACCACACGGCCGTCTTTTACATCCAAGCACGGGATAATGCGTTTGGTAATCATGCGCCCAGCCCCCTTATTCCTGATACAGTGCCACAGCCTGTTTGAGGTCGATGGCGCCGGTGTAGATGGATTTGCCCAAAATTGCGGCGTGGCAGCCCATGGCCTGCAGCTCCGCCAGCTCTTCCATGCGGGCAATGCCGCCGGATGCCGTGATCTCCAGGCCGGAAATCTGCAACAGCTCACGGTACAGGTCCATGTTGGTGCCCTGCATTGTGCCGTCGCGGGAAATATCGGTGGCGATGATCGCCTGCACGCCAGCTTCGGCACAGCGGCGGCAGAAAGCAACGCCCGGTTCGGGGGTGACTTCTTTCCAGCCGTTCACAGCCACAAGGCCATCGCGCATGTCCACGCCAACGGCAATTTTGGGGCCGTATTTCTGCGCCATGCGGGCGGTAAAATCAAAATCCTTTACGGCAATGGTGCCCAGGATGCAGCGCCCCACGCCGAGGGAAAGATACTGTTCAATGCGGGCTTCGTCACGGATGCCGCCGCCGACCTCGATAAACAGCCCGCCCTGCTTAGCAATGGCGGCAATGGTGGTCATGTTGGCGGTGGTGTCATCCTTGGCGCCGTCCAAGTCCACCACATGCAGGTACTTGGCCCCGGCGGCAATAAACTCCCGTGCCTGGGCGGCGGGGTCTGCATTGTAAACGGTCATCTGGTCGTAATCGCCCTGGTACAGGCGCACGGCCTGCCCGCCGCGCAGATCAATGGCAGGATATAACTTCATGGCTGCACCTCACAATTCTGCAAAGGCCCGCAGCATGCACAGGCCGGTATCGCCGGATTTTTCGGGGTGGAACTGCGTGCCGTATACCAGGCCGTTTTTCACAGCGCCCGTTACCGGGATGCTGTACTCACTGGCAGCCAGCGTGTTGGCGGCACAGTTTTTGGCGTAAAAGCTGTGCACATAATACACATACTCACCGGGCTTGGTGTACTTGAACAGCGGGTCATTTTCCCGCCCCGGCACAATGTCCAGCCGGTTCCAGCCGATGTGCGGCACTTTCAGGCTGGGGTCTTTCAAATCGTCTGCCAGCGGGCACACTTCGCCGGGAATCAGGCCAAGGCCGGTGTGTTCGCCGTACTCATAGCTTTTTTCAAACAGCAGCTGCATGCCCAGGCAGATGCCCAAAAGCGGTTTGTGCTCCACTTCCTGCTTGATAACGGGCACCAGGCCGGTGGCTTCCAGCTTGGCTATGGCATCGGCAAACGCGCCCACACCGGGCAGAATGATGTGGTCCGCCGCGCGGATGGCGGCAGCGTCGCGGGTCACTTTGGTTTCCAGCCCCAGGCTTTCCAGGCTGGAAGCCAGACTGAACAAGTTGCCCACGCCGTAATCAATAATTGCGATCATATACGTTCCCCCTTTTTGTATGCTGCTGTTGCAGCGCCCCTCTTAATACCTGGGGTTAATGTAGCCCCAGGGCCAGCCGGACCTCGTTCATTTGGATCTGGTCTGTGTCATATTGGTAAACCGTTCCATCGGCAAAGGTATAACGCACAAAAACGCCGGTGGGGTTTTTGGCGGTCTCTTCGGGTATTTCCACTTCCCACAAGTCCAGCACCGCGCCGCTGTGGTAGCGGACGGTGAGCGGCTCCCCCTGCGGGCAGCTTGGCTGCACTTTGCCCGCCCCGGCGGCGCAGATCAACCGGCATAACCGGCTGCTGGCATCCGGGTCCAGGGAGGAGGTTTCGCCGTTGCGGGTCAGCGCAGCGCCGATCTTGCCCGCGTTTTCCACACTGGCGGCAAAATCGGTGGAAAACCTGCGGTAGCGCTGGTGGTAACGCGCCGCCCAGCCAATGGTGCCAATGCAGATTACCAGAACCACACAGGCCGCCGCCAGGAACACCGCCCCGCCCCAGCCACGCCGCCGTTTGCCGGGTTTAATTCTGTCATACAGGTTCATGGTGTTCCCTCCTGATACAGTGGGTCCAAAACCCATTTGAGTGGGTTTTATTGCACAATGGCCCAGTAATCGTTTTCAGTGCGGATGATGTGGTCGTAGAAAGAGCGTTGGAATACGGAATGCCCGGCCCTGTGAGCAACGCGCCCTTTGAAAATGCGGACAACCTGGGAAATATTTGTAGGGGACGATGCCTGCATCCTCCCGTCCGCTTTGGGTTGGATGCCCACCAAAAAATGAATATGGTTTGGCATAATTACATAATGCAGCAAACCATCCATTTGCAATAATGCCTGTTCAGCAATGCGGCCCAGCGGTGATAATTCAATATGCACATCAGGGTTGAGCCCGTCATGCGGGCCGATGCGAGCATCGGCCCCTACAACGGAATCAAGGTTACATACACGGTTTTGGGTGCATATGGTAACAAAATACACGCCGCGGGCACTGTAATCATACCCCTTTAACCGGTTCCCTTTGCGGTCTGGTAATTCCGTCCCCATGCCACTTTACCCCAAAATCAAATCCAGCTCCTCAAAGAATCGCTGCATCTGTTCCGGGGTACCGATGGTGATGCGCAGATAATCGGAAAGGCGCGGGGCGCTGAAATAGCGGATCAGCACGCCTTTTTGCCGCAGGCGCTCAAAAATCTGTTTGCAGGGCATGCGGCTGGTGGTAACGAACAAAAAGTTGGTGGCGGAATCCGGCCCGGTAAAACCGCGCTCCCGCAGCTTGGCCATTGTGTCGGCGCGGGTGGCGCAGATCTTGCCCACCGTATCACGGAAGTAATTCTCATCCTCCATGGCGGCCACGGCGGCAGCCTGGGAGAGGGAATTGACGTTGTATGGGCTATAGCTGAACTTGATGCGGTTCATATCGGCAATCAACTCCGGGTTTGCCACGCAGAAGCCCACGCGGGCACCGGCCAGATTGTGGGATTTGGAGAAGGTCTGCACCACAATCACATTGTCATATTTCTTGGTCAGCGGAACGCAGCTGGCGTTTGGCCCGGCAAAATCAATGTACGCCTCGTCCACAATCACAATGCTGTCGGGGTTGGTGCGCACCACTTCCTCAATGGCGGCCACCGGCTGCAGCAGGGTGGTGGGGGCGTTGGGGTTGGCAATCACGATGGTCTCATTCAGGCCGTGGTACTTGCTCAAATCCAGCGAGAAATCTTCCTCCACCAGGATCACATGCTGCGGAATGTGCAACAAATCGCACAAAACCGGGTAAAAGCTGTAGGTGATATCGGCAAATGCCAGCGGGTGGGTTTCATCGCAGAAAGCGCGCAACGCCAGCAGCAGGTTTTCATCGCTGCCGTTGCCACACAAAATATTTTCCGGCTGCACGCCGCAGTGGCGGGCAATGGCGGCGCAGAGCGCGGCTTCGGTCAAATCGGAATACAGCCGCAGCCCTGGCACTGCTCCGGCCACCGCCGCCGCCACGCCGGGGGCAGGCGGGTAGGGGTTTTCGTTGGCGTTCAGCTTGACAAGGTCAGGCAGTTTCAGCTGCTCGCCGGGGGTATAAGGCTCCAGTGCAGCCAGCGTTTTGGTAAAATAACGGCTCATTTGGGTCACCTCTTTGTTGGTGCAGCAGCCGGGCTGCCGCACCGGATCAGGAAAGTCCGTGACATAACGTGTATCCTGCGCCCATTTGGCGGGGTTGGTGTCGATGTAGTGCCAGATGGTGTTGTAATCGTCCGGGGAGCGGATGATGTGGTCGTAATATCCGCGCTGCCAGAGTGCATGCCCGGCAGTTTTGTTGGTCAGCCGTTTCAAAGTGGAGATAAACATCGGGATGACCTGGCTTGCGCGGGCGGATGTAGGGGGCGGCGTCCTCGACGCCCCGGATGGGCCTTGCTGAATGGCAATCAATAAATGGATGTGATTGGGCATTACAACATATTTTTCAATCCGCACATGGGAATAAAATGCAATCATATTCCCCAACTGCCGTGCAACAATTTTACCGGTTGGTGACAATCGGGTTCGCGGGGCGTCGGGGACGCCGCCCCCTACAATCGTTCCAAAGGTGCAACGCTTGTTTTTGGAACAAATCGTAATGAAATACACACCGGATTGGCTGTAATTATATGTTGCTAAACGGTTGGCCTTCCGCTCCGGTACCCCATCCTTCACTGGTCTTCAAAACGGATGGTAACGCTCTTGGCGTGGGCGTGCAGGCCCTCATGCTCGGCAAAATCGGCAATGCGGGATTGAACTTTGCCCAGGGCATCGCGGGTGTAATAAATGAAACTGGACTTTTTCACAAAATCGTCCACGCCCAGCGGGCTGGAAAAACGTGCCGTGCCGCTGGTGGGCAGGGTGTGGTTGGGGCCGGCAAAATAATCGCCCAGTGCTTCCGGCACATTCTTGCCCAGGAAAATGCTGCCCGCGTTCTTTACGCTGTTCAAAACGGCGAACGGGTCGTCCACACAAATTTCCAAATGCTCCGGGGCAATGATGTTCACGGCGTCAATGGCCTTGTTCATATCGTCCGTCACAATGATCTTGCCGTTGGTGTCCACGCTGGCGCGGGCAATGGCGGCGCGGGGCAGCTGTGGGATCTGCACTTCCAGCTCGGCTTGTACGGCCTTGGCCAGCTCGGCGCTGTCCGTTACCAGCACGGGGCTGGCCAGCTTGTCATGCTCGGCCTGGCTCAGCAGGTCGGCTGCCACCCAGGCGGGGTTGCAGCTGCCATCCGCCAGCACCAGAATCTCCGAAGGCCCGGCGATCATATCAATGCCAACCTTGCCGAACACTTTGCGCTTGGCGGTGGCAACGTAAATATTGCCGGGGCCGACGATCTTATCCACCGCGGGAATGCTCTCGGTGCCGTAAGCCAGCGCGGCCACGGCCTGGGCGCCGCCGGTCTTGAAGATCTTGTCAATACCGGCAATCACCGCAGCAGCCAGGATGGAGGGATTCACCTTGCCATCCGGCCCGGCGGGGGTGGTCATCACGATCTCCTTCACACCGGCCACCTTGGCGGGGATCACATCCATCAGTACGGTGCTGGGGTAAGCGGCGGTACCGCCCGGCACATACACACCGGCTTTTTCAATCGGGGTATATTTCTGGCCCAGCACAATGCCGGGGGTATCGTTCATCACAAAGTTCTTGTGGACCTGGTGTTCATGGAAGGCGCGGATGTTGGCGGCAGCCATCTTCAGGGTAGTCACAAAATCCTCACCGGCGGCTTCAAAGGCTTCGTCAATTTCCGCCTGGCTCACCCGCAGCTCGTCCAGCTGGGCGTGGTCAAATTTCAGAGCGTAATCTTTCAGGGCGGCATCACCGCGGGCGCGCACATCGGCGATAATGGCATCCACGGTTGCTTCTACGCTGGCTTCCGCACGGATATCACGGTTCAGGATTTCTTCAGGCTTCAAAGCGTCAAACTCAAAAATGCGGATCATTTGGCAAGCGCCTCCTTCATCTTGTTCAGCAGTTCGGTCAGCTGCGCGTACTTGAATTTGTAGCTGGCTTTGTTGGCAATGAACCGTGCCGAAATGGGCATGAACTCTTCCAGTACGGTCAGATTGTTTTCTTTCAGGGTGGTGCCGGTCTCCACAATATCCACGATCACATCCGAAAGCCCCAGGATGGGAGCCAGCTCAATGGAGCCGTTCAGCTTGATGATGTCAATATCGCGGCCAATGCTCTCGTAATGGGCGCGGGCAATGTTCACAAACTTGGTGGCAACGCGCAGGGCGCGGCTTTCATCGTCCACAAAGTTCCTGGGGCCGGCCACGCACATGCGGCACTTGCCCATGCCGGTATCCAGCAGCTCGTACACATCGGCACCGGATTCGGTCAGGATATCCTTGCCCACAATGCCAATGTCGGCAGCGCCGTGCTCCACATAAATGGCAACGTCGCTGGGCTTGACCAGGAAGTACCGCACCCCGGCTTCGGGGTTCTCCACCACCAGCTTGCGGGTCTCGTTGTAGTTTTCGTTGGCTTCATACCCGGCAGCGGCCAGCAGGCCATAGGCTTTATCGCCCAGGCGGCCTTTGGGCAGGGCGATGTTCAGCCACTGGCGCTCGGTGCCCTGCTGCTGCACCGGCGGCAGGGGAGCGCTCAGGCGCTCCAGCTCGTCCAGGTAAAGGGCAAAGCCCAGGGCGCAGGCACCGGGGGTAAAGCGCTGAGCCAGCAGGTCATACCGGCCGCCTTTCAGTACGGCACGAGGCACCCCGGCCACATAGCCGCTGAACACCAGGCCGTTGTAATATTCCATATCACCGGCAAGGCTCAGATCCAGCTGCATGCCGCGTCCGGCATCGCCCAGTTCATTCTGCAGGCTCTGCAGTTCCAGCAGGGCGTCCTGCTGGGCTTCACACTGGCACTGGCTGCGAGCGGCGGCCAGCGTGGTGCCAAAGGGGCCGTGCAGGCTTAAAATAGCGGTCAGCGCGTTGGCGGCGGCTTCATCCAGCCCGCTTTGCAGCGCGGCGGCATGCAGTTCGTGGGCGTTTTTGTCGCGCAGCAGCTCCAACAGGCGCGGGCGGGCGGCGGCATCCACATGCAGGGTGTCCAGCAGGGCGGTCACAAAGCCCATATGGCTGACTTCCAGCACGGTGGGAACTTCCAGGCTGGCCAGGCTTTCCAGCGCAAGGCGCACAACCTCGGCCTGTTCGGCAGCGCCAACCGCACCGATGCACTCCAGGCCCATCTGGCTGATCTCCGAGAAGGTGTGGCTTTCGCGGCTGGGGCGGCAGATCTGCTCTGTATAATAATACTTTTTGCATTCCCCGGCGGTGGGCTGGGCGTTCTTGGCGATCGAAAGCGTTACGTCCGGCTTGATGGCGCGCAGCTTGCCGTCCAAGTCGGTAAAGGTAATGACCTGGGAATCCGAAAGAAAGCGCTCGTTTTGCTGATAAAGCGAATATTCCTCAAAATGGGAGCAGCGAAATTTGCGGTAGCCTGCACCCTCGTATAATACACGCAGCTGCAAAGTGCTGCGCTCAGCCGGTGAAAACCGGGAAAGATCAAGTTGCATGAATATACACTCCTCTTCTAATCTCTTCCGAACCTCTTCCATTCCTCTTCATCCACAACCCACCAACTTACGCGGGAATAGATGAATTTATTATACTTTTATGCATTAAAGATGTAAAGAGATTCCGCGCAAAATAATAGAATAAAAATACGGCCATCCCGCGCCCCAAAGGGCGCAGAACGGCCGTATGCTCAATGTTTGGTGCGCTGAACGTTGTAGGCTTTGACCATCAGCACAGTGTACCACAGCAGCAGTACCGAAAATACCACAAAGCTGCCGGAAGAAGCCTTGCCCAGCGGCACGCTGGCAGGCGCAGCAAGGCTGGCAATGCGCAACACCGTGTGGGCAGCCAGCAGCACCCCGCAGGCAACCAGCATCATGCGGGTGGAGCGGGTGTATTTCAGGTCGTCCACAGCGCGGCGGGCCGCAGGCAGGCTGCCCCACACAAGGCCCAGCAGCAGCCACAGGTCAGCCAGCCGCAAAAACGGCGCAGCAGCGGCCAAAGCCCCGCCGGTCTGCACCCAGGAACCGCACAAAACAAGCTCCAGTGCCGTGGCCGCCAACCCGCACACAAGCGCAGCCAGCCCCTGCCGTGTCAGCAGCAGGGCGCCGATCACCAGCAGCACGGTCAGGCTCAGTTCCGCCATGGTAACGCCTTCCGGCACACCCAGGAACGCCCGCCCCGCTGCGCCGATCCCCAGCAGCAGGAATCCGGCAGCCGCATAATTGTGGCGCTTTTCCATCTTAACACGTCCTTTTTGAAAAAGTCTGTTGCATAAAATCTTGAAAGGTTAAAGGGTATTATATCACGCGGTTCCCTCTTGCGCAAGGTGTGCGGCGGTGGTATAGTAATTACGATGCGGTCCAAAACGCAGCTTTTTAACTGTACCTCAGGAGGTTTCTTGTATGCATATCCCAAAAGGTCCCACCGCCGGGCTGGAACTGGCGCTGTTTGAACCCGCTTTGCAGGCGGCGCTGCAGCCTTCCCCGGATTATGATGCGGCCCGCTGGCTGTATGTGCCCAATACCTACTCCGAGTACCGTTACATTTTGGGCACCCGCGGTAAAAAGCCGCTGATCTGCGTAGGTATCAACCCATCCACCGCGGCCCCGGATGCCCTGGACCCCACCTTGCAGAGCGCCCAGCGCATTGCCCTGGCTAACGGGTATGACAGTTTTTTGATGTTCAACGTGTACGCCCAGCGCGCCACCCGCCCCGATGATATGGAGCATGCGCTGAACCCCGCCCTGCACGCGGAAAACCGCAAGGCGTTCCGGTATCTGCTGTCTTTATCGGACCAGCCTGCCGTGTGGGCGGCGTGGGGGAACATCATCCTGAAACGGGATTACCTGATGGACTGTATGCGGGATTTTGCCGCCGACGGCAAAGCGGCAGGCGCAAAGTGGTACACGGCAGGCCCGCTGTTAAAATCCGGCCAGCCGCACCACCCGCTGTACTTAAAAAAGGATACGCAGCTGTTGGACTTTGATATTGATGCCTATTTGTGCGCTCAGCGTGCAAAGTGAGATAGAGCAATACCAGATGATTCCCGCTGTATCGGCGCTTATGGCAACACCGCACAATTCCCGCCTTGCGGCTTAAGCACCGCTCCGGCAGCTGCGGCACGGCATCTGCGTTGCCAAAATGCTCGATAAGACATCCAGTATTATCTGCGCTTTTGACTTGGCATCTGCCGCACCTCGCTCGCCGTATCGGCACTTAGAATTATGCGGTATTGCCTTAGAATGATTTGGTATTGCCGGATAGAGGATAACCTCAGGCTTGGGAGAGGAGATAGAAAATCATGGCATTTGAAGTGGAATTTTCAAAACGGCTGGACCTGTTCGGCGCGGAAATTTTTGCCGCCCTGAATGATAAAAAGGTGGCCCTGGAAGCACAGGGCAAAAAGCTGTACAATCTTTCGGTCGGTACCCCGGACTTTGAGCCGATGCCGCACATCAAGCAGGCATTGTGCGATGCCGCCATGGTGAGCGAAAACTGGAAGTATTCCCTGCGGGACCTGCCGGAACTGCTGAATACCGTGTGCGCTTATTACAAGCGCCGCTTTGATGTGGACGGCATAACCCCGGACCAGATCATGAGCTTTAACGGCAGCCAGGACGGCATGGGCCACATGGGCCTTGCCCTGCTGAACGACGGCGATGTGGTGCTGCTGCCGGACCCCTGCTACCCGGTGTTCATTACCGGTGTCAAGCTGGGCGGCGGCGTGCCGTACTACTACCACCTGACCAAAGAGCATAACTTCCTGCCCAATGTGAAGGAGATCCCCGACGATGTGGCTGATAAGGCCAAGATGATGATCGTATCCCTGCCGGCCAACCCGGTGGGCAGCGTGGGCAGCCCGGAGCTGTACCAGGAGATCGTGGATTTCTGCAATGCACATAAGATTCTGCTCATCCATGATAACGCCTACAGCGATATCATCTTTGATGGTGCCGTGGGCCACAGCATCTTCAACATTCCCGGCGCCGAGACCTGCGCAGTCGAGTTCTTCTCCCTGAGCAAGAGCTTCAACGTGACCGGCGCGCGCATCAGCTTTTTGGTGGGCCGCCGCGATGTGATTGCCGCATGCAAGAAGCTGCGCACCCAGATCGATTTCGGCAAGTTCATCCCGGAGCAGAAAGCCGCCATTGCCGCTATGACAGGCCCGCTGGAGCCCATCAAGGCCCAGTGTGCCGAATACCAGCGCCGCCGCGACGCCCTGTGCGGGGGCTTCCGCTCCATCGGCTGGGATGTGCCGGACAGCCACGGCTCCATGTTCGTCTGGGCACCGGTCCCGCAGGGGCACGGCACCAGCATGGAGTTCTGCATGGAAATGATTGAAAAAGCCGGCGTGATCTGCACCCCCGGCTCCAGCTTTGGCCCGTCCGGTGAAGGCTACGTCCGTTTTGCCCTGACCCTGCCGGTGGAAAAAATCACCGAAGCCGTCCAGGCTGTCAAGAACAGCGGCCTGATTGGGTAAAGCAGGCAAACGGGGAAGCAATACATAAAATATAGAGCAATATAGAGCAAGGCCCGATACCGTGCGGTGAGATTCACCCCGGTATCGGGCCTTGCTGATTTTTGTTTGTGTTAGGGCAGGGGAGCAGCGGGGTCAGTGACCCCGCCCTACAAAGAAGGCAATGGTTTTATCAGTCACTAGCAGGGTACGGGGGGTGGAAAACGCACTTGTACAACTAAGGCAACACCGCACAATTCCCGCCTTGCGGCTTAAGCACCGCTCCGGCAGCTGCGGCACGGCATCTGCGTTGCCAAAATGCTCGATAATGTCGGGTTGCGGTACCCGCATCGTGCTTCGGGGGCAAAAGCCCCTCGCACTCTGCGACCGCTGCCCCTGCTTCGGTTCGCTGTTTCCGCCACTGGCGGCGCTCACCTTTGCAGCATCCAGTATTATCTGCGCTTTTGGCTTGGCATCTGCCGCACCTCGCTCGCCGTATCGGCACTTAGAATTATGCGGTATTGCCCTAAGTTGCCACCATAAAAATTATTCCCCGGCAAATACTTCATCCGTCATGCTGCCCGCCGTGTCAAACAGCGCCACGCGGAAGCTGCCCGCCCCGGCGGCATGGTCCTCAGCCTGCTCGGCGCAGGCTTTCCAGAACCGTGCGGCCTGCACGGCAGCGGTAAAGGCATCCCCCGGCTGTACGGCGGCAAACGCCCCACACAAAACGGAAAGCATACACCCGGCCCCCGTCACGGTGCGCATCCGGTCGCTGCCGCCGCGCACGGTGCAGAGCTGCTGCCCATCGGCAATCAGGTCCTCGGTGCCGGAAAGCAGCACCACACACCTCAGCTTTTGCGCCAACGCTGCGGCCAGCCCGGCGGGCGCTTTTGGGGCGGTCAGACTGTCCACCCCGTGCTCGCTGCCGCCAAGGCCCAGCAGGGCGGCGGCCTCCCCGGCGTTCACCCGCACAATGGCGGGCTGCACCTGCTGCAAAAGGCTCTGGATGTTTGCCAGCCGCCAGGGGCTTGCGCCCACACCCACTGGGTCCAGCACAACAGGGATGCTGCGGCGGTTTGCCGTGGCACCGGCGGTGCGGGCAGCGGCGAACTTGGCTTCGTCCGGGGTGCCGGTGTTCAGCACAACGGCGCCGGCCAAAGCGGCAATGTCGGCCATTTCCTGCGGGGCCTGGGCCATGATGGGGCTTGCCCCGATGGCCAGCGCCAGGTTGGCGCAGTCGTTGGCAGAAACAATGTTGGAAATGCAGTGCAGAAGCGGGTGCTGCGCCCGGATGGCGGCCAGCGGTGCGGATACGGACATAAATACAAACCTCGTGTTACTTGTTCAGGGCGTTCTGCATGGATTTCAGGGTGCCGTTCTTTTCCAGCGCAAACAGGATGATGCCGGCAATGATGGAACCACCCACGGTGGAAACCAGGAACGGCACAATGTAGGCATAGAACGCAATATCGCCGGCGGCCTTGCCCATAAACAGGATAGCGACCGGCCATGCCAGCAAACCGCCGATGATGCCGGTGCCGAACACCTCACCGATCAAAGTGGGCAGCAGCTTGTGGGTTTTGTGGTAGACAATGCCGCACAGCAAAGCGCCGCACATGCTGCCGGGGAACGCCATCAGGCTGCCAAGGCCCAGCAGGTTGCGCAGCAGGCTGGCCACAAATGCGGCACCAACGCCGTACCAGGGCCCCAGCAGAACGGCGCACAGTACATTGACCATGTGCTGCACCGGCGCGCACTTGCTGCCAAAAACAGGGAAAGAAAACATGCTGCCAACAACAGCAACGGCACACAGAACACCGGCCAGAGCCAGCTTTTTGGTATTGGACTTTTTCATATCGAGTACTCCTTTTTCAATATAACAAAAAAGCGGAAGGCTGCCGCAGGCATCTGCCGTCAGCCGCCTTGTACGGGCGCAGCGGGCAAACACTTCTCCCCGCTGTTCGGTCGAAGCTTGCTGGCTTCCTCTCACGCCGGAACACGGCTTCCCATCGCTGAATCACAAAGCTCCGGGCGCTCCCCCGCAGCTTCGGGCACAATGCCTGTTTTCCTTCCTTTCCCCTAAGGCGGCCCAACGGGCCGGCCCTGATATGATACAAAAAGCAGGGGCCCAACGCGGAGCCCCTGCAAAAAAGACAGAACAAAACAGTTGAAAGTCTTCCTACGGTGGCATGGTCCACATCAGGTATTAAGGGTCGAAGCAGCGCTTCCTCTCAGCCAAAAAGGCTCCCCTGATTTCGTTACCCATCATAAACACTTACGGGAATTTTGTCAAGGTCTTGTTTTTATCCGCAAAAAGGGGTATGATAGTACCTGTTATGGGGAGCCACTATGGCTGAGAGGGAACAATCGGTTCCGACCCGATGAACCTGATGTGGGTAATGCCAACGTAGGGAGAATGCAACATTCGTGTACAAAGCGGGTGCGCCTTTTTCCGGCGCGCCCGTTTTTTGTTTTGCCTTTTTTGGAGGTTTTGTTTATGAAAGTTCTGCCGCAGCAGCTGCGCCTGTACGCTGTGACCGACCGCACCTGGCTGAACGGCCGCCGCCTTGCCGATGTAGTGGCCCAGGCCATTGACGGCGGGGCAACCTTTGTGCAGCTGCGGGAAAAATGCCTGGACGAACACGACCTGCTGGCCGAAGCCGAGGAACTGTCCGCCCTGTGCCACTTCCGTCATGTGCCGTTTGTGATTGATGATAATGTCGAGATTGCTTTGGCAGCCGGGGCGGACGGCGTGCATGTGGGCCAGAGCGATATGGCCGCTAAGCGCGCCCGCGCCCTGCTGGGGCCGGATAAGATTTTGGGCGTATCGGCCCATAACGCTGCCGAAGCGCTGGCCGCCCAGGCCGACGGCGCGGACTACCTTGGCTGCGGCGCGGCCTTTGTGACCGGCACCAAGCTGGACGCCCACCCTGTTACTGCTGAAACCATGCGCGCGGTAACGGCGGCGGTCAACATCCCCGTTGTAGCCATCGGCGGCATTGACGCCGCCAACCTGCTGCAGCTGCAGGGCAGGGGGCTGGCCGGTGTGGCCGTTGTCAGCGCCATTTTTGCCCAGGCCGACCCCTGCGCTGCCAGCCGGGAACTGTACCGCCTGGCCGGGCAGTTATAATATGACCTTGCAGCTTTGGGGTGTTCGATACATCCTATCGCTGTTGGTGCGCTGTGCATTGGGGGCACCACCTTGCACGGCGGATATTTTTACCTGATGCTGAACCACGCCCGATACGGGCAACAGGAGGAAAAACATGAGAACAGCATTGACAATCGCTGGCAGTGACTCCAGCGGCGGCGCCGGAATTCAGGCCGACATCAAAACCATGACGATGAACGGCGTGTTTGCCATGAGCGCCATCACCGCCCTGACCGCCCAGAACACCACTGGGGTGACCGGCATCCTGAATTCAACGCCGGAATTTTTAGCGCAGCAGCTGGATGCCGTGTTTACGGATATCTACCCGGATGCTGTCAAGATCGGTATGGTCAGCTCTCAGGAGCTGATCCGCGTGATCGCCCAAAAGCTGCGGCAGTACGGCGCAAAGCATATCGTGGTGGACCCCGTGATGGTGGCAACCTCCGGCGCAGCCCTGCTGGAACCGGACGCAGTTACCGCGCTGGAAACTGAGCTTTTGCCCCTGGCGGAAGTCATTACCCCCAACATCCCCGAAGCGGAGATCCTGTGCGGCCACAGCATTAAGACGGCCGCCGATATGGAAAACGCCGCGAAAGAGATCAGCCAGAAATTTGGCTGCAATGTGCTGTGCAAGGGCGGGCATAACCTGAACGATGCCAACGACCTGCTGGTGCTGACCGATGGCAGCGCCGCCTGGTTCAACGGCCAGCGCATTGATAACCCTAACACCCACGGCACCGGCTGCACCCTGTCCAGCGCCATTGCCTCCAACCTGGCAAAGGGCTATGATCTGGAAACCGCTGTGCGCCGCGCCAAGGCGTATATTTCCGGCGCATTGGCCGCCATGCTGGACCTGGGCCATGGCTCCGGCCCCATGAACCACGCCTTTGCATTGGATAACGAGTGGAGCAAGGAGGCCGAAGCATGAAAAAGACTTCTGTATTCCAAAACAGCCTGATCTGGTTCGGCGCTGGTGTTTCCATTGCTGAGATCCTGACCGGCACTTACTTTGCCCCCCTCGGCATGGCCAAGGGCTTTGCCGCAATCCTGCTGGGCCATCTGATCGGCTGCACCATGATGTTCTTTGCCGGTCTCATCGGCGGGCGCACCGGGCTTTCCGCCATGGAAACCTCCAAGCTCAGCTTTGGCAAAAAGGGCAGCCTGTGGTTTGCCGCCCTCAACGTGCTGCAGCTGGTCGGCTGGACAGCCATCATGATTTATGACGGCGCGCTGGCGGCAAACGGCATTGCCGGTGTGGGTGCCTGGCTGTGGTGCCTTGTTATCGGCGCATTGATCCTGGTCTGGATTCTGATCGGCCTGACCGACTTGGGCCGCATCAACCAGGTGGTTATGGTGCTGCTGTTCGTGCTGACCCTTGTTATGTGCAAGGTCATCTTCTTTGGCGGCAACGGTATCATGACCGCGCAGGATGATTCCCTCAGCTTTGGCGCTGCCGTGGAGCTGGCCGTTGCCATGCCGCTGTCCTGGCTGCCGCTCATCAGCGATTACACCCGCGAAGCCGAAAAGCCCTTTGCCGCTACCCTGGCCAGCACTGTTACTTACGGCGTTGTTTCCTGCTGGATGTACCTCATTGGCATGGGTGCTGCCATCTATACCGGCCAGAGCGATATCGCCCAGATCCTGCTGCAGGCTGGCCTTGGAGTGGTCGGCCTGCTGATCGTGGTGTTCTCTACCGTCACCACCACCTTCCTGGATGCTTGGAGCGCCGGTATCTCTGCCGAGACCATCGCCCCCAAGTTCAAGGGCAAGCAGGTCGCTTTGATCGTGACCGTCATTGGCACCGTGGGCGCGATTGTTTTCCCCATGGATGATATCACCGATTTCCTGTACCTCATCGGCTCTGTGTTTGCCCCGATGATTGCCGTGCAGATTGCCGATGCTTTTATCCTGCATTCGGATGCTTCCGCCAAGGAGCTTTCCGCTTCCCGCATGATCATCTGGCTGGTGGGCTTTGTGATCTACCGCATCTTGATGAACATTGACTTTGTGCTGGGCAATACCCTGCCGGATATGCTCATCACCATGTTCATCACCGTGGTGTGGGGGCTGTGCGTGGAAAAGAACAAGAGCAAGGCATAAAATAAGAAATCCCCATAAAATGCAAAATGAAGTGACCCCAAAAAGTTAGACAATATTCTGAAGTAAAAATTGT